>CAZDXS010000244.1:0-3647 GCA_964509455.1 uncultured Enterobacteriaceae bacterium | reverse complement strand
GGCCCGGACCATCCGCGAGCGAAGCATTCAGTCCCTCGCCGTCCCGCCCCTGGGATGCGGCCTGGGCGGGTTGTCGTGGCGGGAGGTGCGACCGCGCCTAGAGCAGGCTCTGGGCGATGCGGGGGACGTGCGGGTGGTCGTTTTCGAGCCGGGCCCGTCGCCGCAAACCCCGACGTAGCACCGGGTGCCGCGCGCGACAGCTAGTCTCTCGCCGTCCCGCCCTTGGGGTGCGGCCTGGGGGCAAGCGCGGCCTCCGCAGATGATGCCAGGCTTCGAAATGGCGGGCGCTCTTGCGTTCGCAGATGATGCCGGGCGCCAGAGCGCCGGGCGCAACCGCCCCCGCCCCTCGCTTCTCGCCGCGGCAAGTCGAACCGGCCGTCCAGCGCCTGGCGGCGGGGCGCTGGTTTCGCAGTCCCGCGCCTTGGATGAGTGGATAAGCGGCATCCCGTTCCGCAATAAATCCTGCAGGCCGCGGCGAGCTGTTTTATAATCCGCTTTTTCCGGCGTGCGGGACAGCATGGTCGCACCGCCTTTTTTAGTATTTCAGGGAACATAAAATGCCCAAAATCACCTACATCGCGTTTGACGGCGCGGAAACTACAATAGACGCCAAGGAGGGGTTGAGCGTCATGCAGACCGCCGTGAACAACGGGGTTGCCGGCATTGTCGCCGAATGCGGCGGCGCTTGCAGTTGCGCCACCTGTCACGTGCACGTTGCCGAGGAGTGGTTTGACAAGTTGCCGGCGCCCCAGGACATGGAAAAGGAAATGCTGGACTTCGTCATAAATCCCCAGCCGACCAGCCGCCTGAGTTGCCAGTTGAAAGTAACAGCGGAGCTGGACGGCCTGGTAGTACGCACGCCGGAGTCGCAGTACTGACCCGGGCGGGCGCCGTTGCGCCGCCGCCCTACAGCCTCTCGATGACCAGCGCGATGCCCTGGCCGATGCCAATGTACAGGGTCACCAGGCCGTAGCACCCCTGTTCGCACGCTCCGGGCGGGCGCCGTTGCGCCGCCCTACAGCCTCTCGATGACCAGCGCGATGCCCTGGCCGATGCCAATGCACAAGGTTGCCAGGCCGTAGCGCCCTCGTTCGAACGCTCCGGTCGAGCGCCGTTGCGCCGCCGTCCTACAGCCTCTCGATGACCAGCGCGATGCCTTGGCCAATGCCGATGCACAGGGCGACCAGGCCGTAGCGCCCCTGTTCCTGCTCCAAGCGCCGTTGCGCCGCCGCCCTACAGCCTCTCGATGACTAGCGCGATGCCCTGGCCGATGCCAATGCACAGGGTCACCAGGCCGTAGCGCCCCTGTCCCTGCTCCAAGCGCCGCAACGCCGTCAGGACGAGGCGCGCCCCGGAGGCGCCCAGGGGATGCCCTATGCTGACGGCGCCGCCGTTGGCGTTGACCCGCTCATCCGCGAAGTCAATTTGCAGCTGTTTCAGGCATGCCAGCACCTGGGCAGCGAAAGCTTCGTTGATTTCTATTACGTCCAGGTCGTCCAGGGTCAGGCCGGTGCGCTCCAAGGCCTTGCGCGAGGCGGGGACGGGACCTATGCCCATGATGCGCGGCTCCACGCCGGCGACGGCGCCCGCCAGGACGCGCCCCCGGGGCTTCAATCCCAGTTCTTGCCCTATCTCCTCGTTGCCCAGCAACAAGGCGACGGCGCCGTCGTTGAGGCCGGAGGCGTTGCCGGCGGTGACGACGCCGTCCGGGTACAGGGGGCGCAACGCCGCCAGTTTTTCCAGGGTGACGTCGGGGCGCGGGTGCTCGTCTTCCGTCACTGCGGCGGGCGGGTCCTTGCGCCGCCGCGCTGGAATTTCCACGGCCGCCAGTTCGTCCTGGTAAAAGCCGGCCTGGCGCGCCGCCGCGTAGCGTTGCTGGGAGGCGCAGGCGAACGCGTCGCTGTCTTCGCGCCCGATGTCAAACTCCCGCGCCAGGTTGTCCGCCGTCTGCGCCATGGCGTCCTCGCCGTAGCGCGCGACCAGGGCCGGGTTGGGGAAACGCCAGCCCAGGGTGCTGTCATACATCTGCTGGTTGCGGTCAAAGGGGTTTTCCGCCTTGCTCATCACCCAGGGCGAGCGGCTCATGCTCTCCACGCCGCCGGCGATGAACAGCCGCCCCTGCCCGCAACAAAGGGCGCGGGCCGCGTCCAGGGTCGCCGCCGCGCCGCTGCCGCACAGGCGGTTGACGGTAACGCCCGGCGCCGACACCGGCAGGCCCGCCAGCAGGGCGGCGTTGCGCGCTATGTTGCGGCAATCCTCCCCCGCCTGGTTGGTGTTGCCGATCACCACGTCTTCCACCAGGGCGCCGTCCGTGCCGGTTCTTTTCAGCAGCGCCGCGATGACGTCCGCCAGCAGGTCGTCCGGGCGCCGCGCGGCCAAGGCGCCGCCGTAGCGGCCAAAAGGGGAGCGGATCCCGTCGTAAATAATTGCCTGCTCCATGGTGCCGGCCCTCACTCGTTCTGCAACACGATCTTGCCCGCCTGGCTGAATGATGCCAGCAACTGGTGCGCCGCCGCGGCTTCGTCCATGGGCAGGATGCGGTCCACCACCGGCTCAATCTTCTTGTCGCAGAGAAAGTCCAGCATTGCCTGGAACTCGGCGTTGGATCCCATCATGGTGCCCTGGATGCGCACCTGGTTGAAAAACAGCCGCGCCAGCTCCAGGCCCGTCCTGGGATTGCCCAGGGTGGCGCCGAAGAAGACGAAGCGGCCGGCGGGTTTCAGGGTTCCCAGGAGGGTGTTCATGTCATCGCCGCCGGCGCTGTCGATGATCGCGTCGAAGCCGCCGGACTGCTTTTTCAGCGTCTTGCAATAATCGTCCTGCCGGTAATCGGCGCCGCCGCGAGCGCCGATGCTCCTGGCCATGTCAATTTTCTGCTCCGAGCCGCTGGTAACGTACACTTCCGCGCCTAGGGCGGCGGCCCACTGCACGGCGAACGTGGAGACGCCGCTGCCGGCGCCGGTGACCAGCACGGTCTGCCCCGGCTTCACCTGCGCCTGCGTCGCCACCGCCCGCCAGGAAGTCAGTCCGGCCAGGGGCACCGCGGCGGCTTGCTCCCAGCTCAAGTGGGCGGGGCGGTCGTACGCGTCCGTCGCCGGGCAACAGATGTACTCGGCGAACGTGCCTTGATCGGGCATGCCCAGCACGCGAAAGTCGGGGCCGGCCGCGGCCTGGTTGTCGCCCCAGGCCCGCGCCGGATAAACGACTACCTCGCGCTCTATCATGGCGCTGTCAACCCCGGCGCCCACGGCGTCCACCACGCCGGCGCCGTCGGAGCCGGCAATGCAGGGCAACTGGGTGCGCGGATATTTGCCCACGGTGATCCAGTAATCGCGCCGGTTCAACGCGGAGTTTTTCAGCTTCACCCGCACCTCGCCCGCCGCCGGCTCGGGCGTCTCCGCCGCGCCGATCTTGAGGTTGGCGGGGCCGCCAATCTCTTCCAACAGGACTGCTTTCATCGTTTGCCTCTCGTCAATGGTGTTCGTTGCCAACGGCGGTCGCGCGTTCGTTCGACACCGCCCGCCCGCTCCGGCACTGTGCGCTCCGGCGCTGCGGCGTTGCGCCGCTACTCCCCGGTGCTGGGCCGCCCGCCGGCGCCGCGCTGGGCCGTGCGCTCCGGCGCTGCGCCGTGCGCTCCGGCGCTGTGC
>CAZDXS010000243.1:0-6300 GCA_964509455.1 uncultured Enterobacteriaceae bacterium | reverse complement strand
CATCATCATGGCCCTGGCCAACCCGGTGCCGGAAATTCAGCCCGCGGCGGCGAAGCGGGCGCGTCCCGACGCCGTCATCGCCACCGGGCGCTCCGACTATCCCAACCAGGTGAACAACGTATTGTGCTTCCCCTACATCTTTCGGGGCGCCTTGGACGTGGGCGCCACCACCATCAACAAGCAGATGAAAATCGCCTGCGTCAAGGCCCTCGCCGACCTGGCCATGGCCGAATCGTCGGAGGTGGTCTCCCGCGCCTACGGCGGGCGCGACCTCACCTTTGGCCCGGAGTACATCATTCCCAAGCCCTTTGACCCGCGCCTGATCGTGCGCCTGGCGCCGGCGGTGGCCCGGGCCGCCATGAAGAGCGGCGCGGCGACCCGGCCCATTACCGACTTCAAGACCTACCGGCAGGGGCTGATCCAGTTCGTCTTTCAGACCGGCACCATCATGAACCCGGTGTTTGACCAGGCTTCCCGGGAGCCGAAACGCATCGTCTATGCGGAGGGGGAGGAGCGCCGCGTGTTGCAAGCGGTGCAACAAGTGGTGGACGAGGGGTTGGCGCAACCCCTGTTGCTGGGGCGGCCGGAAGTCATCAACCGCCGCATCAAGGAGCTGGGACTGGCCATCGCCGGGGGCCGGGATTTCCAGGTGATCAACCCCATAAAAGACCAGCGTTGCCAGGAGCTGGCGGAGCTGTATCACGGCATCAAGGGCAGAACCGGCATTTCTCCCCACGAGGCGCGCCGCATCGCGCGCACCCAGTCGTCCGCCCTGGCCGCCCTGTTGTTGCGCAACGGGGACGTAGACGCCATGCTGTGCGGCATCGTGGGCCCGTTCGTCAACCACCTAACGCACGTGCGCGATATTGTCGGCAAGCAGGAGAACGTCAAGGAGTTCTCTGCCGTAACAGTGCTGGTATTGCCCGGCGGCACGTTTTTCCTCTGCGACACCCATGTAACCCCGACGCCCACCGTCGACCAGGTGGTGGAGATGACCCTGCTCACGGCGGAGGCCGTGCAACGCTTCGGCATCAAGCCGCGCATCGCCCTGATCTCCCACTCCAACTTTGGCAGCCGCGACAACGCCTCGTCCCTGAAAATGCGCGAAGCGGTGCAAATCCTGCAAGAAGCCGCGCCGCAACTGGTGGTGGAAGGCGAGATGCACGCCGATGCGGCCGTCTCGGAGACCATACGCAGCAACGCCTTCCCCGACTCGAAGCTGCGCGGCCGCGCCAACACGTTGATCCTGCCCAACATAGATGCGGCCAACATCGCTTACAACCTGCTAAAAATGTTGGGCGGCGGGGTAACCGTGGGGCCGTTGCTGGTGGGGGCGGTCAAGCCCGCCCACATCCTGACCAATGCCGCCACCGTGCACGACATCACCAACATGTCCGCCCTGGCCGTGGTGGAGGCCCAGGACCGGGCGCGGGCCTGCCGGGAGTCGGCGTGAGCGCCGGTTGCGCCGGCGCCGTTGCGGCTTGCCTTGCGGCGGTGGGTCGCCGCTTGTTGCTGGTTGCGGCGTCTTGCGTCGCGGCGCATTGCCGCGGCGTGGTCGCGGCCCAGGACCAGGCGCGCGTCTGCCGGGCGTCGACGTGAGGGCCGGTTGCGCCGACGCTGTTGCGCCTTGCCTTGCGGCGGCGGGTCGCCGCTTGCTGCTGGTTGCGGCGTCTTGCGGTGCGGTGCGGTGTTGCGGCATGGTCGCGGCCCAGGGGCGGGCGCGGGCCTGCCGGGAGTCGGTGTGAGGGCCGGTTGCGCCGGCGCTGTTGCGGCTTGCCTTGCGGCGGCGGGTCGCCGCTTGTTGCTGGTTGCGGCGTCTTGCGGCGCGGCGCATTGTTGCGGCGTGGTCGCGTCCCAGGACCGGGCGCGGGCATGCCGGGAGTCGGCGTGAGCGCCTGGCGCGTCGGCGCCGTTGCAGCTTGCGTTGCGGCTGCGGCAAGTCGCCGCTCGCTGGTTGCGGCGGCGGCATCGACCCGCCCGTAACGCCATGGGTATTTCCTTTTCAGACCTGCGCGAAGAATATCGCCGCGAGGCGTTGCTGGAACAGGACGTCAGAGACGACCCCATCGAGCAGTTCCAGGACTGGTTGCAACAAGCGATTGAGTTCGGCGTGCCGTTGCCCAACGCCATGGCGCTGGCGACGGCGACCCGGGACGGCGCTCCCGCGGTGCGTTACGTGTTGCTGAAAGGGCTGGACCAGCAGGGGTTTTCTTTTTACACCCATGCCCTCAGCGCCAAGGGCCGGCAACTGGCGGAAAACCCGCAAGCGGCGCTGGCGTTTTACTGGTCGCAAATGCACCGCCAGGTGCGAGTGGAAGGCGCGGCGGCGCTGTTGCCGGAACAAGAGGCGGACGCCTACTTCAATACCCGGCCGCGCGCCAGCCGGCTGGCCGCGTGGGCGGCGGATCAAGGCGCCCCCGTGGCCGACCGGGCCTCCCTGGACGGCAGGATGGCGGAGGTTACGGCGCACTACGCCGGCGGTCCCGTGCCGCGTCCTGCCGCCTGGGTGGGCTACCGGGTCAGGCCCGAGCGTATGGAGTTCTGGCAGGGGCGGGAAAACCGCCTGCACGACCGCCTGCTGTATGTTCGGGCAGGCGACGCCTGGCGTCTGTCGCGCCTGGCGCCTTAGCCGCGCCAGCCCCGCTCGGCATCTGAAGACGCCGCCTGTTGCGGCGGTCTTGCCCAGCGGCGTCGGGGCCGCCCTGGGCAAGCGGGCCCGAACGAGCGGGCCCGAACGAGCGGGCCTGGACGAGTGGGATGATGGGAAGTCACAGCGCATTGCGCCCGGCGCTCTTGGCCGCGCCGGCTTGTCGCGCGGAAACGGCGGCGGCGGCGTGTTTACCCGGCGCTCCTGCCCGGTGGCGACGGGGCCGCCCCGGACAAACGGGTCTGAACGAGCGGGCTTGGACGAGCGGGATGATGGGAAGTCACGGCGCATTGCGCCCGGCGCCCTTGGCCGCGCCGGCTTGTCGCGCGGAAACGGCGGCGGTGGCGTGTTTTGCCCGGCACCCTTGACCGCGCCGGCTCGGCCGGGCGCGTGGAAGCGCTTTCTGCGGTTGCGGGCAACGCCCGGCGCCTTAAGCCGTTGCGTTGCGACCGCGCCGGCTTGGCGTGCGAACATACCGCCTGCGGCGGCCCTGCCCGGCGCCGCCGGGGCGAATGACTGGTGGGCCCGGTAGGATTTGAACCTACGACAAATGGATTCACTTCACCCTTTCATTTCTGAAAGGAGCGGACTATCTCATTACCCTCGCCCGCGGCGTTAGGGTACGGGACGCTCTGGCCTGTTATTAAGAACGCTACAGTTCCCAGGTAGTCTCTGCACCTTCCGGGGGTGTACCCCCGGCTTGGCTCAGGGTTGCCATCCCGTCCTCGCAACATCGCGGACGGGGTAAGGTTCCCCTGAATTCATCCCGTTCATTTCATACCTTTCGATATGAACGCACCTTATCTTGATGAGTCCACTGCTCTGACCGACTGAGCTACAGGCCCACACCTGTAACACAGGGGCGATTATACACCCAAGGGCATAAAAAATCTGCACTGGCGCACAAAGTATGTGGTTTGGGCGGGGTGCGCCGGCGCCGCCGGGCGCTCGACCTCCGTGCCGGGGAAAGAGGCGGTTGCGCCAGGCGGTTGTACCAAGCGTTGTCGCGGCGTGTGGGCAGGGAGATGTTGCCGGAAAAACCCCTGCCCCCGTGCTCGCCATCGGCTACCGCCTCGCGCGAGGGAAGCAGTTGTGCCGGGCGGCCGCCGGCGCAACCCCCGTTCCCATGTTCGCCAGCGGCTACCGCTTCACGCGAAGAGGGCGGCCGAGCCGGACAACCACCGACGACAGGCACTCAGCGGCGGCTTTTGCATACGGACAGGAAGAGGGCGGTTGCGCCAGGCAGACGCCTCACCGCCCCAGCGCCGGGCGCCGGCGGGCGGTGCTGAGGTTGTCGCGGCGCGCGGGCGGGGAGAATCGACTGCCGCCGGCGCCGCGCACCACGCCCCGGCGCCGGCCGCTCAGCGCTTGCTTTCGAAAAACGTTCTCAGTTGCTCCGCCCGGCTGGGATGGCGCAACTTGCGCAGGGCCTTGGCCTCAATTTGCCGTATCCGCTCCCGGGTAACGTTGAATTGCCTGCCCACCTCCTCCAGGGTGTGGTCGGTGTTCATCTGGATGCCGAAGCGCATGCACAGCACGATGGCCTCCCTGGACGTCAGCTCGCCCAGCGCCTCCATCATCACCTGCCGCAACCCTTCAAAGTTGGCGTAATCGCTGGGCGCTTGCGTTTTCTCGTCCCTGAGGAAGTCGCCCAGGGCGGAATCGTCATCACCCACGGGCTGTTCCATGGAAATGGGCTCCTTGGAGATCTTCATCACCTTGCGCACTTTCTCCTTGGGCATCTCCATCTCCTCGGCCAGCTCATCCGGCGTGGCCTCCCGCCCCTTTTCCTGCAATATTTTCCGCTGGATGCGATTCAGCTTGTTGATGGTTTCGATCATGTGCACCGGAATGCGAATGGTCCGGGCCTGGTCCGCAATGGAGCGCGTGATGGCTTGGCGAATCCACCAGGTCGCGTACGTGGAGAACTTGTAACCGCGCCGGTACTCAAACTTGTCCACGGCTTTCATCAGGCCGATATTGCCTTCCTGTATCAGGTCCAGAAACAACAGGCCGCGATTGGTGTACTTCTTTGCGATGGAAATGACCAGGCGCAGGTTGGCTTCCACCATCTCCTTCTTCGCCGTGCGCATTTTCGCCTCGCCCATGGATATCTCCTTGTTAATCTGCTTTATCTCGCCGGCGGCAAGCATGCTTTTCTCCAGCGCAACGGCCAGGTGCTGTTGCGTTTCACTCACCTCGTCCATGACGGACGCCAGCCGCTTGGAGTAGCGATGGTTGCCCTCCACCTGCTCCTTGAGCCAGCCGGGCTCCCTGCCGTTGTGGGTGAAAGAGGCAATGAACGCCTTGCGCGGCATTCCTGCCGTGGCGACGCACAGGTGCTGGATTTCGTTCTCCGCCTTGCGGACCAGTTCCGCCAGCAGGCGCACGCGCTCAACCAACTCCACGATGAACTTGGGCGCCAAGCGCAGGCGCAGGAAGCTGGTCGTCACTTCCTCCTGGACGGCAATGGTCTTCTCGTGCCCGGCGCCGTTGCGCTTGAGGGCCCTGAGCAACTTCTTGTGTTGCCCGTCAAGCTTCTTGATGACCTTGCCGACTTTCTCCTCGTCAATGGCGTTTTCCGCCTTGCCGTTGCCGTTCTTGTCGGCGCCCGCCGCCTGCTTGCGCGGAGTCGGCGGCAACCCGTTGTCGGGGTACTCCTCCTGGGCGCTGAACCCGATAATGATCTCGGGCAACTTGCCCGCTCCCTCCTGAACGCGCGCGTACCCCTGCAACAGCGCCTCTACGGCGCCGGAGTACCGGGAGAGCGCTTGCAACACCTGGCGGGAGCCGGCTTCAATGCGCTTGGCGATTTTAATTTCGCCCTTGCGGTCCAGCAGGTCAACGCTGCCCATTTCCCGCATGTAGGTGCGCACCGGGTCGCCGGTCGCGCCGGCCTCTTCTTTCAGGGCGGCCAGGGAGGCGGCCGCCTCGTCCTGGTCCGCCCCGTTGCTGGATATCAGCTGGTCAAGGTCCGGCGGGAACTCGTGGACTTCTATGCCCATGTCGGTGAGAACGCTGATGATGTCCTCAATCTGCTCCGGCTCCACCACCTCGTCGGGCAGGAACTCCGTCATCTCGTGGTAGGTGATGAAACCCTGCTCCTTGCCCTTGGCAATCAGCAGTTTCAGTTGCGACTCGTTGAACTCATCGCTCTCGATCTCGTGGTCTTCAAGCAGTTTAATTTTGGACATTGGGCAAATAAATCTATAAAATCAGGGTGATTGTCGATGTCAGGCCGAATGATCGATTCCTGCACAGGCAAAACAACCCACCATTTTAGCACAAAAGAATCCCTTGTGTTGAATTTTTTTATGCCTGGCGCAATCCGCCGGGGATTCCTGGTTGTGCCGGCGCCTTGGTTCGGCGCGGGCGCCTGGGCGCGCCGGCCGGGGGTCAACATCAGCGTACGCATCGCCCGCAACAAGCGCTTGCTTTACGAACGCCGCTGGGGTACCTTGTGACGAACAGACGGCGGCGCTTGGTTTTGGTCTCCCGAATTTACGGGGCCAGGCAATCCGGTTGCCGTGTTGTCATCGCCCGTGTTACACTGGCGTTCGCAGTGCGGTTTGCAAACGCGGCGGGCGGGGCGGGAGAGCGGGCGCCGCGAGTTCATAAGTTTGCGAAAGAGGGGGGTTAAACGTTCAGAATGC
>CAZDXS010000242.1:0-19484 GCA_964509455.1 uncultured Enterobacteriaceae bacterium | reverse complement strand
GGGGGGGGGGGGGGGGGGGGCAGCAACAACCCAGCGCCTCCGTATCTACCCGCGTAGTCCCATGATGGCGGTTCATCGTTCTCTTGCCCATCGCCGCCGGTCACGGCCCCGCGCCGCGGCCGGCGTTGCGCCGCCCGCCGGAGTATCGCAGGCGGGCGCACTCCGCGTTTCCCCGGCGCCTCTGCGCCGCACAACGAGTGCATTTTCGCTCGCGCTCGCACTTCTCTGCACCGCCCTGGCGCCGGCCGCTTTCGGACAGGCCTCGCCGAGGGTCACGGTGCACGCGGTCGACGAAGTAATTCTCGAAGGCGAGAGCCTGAGTTTCGAGTTCAGTCGGACCGGGGATACGACGGCGGCGTTGGAGGTTCGCTACGACATTACCGTGGAGGGGGGCAACAACGTCTTTGCCGAGGCGTTGCCTGACCCCCTCACTTTCACGATTCCGGCCGGGGCCTCCTCGGCCAGGATACCCGGCCTCCTCACGAACGACAATAACGACGCCGGCGGCGTCCGCGTGACGGCGACGGTATTGGCCTCGAGCGGCTCGTTGTCCTACGACGTCGGCTCCCCGCGCACGGCGACCGTAATGGTCGTCGACAACAGGGTCACGGTGCACGCGGTCGACGAAGTAATTCGCGAAGGCGAGAGCCTGAGTTTCGAGTTCAGGCGGATCGGGGATACGGCGGCGGCGTTGGAGGTCCGCTACGACATTACCGTGGAGGGGGACAGCAACGTCTTTGCCGAGGCGTTGCCCGCCGTCCTCACTTTCACGATTCCGGTCGGGGCCTCCTCGGCCAGGATACCCGGCCTCCTCACGAACGACAATAACGACGTACATGAAGGCGGCGGCGTCCGCGTGACGGCGGAGGTATTGGCCTCGAGCGGCGCATTGCCGTTACCCTACGACATCGGCTCCTCGCGCACGGCGCGCGTAACAGTCGTCGACAACGACGACCCGGCGGCCGGGGCCGGCGCCCCCGCCACGGGCCTGCAGGTGACGGGCGACTACCAGGTGGGCGAGACCCTGACGGCCAACACCGGCGACATTATGGATGCCGACGGCACGACCATGGCAGACTACGCGTACGAGTGGGAGCGCGCCGCCGGTACCGACGACGCGGCCGTGCAGATTGGGACCGCCTCCACGTACACCCTGGCGGCGGCAGACGCGGGTAACTTTGTGCGCGTCACCGTGCGGTTCACCGATGACGGATTCTTCCCCGAAGTACTGAGCAGCCCGTGGCGCGAAGTGGCTGAGTCGGCGACTGGGCCGGCGCCTGACCCGGCGACTGGGCCGGCGACCGGAATGCCGATAATTCAGGGCACGACGCGAGTGGGCGAGACCCTGACGGCCAACACCGACGACATTATGGACCCGGACGGCCTGACCGGGGCCCGGGCCGGCGATGCAGGATTCGCTTTCACCTACCAGTGGCAACGCGCCAATGCCGACGGCACGGGCGCGGCCGACATTGTCGGCGAGACGAACAGTACGTACGTGCTGACCGCCGACGATGCGAACCGCCGGCTGTTGGTGCGAGTCAATTTCCGCGACGATGGGAACAATGCCGAGACCTTGACCGGCCTGGGTTCCAGCGTGGTTGATATGTTGCCGACGGGACTTCCCACCATCGATGGCGCGGCGGCCGTGGGTCAGACCCTGACGGCGATTCTCACCGACATCGATGACGCCAACGGCCTGAGCCAGGCCTGGGCCGGCGATGCAGGATTCGCTTTCACCTACCAGTGGCGCCGTGCCAATGCCGACGGCACGGGCGCGGCCGACATTGCCGGCGAGACGAACAGCACGTACGTGCCGGCCGCCGCCGACGCCGACCGGCGGGTGCTGGTGAGAGTCTCTTTCGCTGACGATTCTTCTTACGACCACACCCTGGACAGTGAGGCGACGGGCATAGTGAGCGCCCCCGCCACGGGTCTGGCGCTCACCGGCACGCCGGAGGTGGGGCAGACCCTGATGGCGGACGTCTCCGGCATCACGGATCCCAACGGCGTGACCACGGCCAGCTACACGTATCGGTGGTGGCGCGCCACTGCTGCCGACGGCACGGGCGGGTCCCAAATTCGCCCCGAGCCCGGCGAGCCGCCGCTCACCGACCGCTACACCCTCGCGGCTGGAGACGGGGGCGCCTGGGTGCGGGTCAGCGTGACATTCACCGATGATCGGGGCAACGATGAGATTCTGAGCAGCGACTGGACCGCGGTGTCGGCGCCCCCGGAGTCCATGCCGCTCACCGTGTCCATCGTAACGGCCGACTCCGCCCTGGCGTCCACCGAGGGCGCCGAGGACAACGACCTGGAGTTCGTGGTGCGGCTGAGCGCCGCCGACGAGCGGGTCATCACGGTGCCGTATACCCTGAGCGGCACGGCCACGGAAGATGCGGACTACGCTGACGCCGGCGGCGGCTCCCTGACGTTCGCCGCGAGCGTCACCGAGCAGACCATTACCCTGACGGTTACGGACGATGACTTCGACGAAGCGAACAGCGAGACGGTCATCGTTGCCCTCGGAACCCCGACGGGCGCTACGCAAGGCGTGACGCTGGGCGCGACCGCAACGGAAACGGCAACCATCACCGACGACGACGATCCCGATGTTGTCGTCAGGCGGGAGGGCTCCGCCACGGCCAGTGAAGGAGGCGCCCTTGCCTGGTCGTTCACCAACCTGTCCGCGGCTTCGCAGACCTACCGCATCGAGCTCGGGAGCGGAGCGACGGCGGCGGACATCGCTTACGTGGAGTTGGACCCCGACTCCAACCCGGCGACTGACAACCAGCGGCTGTCGCCCGTCAACGGCGGTTATGAAATCACCGTGTCGCACAACACGGTGGCGCGCGTCGCTTTCGGCATCGCCATCGACGACGATACGGCGGAGGGAGCTGAGGGCCTCGAACTCGTCGTGTTCCACGGCGACGGCGGGACCCCCGCCGACGCTCTCTTCGATGCCGCCGGCACGGAGACGGCGACCATCACCAATGTCGAGCAGCCGACCCTGTTGATCACCTCGCTCGCCCCGTCCGGGGAGGACGGCGCCCCGTCCGTGGAGGAAGGCCCCGCCGCCGACCCCATTGAGTTCGAGGTGGAGTTGTCCCCGCAGTACGCCGGCCCGGTAACGGTGACGTATACCCTGTCCGGCACGGCCGTGGCGGGGACCGACTACAACGACGTCACCGACAGCACAACCGACTCCAACGGCGCGCCCGTCCCCGGCACGCTGACGTTCCCGGGGGGCGATGGGACCCAGGCAACCCAGACAATCCGCCTCGCCCTTTTGGACGACGCGACGTCCGAGCCGGAGAAGACGGTCATCGTTACGCTCGACAACATGGTGCGCCAGGAAGGGCAGTCATCCACGGCGGCGGCGGCCAGTGCGCTGACAGCGGAAACCGCCGTCACCGACGACGATGATGCGACATCGATAAGCGTGGCGGCGCCTGCGCCGCAGGCCCCGGCCACGGAATTCGTGGAGGGCGATGACCTGGTGTTCACCCTGACGCGCACGGGCGGCGACCTGAGCCTCCCCTTGACGGTGGACTACGCGGTGACGGCGACCGGTGCGCCGGCCTGCTCCCCGCCGCCGGGGCCCGCCATGGCGGATTTCGCCCCGAACGAGGCGACCACGGAGGCGATCGTGACTGCCTGCGCCGACAACGAGGACGAGCCGGACGGCGAAGTGACGCTGACGCTCACGGAGTCCGCGAACTACGACATCGACGAGACCGCCGGCGCGGCAACCGTCCCCGTGGCGGACGGCAACGTGCTGGAGGTCAGCATTCGCGCCCCGACGGCCGTCGTGGCTGAAGGCGACGCCGTCGAATTCGCCGTCATTCTTGGCGACCAAACCAGCAGGCGCGACTTCGATGTGTTCTACACCCTCGAGGGCGATGCAACGCCCGGCGTGGATTACCCGTTGCCGGCCGGCTACGACACGACGAGCAATCGCGGCAACTTCACCATTCCCGCCTACACCGAGAGCACGGCGGCATCCCCGGGTTTCTTTTTCAGCATCGTCGCCACTGACGACGGGGTTGCCGAGGTCTTCGAGACGGTAATCCTCAGCATTACCGGTTTCTCGGACGACGACATCGCCGCCGAGGTCGCGGGCGGGGCCGCCGCCACAGCCGTCATCGGCGGTGCTGACGGGATCCTGTCGTTGTCGCTGTCGGATACGGAGATTGCGGAGAACGGCGGCACGGCCACCTTGACCGTGAGCACGGGCTCCTCGACGACGTTCGCCACCGACCAGACCATCATCCTGACCCTGGAAGGCACGGCTGAGCTGGGCACGGATTACACGGTCACCAATGATTCGGACGGCTCGAACATCGCCGTGTCCGGCCACCACTTGTTCCTGCCGGCGCGTGACTCCTCGGTGAGCGTTACCATCATCGCCAGGGATGACGCGATAGACGACGACGGCGAGACGGTCTTGTTGAGCGCGGCGCACCTGGAAGCCGACCCAGACAACGGCGGCGCGGCCATTGGCACGACGCTGACCCTGTCCATCGTCGAGCCGCAAACGCTCGCCACGGGCGATTTCGATTTGACCATTGACGGCGTATCGCAGGTGGGCGCGGCGTTGACCGCCAACACGGACGCCATCGACGACGCCGACGGCCTGACCACGCCGAATTACCGGTACCAGTGGGAACGCGCCGATGACGCCGCGGGAACCACCGGAGTGATTAACGTGGGAACCAACGCGGACTCTTACACGCCGGTAGCGGCGGACGAGGGCAGGTTCCTGCGGGTAACGGCGACGTTCACCGACGACCTGGGCAACGAGGAGACCCGGACCAGCGACTGGACGGGTGCGGTGGCGGCGGCGCCGGCGACCCCCAACACGCCCGCCGTGGGCGATGTGACCATTGACGGCGTACCGCGAGTGGGCACGGCGTTGACCGCCAACACGAACGCCATCGACGACCCGGCGGACGGCCTGACCGCGCCGAACTACCGGTACCAGTGGGAACGCGCCGATGACGCCGCGGGAGCCACCGGAGTGATTAACGTGGGAACGAACGCGGACTCTTACACGCCGGCGGCGGCGGACGAGGGCAGGTTCCTGCGGGTAACGGCGACGTTCACCGACGACCTGGGCAATCAGGAGACCCGGACCAGCGACTGGACGGGTGCGGTGACGGCGGCGCCGACGACCCCCAACAACCCCGCCGCGGGCCTGGCGGTTGACGGCACGGCGCAGGTGGGGCAAACCCTGACGGCGAACACGAACGGCGTCACGGACGCCGACGGCCTGGGAACGCCCGCTTATACCTACCAGTGGAGCCGGGTGGATGCGGACGGGACCTCCAATGCCGAAGACATCGCCGGCGCCACGGGGCGGACCTACGTGCTGGCGGATGCTGACCTCGGCAAGCGCGTGCGGGCAACAGTGAGGTTCACCGACGCCCTGGGCAATAACGAGATCCTTGTCAGCGACTTGACCTCGCCGGTGCTGGCGTTGCCGGGCGGCAACAACCCCGCCACGGGCCTGCGGGTAATGGGCGATTACAAGGTGGGCGAGACACTGACGGCGGAAACGGGCGGCATCACCGACGCCGACGGCCTGGGAACGCCCGCTTATACCTACCAGTGGCAACGCGCCACTGACGCCGCCGGCACGGGTGCGCAAGGCGTCGCAACCACCGCCGCCTACAACCTGGCGGAAGCCGATCAGGGCAACTACGTGCAGGTAGTCGTGCGCTTCACTGACGCCGACGGCAACAACGAGGTGCTGGAAAGCCGATGGACCGTGGTAAATGCGGAGGACAACGAGCCGGCCGAGGGGCTGGAGATTGACGGCACGGCGCGGGTGAGCGAGACCCTGACGGCGATTACGGGCGGCATCACCGACCCCAACGGCGTGGGCGCGCCCACGTACGCGTACCAGTGGAGCCGGGTGGATGCGGACGGGACATCCAACCCGGAGGACATTCGCGGCGCAACGGGCAACACGTACGTCCTGACCGACGATGATGCGAACAAGCGCGTGCGGGTGACCGTGGAGTTCGCCGATGCCGACGGCAACGCCGAGACCCTCGCCAGCGATGACAGCGCCGTGGTGGACGGCCCGGCCGCGGGCTTGGCGGTTGACGGCACGGCCGCGGTGGGGCAGACCCTGACGGCGGACGTCAGCGGCATCACGGATCCCAATGGCGTAACCCGCGCTCGCAACGGCGATGCCGGGTTTGCTTTCGCCTACCAGTGGCAACGGGTGGACGCTGACGGCGTCTCCAACGCGGCGGACATTGCCGGCGCGACCGCGGCCGCGTATGCCTTGGTCGCCGCCGACAACGGCAGGCGGATCCGGGTGCGGGTGCGCTTTGCCGACGACAACGACTATGACGAGGAGTTGTTCGCCGTAACGGATGACCCGGTGAACACGCCGGCCATGGGCGATGTGACCATTGGTCCCATGCCGCCGCAGGTGCACGAAACCCTGACGGCGGACACGAGCCGCATCACGGACGCCAACGGCCCGGACCCGATTCCGGCGGCAAGTTTCAGCTACCAGTGGCAACGCGCTACTGACAACAGCGGCACGGGCGCCGCGAATATTGCCGGCGCCGCCGACGTCAGCTACACCGCCGTGGAAGCCGATCAGGGCAACTACGTGCGGGTAGTCGTGCGCTTCCAGGACGCCGACGGCAACGATGAGATGCTGAGCAGCGACTGGAGCGATCAGGTAATCCCAGAGGAGAACGTGCCGGCGTCCGGCGGCCCGACCATCAGCGGTCGGGCGGTGATTGGCGCGCGCCTGACCGTATCCCCCGACGGCATCACGGACGCCAACGGCGTGCCTGCGTCCCCGGCGGCATTCCTCTGGCAGTGGCAACGGGTGGACGCCGACGGCAGCTCCAACCTGGAAGCCATCCCCGGCGCGACCCAGTCAACCTACCGCCTGACGGCCGAAGACGAGGGCAGGCGAATACGGGTGCATGCGATCTTCGTCGACAACGACGGCAACCCCGAATCGGTGGTCAGCGCCGCCACCGCCGTGGTGGAAATAGACACCACCCTGGACGAGGCCGCGGTTTCGAAGTCCCTGGTGCTGTTCGGCAGGGCGGTAACCACGCAGGTGCTGGACGCTGCCCGGTTGCGCCTGGACGGGCGTTGTGCGGCGGGTTCGGAACTGACCGTGGCGGGGCAAAGCGTCAGCTGGGATTCGGGCGCGGCGGAAGAAGGCGCCTGGCGCGCCCTGCGCTGGCTGTCCGAGTTCAACGGCGTGAGCGGTCAGAATGTCCTGGCCGGCAGCTCGTTCTCCATGGGGCGGCAGACCTCGGAGAACAGTTGCGTGTCGTTCTGGGGTCGCGGTTCCTACTCTTCCTACACCGACAAGGAAGACGGCCTGGAGGCGGACGGCTCGGCGGCGACGGGTCAGCTGGGCGTTGACTGGTCCTCCGGTCGCTGGATGCTGGGCCTGTCCGTGGCGCACAGCATGGGCAACAACGACTACGACCACCAGGCGTTCGACGGGGAGCGGGGCGAGATCGATATTGACCTGACCGGTCTTTACCCCTACACGCGCTACCACTTCACGGAGCGGTTCTCCACCTGGGTCGCCGGCGGCGTGGGCATGGGCGACCTCAAGTTCAAGCCCCAGGGGCGGGAGTCCATCAAGACCGACATCGACCTGCTGATGGGCGCCGGCGGTTTTCGCGGCGAGCTGTTGCCGCAGACGGAGGGCGGCTTCTCCATGGCGGTGAAGGCGGATGCATTCTACGTGCAGATGGAATCCGATGAAGTGGAGGAGTTGCTGGACGCTACTTCCACGGACACTCGGCGCCTGCGCTTGGGGCTGGAAGGCGCCCACACCACCGAGTTGCAAGGCGGGTCGACAGTGACCCCCACCCTGGAGCTGGGGTTGCTCCATGACCACGGCGGCGGCTCCGACGGCAGCGGCATGGACGTGGGGCTGGGCGTCACCTACGAGAATGCCGGCGGCGGCTTCCTGGTTGACCTCAAGGGACGCTCCCTGGTGGCCCACGAGGCGGGCAGCCTGAAAGAGTGGGGCGTGTCCGGCGAGTTGCGCTACGACCTGGACCTGTCCTCGGAGCGCGGTTTCGCCCTGTCGCTGAACAGCGGCTACGGCGCGCGTGCCGGCGGCGGCGCCGAAGCCCTGTACAACCTGCGCAATGCCGACAGCCTGGGGCTGGCCCGGGAGATGCCCGGCGCTCGCCTGGGCGCCGAGATAGGCTACGGGCTGGGCGCGTTCGGCGACCGCTTCATAAGCAAGCCCTGGGCGGGCATGGGGATGACGGAGACGGGGTCGGAATGGCGCCTGGGCTGGCAACTGGCGCCCGCCGCCGCGCACAACCCCCTGCGTCTGCGCCTGGGCGTGGAGCTGAACCACCGCGCCGGCGACCAGGCGTTGATGCTCAATCTTGGCGCCGGCCTGTAACCTGGCTTGTCTATTTTCCGTTATGCATCGCCGGCCGGCCTCGGTCGGTCGGCGATGTACTACGGGTACACCTCCCGCCCGGCTTGTTCTTTTGCGCGATAACTTTGTTGGCGCTACGGCTTCACGGCAGTCAATGTACTCTATGTACACCTCCCTTGTTCAGCCGTGCGCCGCCGCGTTCTCACGCAAAAGCCCGTCGCCGGGCCCGCACTCGTTGCCCGGCTCGCCTTCCGAAAAATATCCTGCGCCAGGAACCTGGCGCGTTATTTTGCGCCATAACTTTGTAGCGTCCCGCCCTCACTGCGGTCGCCCCCTGGCTCGTTATTTTGCGCGATAGCTTTGTTGCTGTGTTAGTTTACGTCGGTCGTGTATTAGACATACACTTCCCTTGCCTGGCTGGTTCTTTTGCGCCATAACTTTGTTGGCGCGACGACTTCACTGCAGTCGATGTACTACCTGTACACCTCCTTTGTTCAGTCGTGCGCCGCCGCGCTCTGGCGCAAAATTCCTGCGCCAGGACTTCACTACACACAGCGCCTCGCTCTCACGCAAAATCCCGTCGCCAGGGGCAAGCGGGCGCCGGGGACAGGCGAGTGCGTCGGTCGGCCTTGTTCGGTCGGTCGATGTACTACGGGTACGCCTCCCGCCCGCGCTCTGTTGTGTAATACGGACTTCACTGAGGGTTTGTTAAACACTGGATTACGATGAAAATACAAATCATTTCAAACGACGATTACCCAATCGGCAATATCATCCGCCAGGAATTGCAGGATGCCGACAGTACGCAGATTGCGGTAGCGTTCTTGACGCGCTCGGGCGTAAAAGAGATTGATGTCTCACTGCGGACCAGTTTGGATAACGGCGGGAAGATTGAGTTGATTGCCGGGCTGGATTTCAGGAGGACCGACCCGGATTCGATCAGGTATTTTCTGGCGTTGAAAAAACAATACCCGAAAAGGTGTGACTTCTATTGCTTTGGCGACAAGGAGGACAACAAGGCCGAGATCGTTTTCCACCCGAAAATCTATCTCTTTGAGAAACCACGGGAAACAACCTGCATCGTCGGCAGCACCAACCTGACGAAAGGCGGGCTGACGTCCAACCTTGAAGTGAACACGATTTTTAAAGAGACAAAACCCGATTATTTCTCAAAATTGCAAGCAATTTACAATTCGATCAAGTTCAAGGATTCCGTTTTCGCCCCCGACGAGGAATACGCGGAACGGTACTCAGCGGTTCGTTCAGCCATCTCGAAGAAAGAGCCCCCGCTCAGCAAGGATGAAAAGTTGCAAGAAGCCATGACGGAAATACGCAACCGGGCGGAAGACCTTCCCGGCACTGTCCCGTCAATAAAACTATTGATCATTAATGCCGTCAAAAAGATACAGGGGAACAGCGGCAAGGAATTTGCACCGTTGTCAGCAATCTACGAGGAAGTGGAGAGAGTCGTCAAGGGCGATGAATACTTGCTGAAAAAATACAAGATGAACACCCTGCGGCATACCATTCGCGGCGACCTGAATCGTCACGAGAACGAGAGTAAAGACAGCAACTCCATGCGCTTGTTTACCCGTTCAAGGGAGGGAAAGGGAAACTACGCCTTGACCGAAAAAGGCAAAAACTATCAGGGTCGTTAACTCTCCCGGGCGTTTATTTTGCAAGCTCCCGCATGAGTGCGTTGCCAAGAGCGGCGTTGGCGCCGACTCTGCGTCTCCGTCCCGCAACGAACTCCTGGCGCCGGGCTTTTGCGCGAGAACGCGGCGGCGCCCGCCTACTCCCCTGGCGCCGGGCTTTTGCGTCAGAACGCGGCGGCGCACGACTGCCCCCTAGCGCCGGCTTTTGCGTGAGAGCGCGGCGGTGCCCGCCTACTCCCCTGGCGCAGGAATTTTGCGCCAGCACGCAGCGGCGCACGGCTTTCCCCTGGCGCAGGAATTTTGCGTGAGAACAAGGCGGCGCCCGCCTACTCCCCTGGCGCTGGGCTTTTGCGTGAGAGCGCGGCGGCACACCCCCGAACAAGGGAGGTGTACATAAAGTACATCGACTGTCGTGAAGCCGTAGCGCCAACAACTCCGCCTGGCGACGAATGTTTTCTGGAAGGCGAGCCGGGCAACGAGTGAGGGAGAGAGATGTATATCTAATACATTGACCGACCGAACGAGGCGGGCCGGCGATGCATAACGGAAAACAGACAAGCCAGGAGTTATGGCGCAAAAGAACAAGCCAGGTTCCTGGCGCAGGAATTTTGTGTCAGAACGCGGCGGCGCACGGCTGAACAAAGGAGGTGTACATAAAGTACATCGACTGCAGTGAAGCCGTAGCGCCAACAAAGTTATGGCGCAAAACAACAAGCCAGGGGTGAGCGGTTGATGCCCTTGGCAATAAACCCCCGCCAGTGCGCCGGCGTCTCGTCCAGCAGGGCGGCGGCCGCCGCTCTCTCTTCGAACTCGGCGAACACGCAGGCGCCGGTGCCGGACAGGTGCGCCGGGGCGCGGGCGCCGAGCCAGTCCAGCGCTGCGCCCGTTGCCGGACTGACGCGCCGCACCACCGCTTCGCAGTCATTGCGGCAGTCGCCCCGCAGGAAGTCCTGCCAGGCGACCGGCGGCGTTGTGCGCGGCAACTCGGGATCATTGAAGACCTCCCTGGTGGACACGGGGACATTGGGATAAATCAGCAGGTACCAGTTTTCCGGCGGGCGCACCGGTCGCAGCGTCTCCCCCACGCCCTCCGCCCAGGCGGCGTGTCCGTGTACGAAGACGGGCACGTCGGCGCCCAGCTCCAGCCCCGCCGCCGCCAGTTGCTCGTTCGTCAGGCCTGTTCCCCACAGGTGGTTCAACGCCACCAGGGTGGTGGCTGCGTCCGAGCTGCCGCCGCCCAAGCCGCCGCCCATGGGTATTTTCTTGTTCACGCGAATCGCCGCGCCCTGGGCGCTGTCGCCCAGCTTTTGCAACTTGCGGGCCGCGATGACCACCAGGTCCTCGCGCTCCGCCGGCTGCTGGTAGTTGCGCTCGCAACGGATGCGCCCGTCTTCGGTGGGGGTGAAGTGCAACTCGTCCGCGAGGTCCAGGAACTGGAACACCGTCTGCAACAGGTGGTAGCCGTCGGGGCGGCGCCCCACCACGTGCAGGAACAGGTTCAGTTTTGCCGGCGCCGGCCAGGGCGTCGTCGTCATCGGGGCAGTGTCCACTCCCTGACGGACAGGCGGACGCGAACATGTTCATTATGCAGGTCCAGCCGCCCCGGCAGGCTGAGGCCGTCAACGTCCAGGTAGCGCTTGTAGCGCACGGTCCAGCCGGCCTGGGCCAGGTCCCGCAGGCGGTTGTTCTCGTCCAACTCCAGCTGGTCGATGGGCCATGCCGGCGCCGGCAGGCCTTTTATCCAGTGCGCCAGGTCGGCCATCGGCAGGCGCAGGCCTGTTTGCCGCTGCAACAGGGCTGCCGCATCCTCCCCCCGGACCACCTGGTGCGGTGACCGCAGGACGCCGCCGCCCCCGTCCCCCGTCAGCTCGTAGGTCCCGCCGCCCAGGGGGGCGGCCACCCGCACCCGGTATTCATCGCGCCGCTGGCTCCAGTACAGGGCGCCGGCGCCGGCTTCCTGCTCCGTGCGTATGGCTATGCGCCCCTTGAGGCTCCACTCTTCCACCTGCCGCAAGGCGTCCTGCCGCGCCTGCCATTCGGGTGCTGCGCCCGGGCGCGGCGACAACCACCCGCAACCCGTCTGCGCGACCGCCAGCGTAACCGCCGGCGCGATGACCAGAAGAACCTGTCGGCAACGCCCGCCGGCGCCCTGGGCGGCCGCGTCCACTTAGGGGCTGAAACGGCGCATCACGTCCAGCAGGCGCGTATGCTCGGGTCGTTGTTCCAGCGCCGCCTCCCAGACTTTCCTGGCCTGGTTGCGGTCGCCGCTTACCCACAGCACCTCCCCCAGGTGGGCGGCGATTTCCGGGTCCGCCCGCAACGCCATCGCCCGTTGCAGGTAATCAATGGCCTCGTCTATGCGCCCCAGGCGATACAGCACCCAGCCCATGCTGTCCAGGATGTGGAAGTCCGTCGGCGCCAGCGCCAGGGCCCGTTTGATCAAATCGTAGGCTTCTTCGTGGCGGTCGGTGGCGTCCGCCAGGGTGTAGCCCAGCGCATTTAGCGCCTGCGCGTGCTCCGGCTCCCGCTCGATGATGGCCCTGAGATCGGTCTCCAAGTCGTCCAGGCGCCCCAGCCTTTCCGCCGCCATGGCCCGGGCGTAGAGTAAGTCGGCGTTGTAGGCGTTCTCCAGCCCCCGGGAATAAACGGCGTGGGCGTCGGCATAGCGTTGCTCGCGCATCAGCAGGTCGCCTTCTGCTTGCACCAGGGTTTGCGCCTGGCGCTCTCCCTGCGTCTGTATGGAGTTCAGGTGGTCGCGCGCCGCCTCAATTCTCCCGTCTTTCGCCAGCAACAGGGCCAGCCGCACCTGGGCGTCAAAATAATGCTTGCCCTGGTGCACGCCCTGGTACCAGTTGCCGGCCTGGTCGTAGTCCTGTTGCTCCTCGGCGATGCGCCCCAGGTAGTAGTTGGCGGCGTCCGTCAACTCTTCCCGGGTCGTGAGCTTCTTGAACAACACCGCAGCATCTTCCAGGCGGTTGTCCCGCAAGTACAACAGCCCCAGCAGGTACAGCGCGTCAATGTTCTCGGGAAACCGCGCCGCCAGCATCTCGAACTGGTCGCGCGCCTCTTCGTAGCGCTCGACGTCCATCAGCATCCTGGCGTAGGCCATGCGCAACGGGGAATTCTCGCCGTCGCGCTCCGCCAGTTGTTGCTTCAACCACGCCAGCGCCTCCTGTTCCCGCTCCAGGCGTTGCAAGATGGAGACGTAGCTGAGCGCCACGTCGTTGTTGTCCGGCGCCAGGGGCAGCGTGCCCTCCAGCAGCTCCAGGGAGCGCTCCAGCCGCCCCAGCGTGGCGGCCACGTGGGCGAAAGCGTACCGGGCGGCGGGGGAGTCGCCCAGCGCGGCGACCAGGTCTTCCATGACCGCCATGACCGCCGCGCCGTCTTTCTCGTGCTCCAACATGTTGGCGATCATCCACAGCTTCTGATCGATTTCCCCGTCCGAATAGGCAAAGACGTCTTGCAGGCTGCGTCCGGCCTGCTCCAAGTTGCCGGCGCGCAGGTGCATCACCGCCAGCACCTGGTGGGCGTCGGGATTGCGCGGGTCCAGCTCCGTCCACAAGTGCGCCGCCGTCATCGCGGCGTCGTCGTCGCGCGCATACACCGCGATGCGCGCCGCCCGCTCGGCAATGCGGTGGTCCCGGGTGCGCCGCGCCAGCTCCAGGTAGTTTTCCACCGAGACGTCCAGCTGTCCTCTTTGTCCGGCGAACTCCGCCACCAACAGCCGGTAGAGAATGTCTTCCGTCAGCGCCGCCGGCGGGGGCGTCGGCCGGGCGGGTTTTGCCGCGTCCGGCGCTGCGACTTCCACGGGCGTTGGCTTTACGTTGCCCGCCGTCCCCGGCGCCCCGCCGCCGCAGGCAACCAGCGTTGCCGTTGCCAGCGTCGCCAGAGCCGCTCTGGCGCCGTGCTGCCATATCTTTGCGTAGTTACCCACGGCGGGATTATTCGATGTTGCGGCGCCGCCGGCAACCGGCAGTGCCGTTGCCGTCGCCGGCGCTGTGAGTACCGCCCTGGCGCCGCGCCGCCGTGCCGTTGCGTAGTTGCCCATGACCCGGATTATATAGCCGGAACGACAAACACGGCAACAAGGTGATAAAATGGGGAGTCATCGGCGGCGAGGAACTTTCCCCGCGGCCCGGCGTCCGGCAGCGGCGCTGCAACATCAGGCACGCAACGAATACTGGCAAATACCGCTTTGCGCTATGGCACTCCTGGCATTTGGTCTCAACCACGTCACCGCGCCGCTGGAGGTGCGGGAGAAGGTCGCTTTCGATGCCGCCGCACTGCCCCGGGCCCTGTCCCGGTTGACCGGCGCGGCGGGAATAAGGGAAGCGGCCATCTTGTCCACCTGCAACCGCACCGAGGTGTATTGCCATCTGGACCGCGTCGACGCCGTTCGCCCCATTGACTGGTTTGCCGGCTTTCACGGTTGCCGCGGCGGCGACCTGGGCAATTACCTGTACGCCCACGCGGACGCCGGCGCGGTAAAACACGTGTTGCGCGTGGCCAGCGGCCTGGATTCCATGGTGCTGGGCGAGCCGCAGGTCCTGGGACAACTAAAGCAGGCCTACCAGGCGGCCCGCACCACGGGCAGCGTCGGCAAAATGCTGAACCGCCTGTTTCAGCACTCCTTCAAGGTGGCCAAGGAGGTGCGCAGCAACACCTTGGTGGGGAGCCATCCCGTGTCCGTCGCCTACGCGGCGGTGCGCCTGGCGCGGCAGGTGTTTGGCGACCTGTCCGGGCGCACCGCCCTGCTCATCGGCGCCGGCGAAACCGTGGAGCTGGCCGCGAGGTACCTGTGCGCGGAGGGTTTGCGTCGCATGATCATCGCCAACCGCACGTTAGAACGCGCCCAGCGCCTGGCGCAACGGCACGGCGCCTACGCCGTTGCCCTGGACCAGGTTCCCCGGCGCCTGTACGAGGCGGACATCGTGATCGCTTCCACGGCCGGGCGAGCGCCGGTGCTGGACCGGGACACGGCGGCGGCCGCGATGTCGAAGCGCCGCCACGAACCCGTGCTGATGATTGACCTGGCCGTGCCCCGGGACGTAGAACCGGCCGTGGGCGAGCTGGAGGACGTTTACCTGTACGCCATAGACGACTTGCGCGGCATCATCGACGATAATCTCCAGAACCGCCGCCAGGCGGCGGCGCAAGCGGAGCGCATCATCGACGCAGAGGCGGCGCACTTCATGGACTGGATGAACTCGCTGGACTCGGTGGCGACCGTGCGGGCCCTGCGCGCCCAGGCGCGAGCGGCGCAAGCGGCCGTGTTGCGCTCGGCCCTGGGGAAATTGCGCCAGGGCGCAGCGCCGGATGAGTTGCTGGCCGAAGCGGCCCGCGCACTGACCAACAAGCTGATTCATGCGCCCACGGCCGGGTTGCGCCGGCTTGACCCGGCGCGGCGGGAGGAGGCCCTGCGCCTGGTGCGGGAGCTGTTCGACCTGCCGTCGCAAGAAGAGGAAGCGCCGGGCCCCGACCAGCCGGAGTAACCGGCCCCGGGCCCGTCATGCTCAAAGACAGCCTGCAAAAAAAATTGGAAAGACTGGGCGAGCGCCAGGAGGAGATTCACGCGTTGCTGGCCACGCCCGAGGTCATCAAGGACCAGAATCGCTTTCGGGAACTGAGCCGGGAAATAGCTGAAATCAAGCCCGTCGTCAGTTGCTTCAAAAAGTACCGGGACAACTTGCAGTCCCTGGATGCCGCCCGGCACATGTTGCAAGACAGCGACCGGGAAATTCGAGAGCTGGCCGTCGCGGAAGTGGAAACCGCCCGCCGTGAAGAAGAGACGTTGGCGCTGGAGTTGCGCCGCTTGCTGTTGCCCCGGGATCCGGCGGACAACAACAATATTTTCCTGGAGGTGCGCGCCGGCACGGGGGGCAAGGAGGCGGCCCTGTTTGCCGCCGACCTGGTGCGCATGTATTGCCGCTACGCGGAAAAAAAGGGCTGGGGCATTGAGATGTTGAACGCCGCCGAGAGCGAGCTGGACGGCTACAAGGCGGTGGTCATGCGCGTCGTGGGCGCGGGCGCCTGGTCGCGGCTGAAGTTTGAATCCGGCGGGCACCGGGTGCAGCGGGTGCCGGAGACGGAGTCCCAGGGGCGCATTCACACCTCCGCCTGCACGGTTGCCGTGTTGCCCGAAGCGGCTGAAATAGACAAGGTTGAAATCAACCAGGCGGCCCTGAGAATAGACACGTTCCGCGCGTCCGGCGCCGGCGGTCAGCACGTCAACAAGACGGATTCCGCCATTCGCGTAACCCACCTCCCCAGCGGCATCGTGGTGGAATGTCAGGATGAGCGCTCCCAGCACAAGAACCGCGCCCGCGCCATGGCGCTGTTGCAGGCCCGGTTGCTGGCCGACGAGAAGGCGAAGCAGGAATCCGCCATGGCGGAAAACCGGCGCAACCTGGTGGGCTCGGGCGACCGCTCGGAGCGGATCCGCACCTACAACTTCCCCCAGGGCCGCTTCAGCGACCACCGCATCGGCCTCACCCTGTATCGGTTGGAGGAGATCATGCAAGGCGACCTGGACGCGGTCATCGACCCGCTGGTCAGCGAACACCAGGCCGACCAGCTGGCCGCCCTGGGAGACTGAGGCCGGCGCGTCATGCAAGTCAGGCAGTTGTTGCAGTTTGCGACGGGGCAGTTGTCCGCCTCGCCCAGCGCCGCCCTGGACGCCGAGGTGTTGCTGGCGTCTCTGTTGCGCACCGGCCGCGAGCGCTTTTACGCCCGCCCGGACATGGAGGTGCCGGCGGGCGCGGCGGCGGATTTCAGGCGCCTGCTGGAGAGTCGCAAGGCCGGTTGCCCGGTGGCGTACTTGACCGGCGTCAAGGAGTTTCGCTCCATCAACTTCATAGTGAACGCCGCCGTCCTGGCGCCGCGCCCGGAAACGGAGTTGCTGGTGGAGCTGGCGTTGGAGCGCATTCCCGCAAACAGCCGCGCCCGCATCCTCGACCTGGGCTCCGGTTGCGGCGCCGTTGCCGTGGCCGTGGCCGCCGAGCGTCCCGGTTGCTCCGTCCTGGCCGTTGACCTCAGCCGCGAGGCCCTGGCGGTGGCGCACCGCAATGTCGCGGCCGCCGCCGTCGCCAATGTTGAGTTGCGGCAGTCGGACTGGTTCGCAAACCTGTCGGGCCGTCGTTTCGATGCGATTTTATGCAACCCGCCCTACGTGGAGTATCCCGCGGGCGCCCCGCCGCCCGGCCTCGAACACGAGCCGCGCCTGGCCCTGGACGGCGGCCGGCGCGGCATGGACTGCCTGCGCCGCGTCATCGCCGGCGCGTTGCGGCATCTGGTCCCGGGCGGGTTCCTGCTGGTCGAGCACGGCCATGACCAGGGCGAACTGGTGCGGCGCCAGTTCCGGTTGCACCCGTACCGGCAGGTGGCCGCCTGGCGGGACTACGCGGGCCATGAGCGCATCGCCGGGGCGCGGCATCCATGAGTGCGGCGGCGCAGATGAACGACGAGCAGCTGCTGCGCTACAGCAGGCAGATCATGTTGCCCGAGATCGACGCGGCGGGACAGTTGCGCCTGGCGCAGGCCGCCGTGTTGATCATCGGCGCCGGCGGGCTGGGCTCCGCCGCCGCCATCTACCTGGCGGCCGGCGGGGTGGGGCGCCTCGTCCTGGTGGATTTCGACCGGGTGGACCTGTCCAACCTGCAACGGCAGATACTCCACGACACCGCCGACGTCGGGCGCCTGAAGGTGGAGTCCGCGGCGGAGCGCCTGCACGCGCTCAACCCTGATGTAGACTTGACGTTGCTGGACCACGCCCTGGACGAGGATGAGCTGAAGGAACAGGCGGCGGCGGTCGACGTCATCGTGGACGCCAGCGACAACTTCGCCACCCGGTTCGCCGTCAACCGGGCTTCCGTCGCCGCGGGCACGCCCCTGGTTTCCGGCGCGGCCATACGTTTTGAGGCGCAACTCAGCGTGTTCAATCCCCGGGACGACGCCTCGCCCTGCTATCGTTGCCTGTACCAGGACGATGCGGCCGTGGAGGAGACCTGCACCGCCAACGGCGTGCTGGCGCCGTTGCTGGGCATTGCCGGCAGCATACAGGCCGCAGAGACAATGAAACTGATCATGGGGCTGGGCGACACCCTGCAGGGGCGGCTGTTGCTGATGGACGTCATGTCCATGGAGTGGCACACCGCCGTGTTGCCGAAAGACCCGGATTGCCCGGTGTGCGGCGCCGGGCGCGCTGCGGCAGGTTCATAGCGTACTGCAACGAGGGCGGCGTCTCGCCCCGTCTCGTCTCGGCGACCGCTCCGTTCCAGCACTCCCGGCGTTGGCCTTGCATGTTGCGAGTATCTTTCCTATACTCGCGTCTGGTCGCCGAGTAGCCGGGTAATCGTCGTTGTCCCGGAGATGGTTTGCCCGCCTCGGCAGGTTCATAGCGTACTTCAACGAGGGTCACGTCTCGTCTCGGCGACTGCTTCATTCCAGTATTCTTGGCGACGGGATTTTGCGTAAGAACGCGGCGGCGCCCGCCCGAAGTCCTGGCGCCGGATGTTTTCTGGAAGGCGAGCCGGGCAACGAGTAAGGGAGAGAGATGTACACATAGTACATTGACCGACCGAACGAGGCAGTCCGGCGATGCATAACGGAAAACAGACAAGCCAGGGAGTGTTTTTTGCTACGATTGCACGCGGTCGCCGAGTAGCCGGGTAATCGTCGTTGTCCCGGAGATGGTAGATCTGCTTTGGCAGGTGTTCGTACTGTAACGAGGGTCACGTCTCGTCTCGGCGACCGCTTCATTCCAGCACTCCCCGCGTTGGCCTTGCATGTTGCGAGTATCTTTCCTATACTCGCGTCTGGTCGCCGAGTAGGCCGGGTGTCGGCATCCCGGTAGATGGTTTGCCCGCCTTGGCGGGCCGGCGTACTGCATCGAGGTTCCGTCTCGTCTCGGCGACCGCTTCATTCCAGCACTCCCCGCGTTGGCCTTGCATGTTGCGAGTATCTTTCCTATACTTGTGTCTGGTCGCCGAGTAGGCCGGGTAATTCGGCATCCCGGTAGATGGTTTGCCCGCCTTGGCGGGCCGGCGTACTGCATCGAGGTTCCGTCTCGTCTCGGCGACCATCTTATTCCAGTTTCCCCAATGCCAACTCGTAGCGGGCTTCTTTCAAGTCATTCGGCCTCACGTAACCGGCGGTGCGCACCACGTTGGCAACGATTCTCGCACGGTCATCCGCTCCAAATTTCATCGACAAATTGAAGTTGACCCGCACCACCACCTTGCCCAGGCGTGTATCAGCTTTGTCCGCCGGATCGAATACGTACAACAACGCCGGGTCTTTCGCGTCGTACAGCACTGCTTTCGGGCAGGCGATGATTTCCGGCAAGCGGTCCAGGTCGGTTTCCGTCAGCCGCGCGGCCGATTTCCCCGGGCGTGACAGATGATGTTGAACGCCGCGCGTGGTGACCACGGCCG
>CAZDXS010000241.1:0-7353 GCA_964509455.1 uncultured Enterobacteriaceae bacterium | reverse complement strand
CCGGGGTTGCCGGCGCAAGACGCGGCGCCGAGGCGACCGGCGCGGGACGCGGCGGCGCAACGCCCGCCGCGGGACGCGACCGTTGCCCGGCGCCGCCGCACGGCAACGCAAGCCGCGACAGGTAGCGGGCGCCGTGTCCCTGGTCATCGCCACCGACGTGGGCGGCACTTGCACCGACACGGTCATCGTCACGGAGGACGGCGCCGTCGTCATCGGCAAGGCCCTTTCCACCCCGCCCGGTTTTGCCGCCGGCGTGCTGGATTCCATACGCAACGCCGCGGCCGCCATGCAGGCGGAGCCGGCGGATGTTTTCCGCAGGGCGACCCTGTTCATCCACGGCTCCACGGTGGTCGACAATACCCTGTTAGAGCGCAAGGGCGCGCGCACCGGGTTGCTCACCACGGCGGGCTTTGAAGACACCCTGCTGGTCACGCGCGGCGCTTATGGACGCTGGTCGGGCCTGTCGGAAGAGGGATTGAAACATCCCGTCGCCACCAACCGGCCGCCGCCGCTGGTCCCGTTTGACCTGGTGCGGGGCGTAACGGAGCGGGTGGATTACAAGGGGGCGATCATCACGGCGCTGGACGACGCCGAGGTGGAGCGACTGGCGGACAGCCTAGTGGTCGGCGAGCGGGTGGAGGCCATTGCCGTGTCCCTGCTGTGGTCGTTCGCGAACCCCGCCCATGAACAGCGCATACGCTCCCTCATAGAAGCCCGCCACGAGGGCGTGCACGTATCCCTGTCCAGCGAGGCGGCCCCGGTGCCCGGCGAATACGAGCGCACCTCCACCACGGTCATCAACGCCTACGCCGGGCGCACGGCGAGCGGCTACCTGGACGACTTGCAACGACTGTTGCGCCGGCACGATTACCAGGGGCCGGTGCTGGTCATGCAGGGGTACGGAGGCCTGTTGCCGGCCGAGCAAGCCGCGCGGCGGGCGATACACATGCTGGAATGCGGCCCGGTGGCGGGCGTCATCGGCAGCCGCCTGCTGGGCGAGAGCATGGGCGAGCGCAACATCATCGCCGCGGACATGGGCGGCACCACGTTCAAGGTGGGCGTCATTCGCGACGGGGCGCTGGAATACGCCCGGGAACCCCTGGTGGACCGGTTTCACTACGCCGCGCCCAAGATCGAGGTGGCGTCCATCGGCGCCGGCGGCGGCAGCCTGGTCTCCATAGAGGAGGACACGGGCGCCCCGCTGGTGGGCCCCCAAAGCGCCGGCGCCGACCCCGGCCCCGTCTGTTACGGGCGCGGCGGTTTGCAACCCACGCTGACTGACGTGTTGCTGTTGCTGGGCTACATTGATCCCCGGCGTTTTCTTGACGGCGCCATGGACCTGGACGAGGACGCCGCCGCCCGGCAGTTTCAGAAGATGATCGCAGAACCCCTGGGCGTGTCCGTGGAAGCCGCCGCCGTCGGCGTCTTTCGCGTAGCCAACGCGCAGCTCACCGACCTGGTTCACAAGGTCACCGTCGAACAGGGACTGGACCCCCGGGATTTTGTCTTGCACGCCTTTGGCGGCTCCGGGCCAATGCTGGCGGGCGCCTTCGCCCGGGAGTTGCACGTGCGGCGCATCGTCGTGCCGTACACCGCGTCGGTGCATTGCGCTTTCGGCCTGGCCGGTTCCGACGTCATGCACGACTACGGCGTCACGCAGACCCGAACCGCCCCTTGCCCGGCGGCGGAGCTCAACGCCGTCTTCGCGCCCATGACGGACGCGGCCCGAAAAGCGCTGACCGAGGAGGGCTTTGCAGAAGACAAGATGGATTTTGCCTGGTCCGTCGGCATGCGCTACAAAATGCAGGTGCACGAAATTATGACGCCGGTGCGCGCCCCCGTACCCCTGGACGAGGACGGAGCGGCGCGCCTGCTGGATGATTTCGAAGCCCTGTACGAAAGCCGCTACGGCAAGGGCTCCGCCTACCGCGCCGCGGGGATGGAGATGACCCGCTTCAAGCTGAGCGCCGTCGGCAGGATAGACCGTCCCGACGCGGCCGCGAAGCCGCTGGGGAAAAGCGACCCCGGCGCCGCGCTCAGCGGGCGCCGCAGGATATTCGTCGCCGGCCGCGATGAACCGGCGCCGGCCGCCGTCTATGATTTTGACCGACTGCAACCGGGGAACATCATCGAGGGACCGGCCGTCATTCACACCCCCATCACCACCATCGTGTTGCAAGACCGGCAACAAGGGCGCATGGACGGCCGCAGGAACGTCATCATCGAGAACGAGAGCGCCGCAACGGGGTAAAATGCAGGCCATGCAAGCGGATCCCGTCACCTTTTCCATCATCCGCCACCGCTTGTTCCGCGTCATCGACGAGGCCGTGATCACGCTCAAGCACGTCTCGGGCAGCGCCATCACCAACGAGGGCCACGACCTGATGGTCTCGCTGTACCGCGCGGACGGCTCGTTGCTGATGGGCGGCGTCGGCTTCTTGCACCACCTGACCAGCGCCGCGGAAGCCTGCAAAGCCGTCATCCGGCGTTTCCAAGGGGACATTCACGCCGGCGACGTGTTCTTGCTGAACGATCCCTACACCGCCGCCTTGCACACCTCCGATGTTTATCTTGTAGCGCCCATCCACTTCGAGGGGCGGCTGGCGGCGTGGAGCGCCTGTTTCGTGCATGTCTATGACATCGGCGCCGCCAACCCGGGCGGGTTTTGTCCCGATGCCGAGAACATTTACGCAGAAGGCTTCAGCTCGCCGGGACTGCGCCTGGTGGAGCGGGGGGAAATCAACCGCTCCGTCATGGATACGTTCCTCAACATGGTGCGCTCACCAGACATGGCGGCGCTGGACATAAACTCCATGATCGCCTGCAACAACGTAGCCCGGGAACGCATGTCAGCGCTCATCGAAAAGTACGGATTTGAGACCGTGGACGCGACCTGCCGGGCGTTGATCGACCAGTCCGAGAAAAAACTGCGCGCCCGGTTGCGGGAGTTGCCCGACGGGCAGTGGCAGGCGCGGCAGTACCTGGGCATAGAGGATGAAGTCGCCCGGGTGCAACTGACCATGACCAAGCAGGACGATGCGCTCACTTTCGATTTCAGCGGTTCCAGCGAGCAGAGCCGTTACGCCGTCAACTGCACCCGGTGGGCCTCCCTGGGCGGCCTGTTCGCGCCCTTGTTTCCCCTGCTCTGCTACGACATTACCTGGAACGAGGGGGTGATTCGCCCCATCACCATGGTCGCGCCGGCGGGAACCATCGTCAACTGCGAACGCCCGGCGCCGGTATCCGTCGCCACGGTGGGCGCCATACAATCCGTCAACAACGCGGCCTGCACCGCCATCGGCAAGCTGCTCAGCGCCGCCGAGAAATACCAGGACGAAGCCACGGCGGTGTGGCACGCCAATCACTTTGCCGTGTTCTTGTTCGGGCGCAACCAGCATCAGCGGCAGGCCATCGGCATTCTCACGGAAACCTTTGCCGGGGCCGGCGGCGCCCGGACCTGGGCCGACGGCATCGAGGTGGGCGGCGAGATCCCCAATCCCATATCGCGCATGGCCAACGTGGAAACCGTGGAATACGCGTTCCCCGTGCGCTACCTGTTTCGCCGCCGCCTGCGGGACTCCGGCGGCGCCGGGCGCTACCGCGGCGGGGTCGGCATGGAACTGGCGCTGGTACCGCACGATGCGCCGGACGGCGGCATACAGTACGTGTCGTCCGGCAAGGGCTCGCGGTTTCCCATGAGCGAGGGCCTGGCCGGCGGCTATCCCGGCTCGCCCAATGCTTACTTCTGGATCAAGCGAGACGGCGCCGGGGAAAGCGCCGCCGCCGCGGCGTCTGGGCGCCCCGCCGTTCCTCCGGGCGAACGCCAGGCCGTGGACTGGGGCGTGTTCCCCCTGGCGGGACAGGACGCCCTGTACCTGCGCTGGAACGGCGGCGGCGGTTACGGCGACCCGTTGGAGCGCCCCGCCGAGGAGGTGGCCCGCGACGTAGAGCAAGGACTGACGTCGCCGGAGTTCGCGCAGGCCGTTTACGGGGTGGCGCTGGACGCGGCCGCGGGCAGGCCCGACGAGCAACGGACGGCGCGGGAACGGGCCGGGTTGCTGGCGGCGCGGCGCGGCAACGGCGCGGCGGCGCAGCCGGCGGCGCAGGGCGCGGCGGCGCAGGCGGGGCAAGACGCGGCGGCAAAGCGCAAACCGGGCCGCGGCAAGCGCCTGTCGCCCGCGCTGACGGCAGTCGGCGACCATGCCGCCTGCGCCCGTTGCGGACAGGAGCTGGAAGCGGGCGACCGCCGCTGGAAAGACGCGGCCCGGCTGACCGAGACGCCCGTGCCGGACCTGGGCGGCCCCTACGCCGGCGGCGCAGGCGTGTTGTTGCGTTCTTTCAGTTGCCCCGGTTGCGGCCTGTTGCTGGACACGGAGACGGCCCTGGCGGGCGACCCGTTCCTGTACGACCGGGTGGTTCCATGACGACCGCGACCGCACCGGCGGCACCCTGATGCACGCCGTGCGCCTCAGCGAGGAAGTCATTGAACGGGTCAAGAAACGACGCGGGCGGCTTCATCTCTACGACCGCCTGGACCCGACCCGGTGCGCCCTGCTGGTCATCGACATGCAAAACGCTTTCTGCAAGCCGGGGGCGCCGGCGGAGGTGCCCGCCAGCCGCGGCGTCGTTGCCGGCGTCAACCGGCTGGCGCGGGAGTTGCGCGCTCGCGGCGGCGATGTGATCTGGATAGTCAGCGAATTCGAGTGCCGCGGCGGCAAGTCCGAGTGGGAGAACTTCTTCAACCGCGTGGTGGGCGGGGCGGCCCGCGAGCGCACCATGCAGTACATGGCCCCGGGCGCGGAAGGCGGACAGTTGTGGCATGAGCTGGAAACAGCGGAAACGGACCTCCGCCTGGTGAAAAACCGCTACGGCTGCTTGACGCCCGGCGCCTCGCGCTTGGAGCGAGTGTTGCGCAGCCGCGCCATCGAGACCCTGCTGGTGGCGGGAACCAAGACCAACGTGTGTTGCGAGAGCGCGGCGCGGACCGCCTTCGACATGGACTTCAACGTGGTCATGGTGGAGGACTGCTGCGCGGCCCTGTCCGACCGCGAGCACCAGGCCGCCTTAGAGAACGTCATACAGCAGTTCGGCGATGTGATGAGCGGCGCAGAAGTCATTGAGCGCTGCGATGCCGCCTGAAAATTTTCCTGCAGGGGTTGGTATGAATATTGCGGTTCTTTCCCCGTGAAAAACCACAGGGGAAGCAACCAGGCAAATCCATCATGTCGGTTGCCTGCTCACAGGGGTTTGAATAGATGCTCACTCTTGATGGCCTCCGGCATCGAACAGCCTGGCGGCGGGAACGCCCAAGGCAGAAGCCAGCTCCGCAACCACGGCGAGCGTTATGTTCCGCTGTCCAAGTTCCAGGCCGCTGATGTAGGTTCGATGCAGTCCGGATTCTTCGGCGAGACGTTCCTGGGACCAACCCAGTTGTTTTCTGCGTAAGCGTACGTTGCGCCCCAAAATGTTCTGAATATGCATGACTTGCAAGTATGTCCGCTGCATACTATGAGTCAACATACGATGAGTAACATTTTTCAGCATTGCACAATGAGCAAGCGCCGGCGAATTCTGAAAAAAGACCACTGCGGCGGTACCATCCGGGGACGCTGAATCTGGTTTGTCGCTGTTTCCCCCACTCCAGGCGTAAAGTGTGGTAAGATGGCGTCTCGAGTGGGGCGCGACCGGCGCAAGAGCGGAAGTCGCGCGGGCGCCGCGGCCGCGAGCCGACCCCGGCATCCACCGGGGCCGGCGGCAACGGCGCAGGACGCAAAGCGCTGTGATGCGTGTGCGCTGGGCGACGGCGCAACCCGAATCTCGTCAACCTCTAACAAGTCAACCTCTAACAACAAGGAGACGCAACGTGGCGAAAGCGCCTGCAATACCCCCGGAAGGGGACAAAATCACCATTAAAAACGGGAACCTGCAAGTCCCGCACAACCCCGTCATCCCGTTCATAGAAGGGGACGGCATCGGCCCCGACGTGTGGCGGGCCGCCAACCAGGTCATCGATGCGGCCGTTGCCAAGGCCTACGACGGCAAGCGCAAGATCCACTGGCTGGAAGTCTATGCCGGGGAGAAAGCCAACGAGCTGACCGGCTCCTGGTTGCCCGAGGAGACCCTGGACCGGTGCCGGGAATACCTGGTCGCCATCAAGGGCCCCCTGACCACACCCATCGGCGGCGGCATCCGTTCCCTCAATGTCGCCCTGCGCCAGATCCTGGACCTTTATGTCTGCCTGCGCCCGGTGCGCTGGTTCAAGGGCGTGCCTTCGCCGACCAGGAACCCGCAGGACGTGGACATGGTGATCTTCAGGGAAAACACCGAAGACATCTACGCCGGCATTGAGTTTGAGCATGGTACGGAAGACAACCGGAAGTTCATGGAACTGCTCCAGGAAGCGTTTCCCAACTATTACCGGAAAATCCGCTTTCCGGATACCACCGGCATCGGCATTAAACCGATTTCGCAGGAGGGCACGGGACGCCTGGTCCAGGCCGCAATCCGCTATGCGCTGGACAACAACCGTAAAAGCGTGACGTTCGTTCACAAGGGCAACATCATGAAATACACCGAGGGGGCGTTCCGCAACTGGGGTTATGAGCTGGCGGAAAACTCCTTCCCGGAACAGACCTATACCTGGGACCAATGGGAACGCACCCGCGCGGCAAACGGCTCGGAGGCGGCCAACAGGGAGCAGGAGGAAGCGCTGGCGGGAGGTAAAATTCTCATCAAGGACGCCATTGCCGACATCACCCTGCAACAGGTGCTGACCCGGCCCAGGGAGTTTGACGTGATTGCCACCATGAACCTGAACGGCGATTACCTTTCCGACGCGCTGGCAGCGCAAGTCGGCGGCATCGGCATCGCGCCCGGGGGTAATATCAATTATGACACGGGGCACGCGGTATTCGAGGCAACCCACGGCACCGCGCCGAAGTACGCCAACCAGGACAAGGTCAACCCGGGTTCCCTGGTCCTCTCCGGCGAGATGATGCTGCGCTACCTGGGCTGGACGGAAGCGGCCGACCTCGTCATATCCGGCATGGATAATACGATCTCTGCCAAGACCGTTACTTACGATTTCGCCCGCTTGATGGAGGGAGCGAACAAGGTGAGCTGCAGCGAGTTCGGCCAGGCGATGATTGCCAACATGTAACCCATGGCCGAGCAACGCAAACAGACCATTGCACGCATCTCGGAATTTATCTACGAAGGTTTCCAGAAATATAACGAGAATTTTTTCCGTGTTACGGAGCGGGCGAGACGCCGTTTTGAACAGCGGGACTGGGGCGGGCATCAACAGGACATAATCGAACGGGTCGAACTGTATGAAAAATCCGTGCGCCGCAT
>CAZDXS010000240.1:0-2055 GCA_964509455.1 uncultured Enterobacteriaceae bacterium | reverse complement strand
GCCGCCCGCCGCCCGGCCCTCACAGCTTCCGCCGGCCCTCAGTACTCTATGCCTTTCTGCGCCTTGACGCCGTGGTTGAAAGCGTGTCTCACCTCCCGCACTTCGCTGATGGTGTCGGCAATTTCGCTTAGTTCCGGAATGACGTCCCGCCCGGTGATGATGACGTTCTGCTGTTGCGGCCGGCGCCGCAGGGCGGCCGTTACCTCGGCAACGGGCAGGTAGCCGTACTTGAACATGTAGGTCAGCTCGTCCAGGATGACCAGGTCAATGTCGGGGTTTTGCAACAGGGGAACGGCTTTTTCCCAGGCGGCAACGGCGGCCGCCGTGTCCCGCTCCCGGTCCTGGGTGTCCCAGGTGAACCCGGTCCCCATCACGTGATACTCGACATTGCCTGCGGCGAGGAAGAACTTCTGCTCGCCGGTTTTCCACTTGCCCTTGATGAACTGCACCACGGCGCCGCGCTTGCCGTGGCCCAGGGCGCGCGCCAGAGTACCGAAAGCGGAGCTGCTCTTGCCCTTGCCGGCGCCGTACAAGTAGATGACGATGCCGCGCCGTATGGTCGCCCGGGCGATTCGCTCCCGCACTTCCCGCTGCCGGCGGCGCATTTCCCGCCGGTGCCGGGCGGCGCTTGTTTCGTGCTTATCGGTCATCGTTGCATTCTGCCGGGCATTCTACCGGCGAGGAACCGGCCGCGGCCGGCCGCGCAACACTCACTGTAACCCGTGGCCGCCAAAATGCAACCGGCAAACCGGCGATGCCTGCGCCCTGACGAGCGGCGAGCGCCGCCGGAGGAGTGCGCAACGCCCGGGGGGTGCGCAGCGCCGGAAGGGGACACAACGCCGGGGCGCACACAACGCCGGAGGGGCGTACCGCGCCGGGGGATCGTGCAACGTCGGAGATGGGTGTACAGTGCCGAGAGGGCGCGCAACGCCGGAAAGGCGCACCGCACCGGGGGCCGCGCCGTGGCGGAGCGCGCACTGAGCGGCGGCGGCCGCACCCTGGCGGTCGCGCTTCTGTGCCTGGCGCCCATCACAACGACGGCGCAACGCCTGGAGACGACGGACGACATTGGCCGCCGGGTAACGCTGGACCAACCGGCCCGCCGCATCATCGGCCTGGCGCCGCACATCACCGAAAACCTGTTCGCGGCGGGGCTGGGCGACCTGGCGGTGGGCAGGACCAGCCACAGCGATTACCCCGGGGCGGCGCAAGGGCTCCAGTCCATCGGCGGCTACCACAACATCAATACGGAGTTAATCTTGTCCTTGCAACCCGACCTGGTGATTGCCTGGAAAGAGGGCAACCAGTTTCACCAGGTGAAGCGGCTGGAGGAGCTGGGGCTTGTCGTGTACGTGAACGAGCCCCGGCGCCTGGAGGACATCGCCAGGGACCTGGGCAACTTTGTCCGGCTGGCCGGGCGGGAAGCGACGCAGGCGCACCGGGCCGCGCAGTCCTTTCTCGAGGAGCTGGCCCGGTTGCGGGAGCAGTATGCCGGGCGGGAGCGTTTATCGGTTTTTTACCAGGTATGGGACAGCCCGCTGATCACCGTGACGGACCGGCAAATCATCGGCTCCGTTATCCGCCTGTGCGGCGGCGCAAACATTTTTGCCGACCTGGCTCCCCTGACGCCGCGCGTGAGCTTAGAGGCCGTGCTGGCCGCGAACCCGCAGGTCATCATCAGCGGCGGCATGACCGACAACAGGCCGGACTGGCTGGATGACTGGCGCCGCCGGCCGTCCCTTCGGGCCGCGGCCGCGGGCAACCTGTTTGCGGTCAACCCCGACCTGCTGCAACGCTACAGCCCGCGGGTGTTGTTAGGCGCCCGCCAGGTTTGCGAGGCCTTGCAGACGGCCAGGCACCGGCAGGCCCGGCGGCGCCCTCAGCCGGCGCCCTGAGGCAACGACCCCGGACAGCGCCCCCAGGCAACCACCCCGGACAGCGCCCTCAGGCGACGCTCCCGGACAGCGCCCTCAGGCAACGACCCCGGACGGCGCCCCCAGGCAACGACCCCGGACGGCGCCCCCAGGCAACGACCCCGGACGGCGCCCCCAGGCA
>CAZDXS010000239.1:0-2182 GCA_964509455.1 uncultured Enterobacteriaceae bacterium | reverse complement strand
GCATACGACTCGCAGAGGTGAAACCCATGACGAAAATAACAAGTGATGCCCAGCCCTCGGCCAAGCGGGCGCGGGACATCGTGATGGACGTGGAAATACGACTGGGCTTCGAACCTGTTGACCGAGAGCTTGAAAAAGTAGGTTACGACATCGAGAGCCGCGACCCGAACACGGGCGGTTTGCGTTTCATCGAGGTGAAAGGGCGCGTCAGCGGCGCCGAAACGGTGACGGTGACCCGCAACGAAGTGTTGTTTGCCCTCAATAATCCAGACGCTTACATCCTCGCCGTGGTCGAGTTCCTGGACGGAGACAACCATCGGGTGCATTACGCCCGCCAGCCGTTCCGGGGAGAGCCGGACTTTAATGCTGCCAGCGTGAATTATCATTTTGCGAAGTTGCTGGAGCAGGCGGAAGAGCCGTCCTGACATCGCGGCTTGCTGGGGCAGGGCGGCGCCTTGCCGGGGCAGGGCGGCGCTTTGCCGGGGCAGGGCGGCGCTTTGCCCGTCCCGGCACCCCCAGATGCCTGCCACAAAAAAACGCTGGCTTGCCGGGAAAATCCCGTGTACACTGCGTTGCTTACTGCTGGCCCAACGAGGTAAAACCCATGGCAAAAAAGACAGGCAAAGACAAACGCGATTCAGCCGCGTGGCATGAGGCATGCGATGCCCTGCTGAAAGAAGCGCTGGCGCGCCCTGGCATCAAGGAAGTGCTGGAGCTTCATGCCAAGGTGCAAAAACAATACCAAGAATACCAGGAGTATAGTTCTTTTCTGGAAGTACCGCGCCGCTACACCAGTTCAGACCGGCTCGGTTCTGATTGAAGCTCCCGGACTAGGTTCGCCAATGCCGAGAGGGACCATTGACTGAGCAAGCGATACGCAAGAAGTTGATCGAAGTGGCGTTGCCGCTGAAAGCGATCAACGAGGCGGCGGTGCGGGAAAAGTCCATCCGCCACGGCCATCCAAGTACTCTGCACCTGTGGTGGGCGCGGCGACCGCTGGCCGCGGCCCGCGCCGTCATCTTCGCGCAAATGGTCGATGACCCGTCCGAATACGTGGACGAGTTGCTGGATGACCCGAAGAAAAAAGAGGCGGCTGAGGGCGAGCTGGAAAAACGCTTGGCCGCGCCTGTCGAGACGCGAGCGACCACCGATGCAGATACGTTATCTGAGCAGAAGCCGACACTTGAATCTGTCATTGCCGAAATAGAGCAGAAGCGGTTGTTTGCCCTCATTGAGGAACTGGTTCTCTGGGAGAACACCACCAACGAGGAGGTGTTGGAAAAAGCCCGGGCTGAAATTGAGCGTAGTTGGCGCCGCACCTGCAATGAGAACGCGAACCATCCTCGCGCTAACGAATTATTCAACCCTGACCGCCTGCCCGCTTTCCACGACCCTTTCGCCGGTGGCGGCGCCTTGCCGCTGGAGGCGCAACGGCTGGGACTGGAAGCCCACGCTAGCGACCTCAACCCGGTGGCGGTGTTGATCAACAAGGCAATGATCGAGATTCCCCCAAGGTTCGCGGGCAGGCCGCCGGTGAATCCCCAAGTCAGGTCAAACGAAGACCTTTTCTCCAGTGAATGGCGCGGCGCGGCGGGTTTGGCGGAAGATGTGCGCTACTACGGCGAGTGGATGCGGGACGAAGCCGAAAAGCGCATCGGTCATCTCTACCCGAAAGTGCGGGTGACGCGGGAGACAGCGGCGGAGCGCCCGGACTTGGAACCTTATGTCGGGCGTGAACTTACCGTCATTGCTTGGTTGTGGGCGCGCACGGTGAAAAGCCCCAATCCGGCTTTTGCCGATGTGGAAGTCCCGCTGGTTTCGTCATTCATGCTTTCCATCAAGGAGAAAAAAGAGGTTTATGTCGAGCCAGTGGTCGAGGGTCGCAGTTACCGATTCACAGTGAAAGATGGCAAGCCGGAGGATATGGATGTCGCTAAGAAAGGCACCAAACTGGCGCGTGGCTCGGCGGATTTCCAGTGCCTGGTATCGGGCACACCGATAAGCGGTGACTACATCAAGGCAGAAGGCAAGGCCGGGCGCATGGGTGAGCGCCTGATGGCGATTGTGGTTGCAGGCGACCGGGGCCGAGTATACCTGCCGCCAGTTGCGGAGCATGCGCGGGCAGCGCAGGTGACAAAGGAACCAGCATGGAAGCCAGAAAACGAGCTTGTCGGCAAATGTC
>CAZDXS010000238.1:0-3137 GCA_964509455.1 uncultured Enterobacteriaceae bacterium | reverse complement strand
GGAGGAAGTGGAACGCACCGTGCACCACATGCAAGACGACACGACGAACTTTCCCGACCCCAACGACCGCGCCACCCAGGAGGAAGAATCCGCCCTGGAACTGAGAATCAGGGACCGTGAACGCAGGCTCATCAAAAAGATTGACGAGTCCCTGGTCACGCTGGAATCCGGCGACTACGGGTACTGCGAGACCTGCGGGGAGGAGATCGGCCTCGGGCGCCTGGAGGCGCGTCCCACGGCCACCCTGTGCGTTGACTGCAAGACACTGGACGAAGAGCGCGGCTGAGGCACCCCGCGGCGGCGCACCCCCCTGATCAGCCGCTCATGTAGTTTTCCAGCAAGTTTGCGGCGGCGACTGCACCGCTTCCCGGGCGTCGCTTCCCCGCTCAGCCGCTCAGGTAGTTTTTCCAGGCCTCGAATTCGTGTCGAAACACGATGTCGCTGGTGCCCCGGGCGCGGGCAGTGCCGTCCGCGCCGGGCTGGTCGCGGGTGAAATGGCGATGCTGACTCACCCACTGGGATGCTTCCGTGCGCAAGCCGTGCTGAATGCGGTGGTAGGCCTCGTAATCGTCGTGGCCGGCCATGGAAAACGGGGAAAAAATCAGCTGGTTGTACAGCACGGAAGCGTGCAGCAGCTCCTCCGGCGCCCCCGCCAGGCGGTAGGTCCAGGTCTCCTGTATGGTCTTGTCGACGGCGACGGGGCGATACACCCGAATCGTCTGCAACGCGCTTTTGAACGCAATGCTGGGATAGATGATGGTGTTCTGCCGTTGCAGGGCTAAAATGCGCCGGGCCTTGTCCGCGCCGTGCCTTGCTTCCAGGTCCTGCACATACTTCGATTCCTGGGGATACGCGCCGTGAATGCTGGCCTCGCCGCCGGACCAGCTGTGGCCGTTGCCGCAGACGGTCATGGCCACCTCGTCAAAAAAATCGTAGCCGGCGCCGAAAGGCTCCAGCATGGCCAGGGCGGCGGGTTTTGCGTCCCCGGGAAAGTCCTGCAACGCCTGTTTCGCCGGTTGCCAGGCGGACTGGTGGGTAACAGCCGGGTGCATGTTGTCGGAGACGTTTTCCAGCAGGATTTTCCAGTTGGCGTCGTGCTCGTAGCGCAACACGCCGCCGGTAACCTCCAGCCTGCCCTCGGGGGACCGGTCAACGGCGTTGTCAAAAGAAGCAGCGGCCGCGCCCAGCCAGCTTTTCAGATCGGCCCCCTGCCCTGCCTGGCTGGCAAAAATAAAGCCGCGGTACGCCGCAACGCGAGCGACTTCCCGGATGTTCGCCTGCGGGTTGCCGGGGGTGAACGCGCCGCCGCCGTACCCTTCCGCCTGGGGGACATGCCGCAACCGGCCGGCGGTATCGAACACGTAACCGTGGTAGGCGCAACGCAACTGGCGCGCCCGCCCGCAGGCGTCGCCCAGCAACTGTGCGCCCTTGTGGGAGCAGCGGTTGTACAGGACGCGCACCTGCTTCTCGTCGTCGCGAATGACGATGACCGGCTGCCTGCCGATGGTGGTGGTGAAGTAGTCCCCGGGCGCTTTCACCTGGCTTTCGTGTCCCAGGTAAATCCAGGCGCGCCCCCAGATGCGCTCCATTTCCAGTTCGAAGATGGCGGGGTCCGTATAGACGCGCTTGTGCACCCGCGCCGGCTCCACCAGGGCCGCCGGGTCGTCGTTGCCTGGGAGTCTGCTCATGGCGGTCTGGTGCGGTCTGGTGCGGGCTGTGCGCGGTCAGGCTCGGCGCCGGCGCCCGGCAACGCCTTATTTCAGCGCCAGCCCCAGCAACAAGGTGGTGGTGCAATGATAGACGTTGCTGGAAGAACCCATGCACCAGTTAATGTCGTTGCTCTTGGCGGGGAAATAGTTGGGCAGGTCGCCCTCGTCGCGGTTGCACATGCAACGGTTGCAGGTGCTCTTGCCGCAGCAGTCGTTGTAGGAAATGATGTAATCGCGCCCGTCCGCCGGGTTCTTGCACACGCCAATCCAGGTCACCGGCGCCATTTCCGTCCCCGGCGGACAACTGGTGTGGCTGCCGCCGCAACAGGTGCACAAAAAGCCGTCCATGCCGCAGTTGCGCCAGTACTCGCACTTGCCCGGGTCGCCCTGCGGCCCGGCGATGGCGCTGTCGTCCGGCATCGTCTCGGCCCGGGCGACGGGCAACAACGGCACGGCGCCGACGCCCAACAGCAAGGCGCCCGTCTTGTGCAAAAAGCCGCGCCGGGACGCGCGCCGCGCCAGGGAGCGGGTTCTGCTTTGAAACCAGTCGTCAAACAGCTTCATAGTCATTCTCCACGGTGATTACGGCGCCTGCGGCTAGTCGCGGCTCGACGCCGCGCCCTGCGGGTTCTCTTTCAACAGCCGCGCCCCCTGCCCCCGGCGCCGGCAGGCAATCGCGGCGGCGGCCGCCGGGCAACACGGCGTCGGCGTCACTGTCGGGACGCAAGCCATGCTTCTCAGCGGCTTTCAACCGGCAACGGCGGCACCTGCAACAGGGCCGGCACGATGCCCAGCTCGGGGGCCGAGCGCAGGAACCCGCCCGAGTCCGCGTCATAAATGTCCAAGGCGCTCAAGTCCTCGGTGATGGCGTAGAGCAACGGCGCCTCGTCCTGGCTCACGGCGATGGAGATGCTGGGCTGCCGGGTGGTGATTTTGCGCAGGCGCTGGCGCCGCGCCAGGTCGTACACCCAGATTTCAGGGCCGGGCGCTTCGTAAGAATAAAAATCGCCCTGGTGCATCAGCAGGTACAACTCGTTCCGTTCCTGGTGAATGGCGACCGGTTGCACGCCGCCGATGCGCCAGTCGGCCTTGCGCTCGCGCTCGCTCAGGTGTTGCCAGGGATCCCGAATCACCGGCGCTTCGCCGGAGACGTCGACCTCGTGAATGTTGCCCAGCACCGAGACGAAATACCAGGCATCGCCGCGGCGCTCGGCGGTATCCAGCACCGGGTCCTGGTGCACGTCAAAAAAGGGCTTGCTTTTTTTCAGTCCCGCCGGCGTGCCGGCATCGGTGAGATCCACCTGCAACAAGGAGCCGTCCCCGCACAGGGAGATAAAACGCCGGGCGCCGGCGGCAAAGGCCATGGCGCAACCGGCGGTCGCAATCTCCCCGACGAAGCGCCGCTCTTGCACGTCAACGATGCTAAGG
>CAZDXS010000237.1:0-26360 GCA_964509455.1 uncultured Enterobacteriaceae bacterium | reverse complement strand
GTAGCGCCGGGAGCACATCGGGCGGCGGAGCCGTAGCCCTGTTGCTGTAGCGCCGGGGGCGCATCGGGCGGCGGGGGCCGCAGCCCTGTCGCCGTAGCGCCGGGAGCGCGGCTTGGCGGCATGGGTAGCATCCATGTTGCTGTAGCGCCGGAGGCGCGGCTTGGCGGCGGGGGCATCAGCCCTGTTGCCGTAGCGCCGGGAGCGCATCGGGCGGCGCGGCGAGTAGCCCTGTTGCCGTAGCGCCGGGAGCACATCGGGCGGCGGGGGCCGCAGCCCTGTTGCCGCAGCGCCGGGAGCACATCGGGCAACGGGGGCCGCAGCCCTGTTGCTGCAGCGCCGGGAGCGCACGAGAGACCTGTATTCCGTATGACGACTGAAAAAAATTCCGCGGCCGCCGCGCCGGCGCCGGCCGACCTGACGCCGGTGGCCGGCAACGGCTTGCTGTGTCGCCGCCTGTTGCTCAAGGGCGGGCTGGCGCTGAGCACGGCCGCGCCGCTGGCGGCGGCCGCAACGGCCGCGCCGGGCCGTGCGGCGCCGCGTCCCCCCTGGATGAACGTGCCGGGCGCCCCGTTCACCCCCTACGGCAAGCCCTCCGAATTCGAAGACGAGGTGGTGCGTTTTCCCGCGCCCAACCGACTGGTGCGCAACAACGGCGCGGCCTGGACGCCGTTGCATCGCTTAGAAGGCATGATCACGCCCAACGGCTTGCACTACGAGCGCCACCACAACGGGGTGCCGCAAATCGACCCGGCCCGCCACGAACTGCTGGTGCACGGGCTGGTGGAGCGCCCTTCTTTTTTTCGAGTGGCGGACTTGTTGCGCTACCCGTTGCGTTCGCAGATCTGTTTCATTGAATGCGGCGGCAACAGCAACGCCGGCTGGAACAAGGCGCCGTCCCGGGCCGAGGCGGGCTACTTTCACGGGCTGGTCTCTTGCAGCGAGTGGGCCGGCGTGCCCTTGTCCACCGTCCTGGCGGAGGCGGGGTTGCGCCCCCAGGCGAAGTGGTTGATAGCCGACGGCGCCGACGCCTTTGCAATGAACATCAGCATCCCCATTGAGAAAGTCCTGGACGACGCCATGTTGGCCCTGTACCAGAACGGCGAGCGTCTGCGGCCGGAGAACGGCTACCCCCTGCGCCTGTTGTTGCCTGGCTGGGAGGGCGTGTTGAACGTGAAGTGGTTGCGGGCCTTGAAGGCGGTGGAGCGGCCCATCATGGCCCGCAACGAGACCGCCCGCTACACCGAGTTGCTGCCTTCCGGCAAAGCGCGCATGTTCACGTTCACCATGGAGGCGAAATCGCTGATTACTTCCCCCTCCGGCGGCATGGTGTTGAAGCACGGGCCGGGGTTGTACCAGATCAGCGGCCTGGCGTGGAGCGGTCGCGGGCACATTCAGCGGGTGGACGTGTCCGCCGACGGCGGCGCTTCCTGGGCGCCGGCGGAATTGCAAGAGCCGGTGTTGCCCAAGGCGTTCACCCGGTTTCGCATCCCGTGGCGCTGGAACGGCGCCCCGGCGGTGTTGAAGAGCCGCGCCGTGGATGAAACGGGCTACGTGCAACCGGAGCGGGCGCAACTGGTCGCGGCGCGGGGGCGGCAGGGTTTTTACCATTACAACGCCATTGTCGCCTGGAGCGTGGATGAAACCGGCGGGGTGACGCACATCTATGACGATACGAACGAGGAGCAGGCAGGCGCGGCGCCGGCCATCGACGCCGGCTGGGATTAGGTTGCACACCGTCCGGCTGGGCGCCGCCGCTTGGCTGGGAGTCGTTGCCCGGTTGAGTGCCGCCACCGTCCGGTTGCGGGCCGCTTGGTTGTGCGCCGGCTGGTTGGGCGTTGCCGCTTGGTTGTGCGCCGCCCGGTCGAGTGCCGCCGTTTGGCTGGGCGCCGCTCGGTTGCGTGTCGCTCCTTGGCTGAGCGCCGCCCGGTTGCCCACCGCCCGGGTTTTCACTGCCGGACTGTGCGTTGCCTGGCTGGGCGCCGCCGGCGCCCAGGCGCCTGCGCCGTCTGCGCCGCGTCCCGCCGAATTTCCCGCCATCGAGTCGCCCCGCGCCGGCCCGCAGGCGGGGACGCCGGCGCATCCCGACGAAATCGCGGCCCGGGACTGGGGCGTAATGCCGGACGGCGCCGGGTTGCCGCCGGGCGCCGGCACGGCGCACCAGGGGCGGCAGGTCTATGAACAACACTGCATCGCCTGCCACGGCGCCGGCGGACTGGGCGAGAGCGGCGACCAGCTGGCGGGCGCCCAGATGGGGTTGACCGATGAATGGCCGGAGAAAACCATCGGCAACTACTGGCCGCACGCTGCCGCCCTGTTCGATTTCATTCGCCGCGCCAAGCCCATACCGCAACCGGGCAGCCTGGAAGTTGCGGAAGTCTATGCGGTAACGGCCTACCTGTTGCACCTGAACGGCTTGGTTGAAGAGGATGCGCCCATGAACGCCGCTACCCTGCCGCAGGTGCTCATGCCGAATCGCCACGGCTTTATTCCAGTGATGGAGTAGGCGGCGCTTGCCGCTTCCGTTACGGGGCCGTCTGCCGGGCGAGTGCGCCGCTCACCGGCGGCATGCAAAAGTAGCGCACCGCCCCGCAGTCCCCGCCTGTTTTCCGGCCGTGCCGCCCGCCGTCTCGTTGTGGTCGCCGCTTGTCGGATGGGCGCATCACCCGCCGTCTTGTTGCGGGGCCGTCTGCCGGGCGAGTGCGCCGCCCGCCGCCCGCCTACAAAAAGTATGCGCGGCGTCCCGCGGTGTTGTAAAATGAGCCGCCGGCGAGGCAGGGAGAAGACGAACTGCCCGGTGCGCCGTTCCCTGTTTTTCCCACCCGTTGCAGGTTGCGAGAACGAGGCAACCGGACTTCCGCCGGCACCCAACCACCGTACTGACTGAGACGACATGGCTACATTCAACATAAAAGAGTTAGAACCGAGCATCAACCACCTGATCATTCCCAGGCTGGAGAAGCTGATTACCTCGGCGGACCAGCTGGGTATCAAGACCGGTCGCGCCGAAAACGGCACCCTGCTGATCGATGCGGGCATCAACGACAAGGGCAGCATCGAGGCCGGCCGGCAAATCGCCGAGATCTGCCTGGGGGGGCTGGCGTCGGCGTTGCTGCGCTACTCCGGCAACTACGAAGACTGGGGATGGTGCCTGGACGTGCATACCAGCCATCCGGTGATTGCCTGCCTGGCCAGCCAGTACGCCGGCTGGGGGCTGTCCCACGGCAAGGGGGCGGAAGAGTTCTCGGCGCTGGGCTCGGGGCCGGCCCGGGCCCTGGGAAGCCGCGAGGATTTGTTCACCGAGATCGGCTACCGGGACAAGGCGGACAAAACCTGCTTGGTGCTGGAGGTGGATTCCATTCCGCCGGTGGAAATCGCCAATAAAATCGCCGAGCGTTGCGGCGTCAAGCCGGAGAACCTGACGCTTATCCTGACCCCTACTTCCAGCCTGGCGGGCACCGTGCAGATCGTGGCGCGGGTGTTCGAGTCCGCCCTGCACAAGGCCCACACCCTGGAGTTCCCCTTAGAGAAGATCGTGGACGGCATGGGCGTGGTGCCGCTGTCGCCGCCCGCTCCGGACTTTTTAACGGCCATGAGTCGCACCAATGACGCGATCCTGTTTGGCGGGCGCGCCCACCTGTACGTTGATGCCGGCGATGACGATGCCGCCTCCCTGGCCAACGAGTTGCCCAGCAACACATCGGCGGATTACGGGCGGCCTTTCGCCGAGGTGTTCAAGAGCGCCAACTACGATTTTTACAAGCTGGATTCGATGCTGTTCAGCCCGGCCCGGGTGACGGTCAGTTCGTTGCAGACGGGGCGCTCGTTTCACGCCGGGCAGATCAACATGGACGCCTTGAACAAGTCGTTCACCACCATATTCAGCTGACCCCGGAGGATTGCGTGCGCAGGGAGACCCGTCAGAACGGCAGGCAGGCGCTTTCACCGTCGCATCCAGCCGGCCCCGGGTGATCGCCCGGTCCGCCCTGGCCGCGCTGGTGCATGATTGTTTCCTGCGCGACGTCAGCGCACTGAAGCCGGGCAACGTGGGGAAGCACGGCGCCGGTCACGACATGACCTGCGAGCATTTTATCGAGAGTGCGCGGGTCGCGGCGCCGGTCCTGTGCGATGCGCGGCTGGGAGTCGGCGAGCGCATCCTGGCAGCGGTGCGCGCCACCCGCGCCGCGGTCCACTGCAACACCAACCTTGGGATGTTGTTGTTGTTGGCGCCCATCGTCAAGGCGGCCGAGGGCGCTGCCGCGCCGGCGGCGCTTCGCGCCGGGATCCGGTCCGTCCTGGCTTCCCTGGGGCGGGAGGACTCGCGGAACATCTTCGCGGCCATTCGCCTGGCACGGCCGGGCGGCCTGGGGCGAGTGGCAGAACATGACGTGAACGCGCCCGGGAACAGCGATATTCGCGTCGCCATGGAAGCCGCCCGGGAACGGGACCTGGTAGCGTTGCAGTACGCCGACGGGTACCAGGAAGCGGCGGGGCTGGGGGTCGCGCGCCTGCGGACGTACGATCAACGGTGGAATAGTGTAGAATGGGCTGTGACGGCCTGCTACCTGACCCTGCTGGCGAGTTTTCCGGACTCGCACGTGCGCCGCAAACACGGCGCCGCGACGGCGGAGCGGGTGCGGAAAAAAGCGGCTCTCGTATTGAATCGATTTATCGGTTATACTGACCCTCGGAACGCGACCGGGCGCTTGCTGGTCTTTGACCGGCAGCTCAAAAAGGCGGGGATAAATCCCGGCGCTTGCGCGGACTTAACTGTGGCGAGCCTGTTGCTGTACCGGCTGGGCGTTGAATAGCCTGGTTGTGCCGGTGCGGCGGTTGGCGAGCCGGGAGGAGGCATTGTGTTCAAAATATTCAAAAAGTTCTTTAACGTTTCCACAGAAGAAGGAGGAAATCCTATGGCTGTTATCAATAAAGTACTGGTTGGCGAGGCGCTGGTGGGGGACGGCAACGAGGTAGCCCACATCGACCTGATCATGGGCCCGCGCGGCAGCGCGGCGGAAACCGCGGCCTGCAACGCGCTTACCAACAACAAGGACGGGTTCACGTCCCTGCTGGCGGTAGTTTCGCCCAACCTGGCGTGTAAACCCACCACGGTGATGTTCAACAAGGTGACCATCAAGGGCGCCACGCAGGCTGTGCAGATGTTTGGCCCGGCCCAGCGCGCCGTGTCCATGGCGGTGATGGATTGTGTTGAAGACGGCACCATTCCCGCCGCCGAGGCAGACGATATTTATGTCTGCGTGGGCGTGTTCATTCACTGGTTGGCGGAGGACGATGCGAAGATCCAGGACTACAACTACGAGGCCACGAAGCTGTCCATCAAGCGCGCCGTCGCCGGTGAGCCCAAGGCCTCCGAGGTGTTGAGCAAGCGCGGCAGCGAGGACCATCCGTTCCAGGCTCATTCCTGATCCCGCCTGCGTTACCACGGATGCGGCAAAAACCCCGGCCTGGTGTCGGGGTTTTTGTTTATGGGGCGGGCGCGTAGCTGCGCGGCGTCCACAGTCGCGGCGCCTGAGGCGCCGACGGGCAACGCCCCGTGCGCTTGCGCCGTGTCTTGTTCAGGGGCCGGCGGCGGTGGTTTGCAGGGCGCGTAGTTGCGCGGCGCTCGCAGGCGCGGCAGGCAGGGCGGCGGAGGGCAATGCCTCGTGCGGCGGTGCCTGGTTCAGGGGGGCGGCGGCGATTTGCCGGACGCGTATCTGTGCGGCGGCTACGGCCCCGGTGTGCAAGGCGTCGGCCGGCAACGCCTCGTTCACGCCTCGGGTGGCAAGGCGGCGCGGGTCCGCCGTATCGCGCACCCCGCCGGCGTCTCGTTCAGGGGCCGGCGGCGGTTTGCAAGGCGCGTATCTGCGCGGCGGCTACGGCCCCGGTGTGCAAGGCGTCGGCCGGCAACGCCCCGTGCACGCCTCGGGCGGCAAGGCGGCGCGGGTCCGCCGCATCGCGCACCCCGCCGGCGGCGGTGGTTTGCCGGGCGCGTAGCTGCACGGCGCTCGCAAGCGCGGCAGGCAGGGCGGCGGAGGGCAATGCCCCGCACGCCGGCGCCTGGTTCAGGGGCGGCGGTGGTTTGCAGGGCGCGTATCTGCGCGGCGGCTACGGCCCCGGTGTGCAAGGCGGTGGCGGGCAATGCCCCGCACGCCGGCGCCTGGTTCAGAGGGCGGCGGCGGTGGTTTGCAAGGCGCGTAGTTGCGCGGCGGCTACGGCCCCGGTGTGCAAGGCAGTGGCCAGCAACGCCCCGTGCACGCCTCGGGCGGCAAGGCGGCGCAGGTCCGCCGCATCGCGCACCCCCCCGGCGGCGTAGTATTGCTTGCCCGGCAAGCGCTCCATGACCTCGTCCAGGCGGGCGTAGTCCGGCCCGGCGCCGCTTCCCACGCGCCCTAAGGTCATCACGATGATGCGCTCCGGCAACAGCTCGGGCCGTTCCAGCAGGCTGGGGTCTCCCAGAAAACCACGTTCGGTAAAGTCCAGTGATAAAATACAATCCGCAGTGCGCTGGTATGTGCGCGCCTGGTCCGGGGAGAGGCCGGTTTCCGAGCCCAGCACCCGGGTCACGCGCTTGCCGGGCAACGGCGCGTCCGGGTGCGCCGCGCCGGCATCCAGCCACAGGTTGAGACGGGGGTGGGCCGCCGCCAGGGCGGCGATGGCGGCGCGGTTGTCGCCGCGGCCTTCAATGGCGTTCAGGTCGGCCGCGTAGAGGGTGTCGAACGGCAGTATGGACAAGTACGCCGCGGCCACCGCCAGGGGCTCCGGTTGCGGGCACAACGGCGTTGACAGGGGGCGATACGATTGCCTGCGGCCGTGCCTGGCCGCGACTGCCAGGCCGTCTTTCAAATCAATAACGGGGATGACGTGCATGAATCGTGAGCGGAAAAATGGCGGTGTCGGCAGATAATTATACAGGCTGGGACCTGGGCGGCGCTCACCTGAAGGTCGCGCGGCTGAACGGGGCCGGCGCCGTGGCGTCTCTGCGCCAGTTCGCCACGCCGCTGTGGCAGGGGATGGACGTCCTGGACGCCCCCGTCTCCCAGGTGTTGGACGCCGCGCCGGCCGGGCGCGACATGCACGTTCTGACCATGACCGGCGAGTTGGCGGATTGCTTCTCCGGGCGCCGCGAAGGGGTGCGGCGGTTGCTGAACTATATGACGGCGCGGCTGGGGCGGGACCGCCCGCTGTATGTTTACGCCGGCCGGGAAGGACTGGTGACGCCCGCCCGGGCGGCGGCCCGTCATGCCGCCGTGGCTTCTGCCAACTGGCACGCCGTCGCGGCCGTTGCCGCCCGCTCCCTAGATGTCGGAATCCTGGTCGATGTCGGCACCACCACCACCGACGTCATCCCCTTCGCAAAAGGGCGAGTGCGCAACCAGGGCTACACGGACCAGGAACGGCTGCGCAGCGGTGAGCTGGTCTATACGGGCGTTGCCAGGACGCCGGTGATGGCGGTGGCGGAGCGCCTGCCTTTCAAGAATGTCTGGCAGTCCCTGGCCGCGGAGCACTTTGCCACCATGGCGGATGTTTATCGCATCAACGGCATGCTGGACGAGGGTTGCGACCTGTTGCCCGCCGCCGACGGGGGCGCCAAGACCCGCGCCGCCAGCGCCCGGCGCCTGGCGCGCATGTTGGGCGCGGACTACGAGGAGCAGGACGACCTGCAACTCTGGGTGGAGGCGGCGAACCACCTGGCGGGGCGGCAGTCCGAGAAGATCGGACGCGCCGTCATCGCCGCCCGGGCCGTGTTGGGGCGGGACGGTCCCGGCGCCCCCATCGTGGCGGCGGGCGCCGGGCGTTTCATTGCCGCGCGGCTGGCCGCAGAGCAGGATTGCGGGCTGGCGAACTTCGAAGACCTGTTGCCGGCGGGCGCCGCGGCGCCGGGCGGCGCGGGCAACTGCGCCACGGCGGTGGCGGCGGCCTGGCTGGGGCGTGCGGAGATGCACTCCGGCGGGATCGACCCGCGCACCGGCGAGCCGGAGGATTGTCCGGAGCAAGCGGAGCTGAGCCGATGAAACTGGTGGAGTTGGGCTATTCGCGGGATTCGGCGCTGTTGTTCAACGCCGTGGCCGCCGAGCCGTGGAGCATGTTCCTGGACAGCGGTTGCCCGCTGATTGACAGCGGCCGCTTTGACATAATAGCGGCCCGTCCCTACATGACCCTGGTTACGTGCGGCGAGCAAACCCGCATCGTCGGTGCGGACGGGGAGGAGGTCTCCGGAGAAGATCCGTTTTCCCTGGTGAAGCGGCAACTGGGAGAGCGCCGTGCGAACTTCTCCGGGTTGCCGTTTGCGGGCGGCGCCCTGGGCTATTTTTCTTACGACCTAGGCCGCCGCATCGAGCGGTTGCCCGTTATCGCCCAGGACGACATCAACCTGCCGGAAATGGCCATCGGGCTGTACGACTGGGCGGTGGTGGTGGACCACCACAAGAGGCGCACGTACCTGGCGGCCGCGGACGGGTCTCAGCACGATGCCGCCCAGTGGCGCGACTTGCAACGCCTGTTCGCCGCCGCGCCCGCGCCGCCGGCCGCGCCGCAATACTCCGTGCGCTCGCCCCTGGCCAGGCACACCGACAAGAAGCGCTACCTGGATTCCTTTGACAGGATCCAGCGCTACATTCGGGACGGCGATTGCTACCAGGTCAACCTGGCACAACGTTTCAGCGTCGCCGTGGAAGGAGATTCCTGGGCGCTCTACCGGCAGTTGCGACAAAACAACCCGGCGCCGTTCAGCGCGTTCCTGCGCTTGGAGTCCGGATGCGTGCTGAGCTCATCGCCGGAGCGCTTCATCTCCGTCAGCCAGGACCAGGTGGAAACCCGGCCCATCAAGGGGACCATCCGGCGCTCCGCGTACGCTTACGAGGACAAGGCGCTGGCGGAGCAGTTGCTGGAAAGCGAGAAAGACCGCGCCGAGAACCTGATGATCGTTGACTTGTTGCGAAATGACATTGGCAAGAACTGCGAAACCGGCAGCGTGACGGCGCCGCGGCTGTTCGCCCTGGAAAGTTTTGCCTCCGTGCATCACCTGGTGAGCACTGTTGCCGGCCGCCTGGCCCGCGATCGCCACCCCCTGGACCTGTTGCGAGGGGCCTTCCCAGGCGGGTCCATAACGGGGGCGCCGAAACTGCGCGCCATGCAGATTATCGAGGAGCTGGAGGCCTGGCGGCGGTCCGTGTACTGCGGCTCGCTGGGCTATGTCGGCTTTGACGGCAACATGGACAGCAACATTGCGATACGCACGCTGGTGCATGACGCCGACCGGGTTTATTTCTGGGCGGGCGGCGGCATTGTCGCCGATTCCGATCCCGAGTCCGAGTACCGGGAGTGCTTTGAAAAAGCCGCCGCCATCATGCAGCTGTTTGAATGAGCCGGGGGGCGGGGCATGGCCGTGCGGGTTGCGGCGCGAACAGCCGGGCGCGGGTTGCGGCGTGAGCAGCCGGGTGCGGGTTGCGGCGCGGTCAGTCGGGCGCGGGTTGCGGCGTGAGTAGCCGGGTGCGGGTTGCGGGGCGTGGGGACAAGCGCGGGTTGCGGCGTGAGCAGCCGGACGCGGGTTGCGGCGCGGGACGACGGATGCGGATTGCGGCGTGAGCAACCGGGTGCGGGTAGTTAAAGTCGGCGGCAGCCTGGAGCGCTCGCCGCATTTGCGCGCGTTGTTGCGATTGCTGGTTGACGCCGGCGGAGCGAACCTCGTCATTGTGCCCGGCGGCGGGCGTTTTGCCGACCAGGTGCGCGCCCAACAAGAGGAGTCGAACCTGGACGAGGCGACGGCGCATCGCTTGGCCATCGCGGCCATGGGGCGGTACGCCGCGGTACTGTGCGACCTGCAACCGGGGTTGCGTCCCGTTGCCTGCTTGGAAGAACTGTGCGCCGTCCCCGCCTTGAACGGGTGCTCGCCGGTCCCCGTGTGGTTGCCCGGCCCGCAGACGGCGGAGCAACCCGATATTCCCGTGGGCTGGCATGTCACCTCTGACAGCCTGGCGTTGTGGCTGGCGGCAAGGATAAAAGCAGAGGCGCTAATCCTGGTCAAGTCCGCCGCAAACAGCGCCGCCGACGCCCGGCAACTGGCCGCCGCGGGCTACCTGGACGGCTGGTTTCCGGAAATGATGCGCCGCGCCGCCGGCGTTACAACGGCATGCGCCGGCATAGACCAGTTGCCGCTCTTAGAGGAGATGTTGCGCACCGGCAGCCTCCCCGCCGCGGTGCGGTTGCGCCCGTAGCGCCGGCGCCCGGCGCGGGACGCCCGGCGCGGGATGTCCGGCGGCGGTCGGCGCCGCCCCTGGCGGGATGTTGCGCACCGGTGGTTTCCCCGCCGCGGCGTTGTTGCGCCTGCGGCGACTGCGGCTGGTGCGGGACGCCCGGCGGCGGTCAGTGTTGCCCCTGGCGGGATGTTGCGCACCGGCGGTTTCCCCGCCGCGCGCGGTTGCGCCCGTAGCGCCGTCGCCCGGCGCAGGATGCCCGGTGCGGGATGCCCGGCGGCGGTCGGCGCTGCCCCTGGCGGGCGCCTCTTTCCCGCGCCGCGGCGGCAGGCCGACCCGCCGATGACCGGCTGCGACTCCTGGCCGGTCGCGTCCCGCACGGAAAGTTGTCGGGCATCCGCTGGTTCGCGGCCGCTGTTATCCTTTTTTCGACGGGTTGGGGTCATGCGACGCATTCAGGACGTCCCTTTCTTTCAGGTAGGCAATGGCGTTATGGAGGTAGTTTTCTCCGTTTTTGAACCGTCCCAGGCCGGTGTTGCAGCTGTCGCAGATGAAGTCCCTGATGTTGCCCGTGTGGTGGTCATGGTCGGCAACTATTTTCGCGGTGATGCCGGCAATGGAGCGTTTTTGGCAGATTGGACATTTGAACGGCGAACCTTTTGCCGGTCTTTCTTTTTCCATCCGCTTCGCCTGGCCGCTTTTGGGGGCGCGCTTGTCTATGTCCGTTCTGCACCGCAGGCAACTCGGGCGCCTGATTGCGCCGTGCTGATTATTCTGGTTGCGAGCGAACTTGGAAACGGGAAGCAGGCAGTGACAGATGTTGCATATTTTGCGCTCGAACCTGTCCCCCGTCTCGGCAACATTAATCTCTTGAATGTCGGCGCGAGGAACCGCCCACTTTTCGTTGGGGCCGATTAACCAGACAACAACATGGTCGCCGCGTTCTTCTTCAATGGTCCCCACGGAGTCGGCGTTGAATCTCCGGATGCCGTTCTCCACCTTGCCGTCCTCGTAAAGACGCCCCTCGCCCCTGGTGCAAACCACCCACTTAGCCGGTTGCGACATCCTGGAAGAGTCCCAATCGTTCGGTTGCTATTTGAATGTACTCTGGGGAAATGTCAACGCCGATGTACCTGCGCCCGTGGAGCAGCGCCATCTTGCAGGTCGTGCCGGAGCCGCACATGGGGTCAAACACCAGGTCCCCGGGGTTGGTCCACGACAGGATATGATCTTCCGCCAGTTTCTCCGGAAACACGGCCGGGTGCTGAAAGGCGACCTTGTCCGTCGTGGTGCCTCCCAGCCCCACCGCGTACGCCCAGATGTTCGTGCGCGTTTTCTCCTTTTTCAGTTCTTTCCGGATTTTCCGGTTCACGGCGTCCGGCCCCTTGTTGTGCACCAGCATTTCATGGCCGTGTCGAACTGTTTTCTGCTTGAGCGGGTTGAAAGTATTGGGCCTGCCCTTGCTCATCACGAACATGAACTCGTAGGCGTTGGTGTAGGCGTTGCTGCGCATGAACGGCGTGTTTTTCTTCTGGTAGATCATCACGTCATGCACGCAGAACCCGAGCTCCTGGAAATAAATGCCCTGGCGGAAGCTGGTCATGCTGCGCCCGCCGTTGATGCGGTCGCCCACCACCCAGACGACCACGCCGCCGTCCGCCGTAACCCGAAACAGGCCCGCGGCGATTTCCTCGAAGTTGAAGCGGTAGCCCTTGTAGTCGCGCAACGAATCATACGGCGGCGAGGTAACAGTCAGGTCAACGGAGCCGGGGGCCATCTCATCGCGCATGAAGGCAACGCAATCGGCAACGTGCAACCCGCCCATGACGGGTGCGCCGCGGCGGGTTGACGGCCGTTGTCCGCCGCGGTCCGGCGCCGGCGTTGCCCCGCCGTTCTGGGGAGATGCGGCATCCCGTTGCCGCCGCACTGCCGCGCCCGGTGCTTTCCCGTTTACTTTCGCGGGCGTTGCCGCGTCCGCGCCGTTGCGCCGGCCGTTGCCCCCAGCGGCCGCCGCGGCGGCGCGCCGCTGCCCGCCCGCGCCGGGGCCGGAAAGTTTCCTCTTGCTTTCAGTGCCTGACGCTCGTGCGCTCATCGTTGTCTCCTGCTTGAATGCCCTCGAACACGTTCGACCCCGGGTTCTGCCCGCGCACTTGTTGTGCGGGCGGGTTTTTCCCGGAGCGCCGACCCTGGCGCCGCCTGGTCCCGTACCCGGCCTCGCCGAGCAACTTTCTTATGTGGAACATCCTGATGTGCTTGCAACTGTTCGTGGCGTCGGAGCAGTAGCCGTTCCACCACTCGGCCTTCCGCAACGCCTTCAATACGCCCGGTTTCTCCTTTTTGATGATGATCCCGTAGCCGGAGCCGTAGAGGACGTCGTTGAAGTCATGCACAATGCCGATCTTGTCCCCGTAAAACGCGGAGGCGATGAAGCAGTCGTATTTCCTGCCGCGCCCCAGCCCGCAATACCTGCTGGGCGCGGAGCAACAGGTGTAAATATCTGCGTACTCGCTCACGTCATAGTCGTTGAACACCGATTCCATCGTGCCTCTCCGCCACACCTGGAACACCGTGTTGACGGCGACCGCTTCTTTTGTCTCCGGCAGGTAAAAGGAATCCGGCTTCAGCTTTTCGCTGTGGAGCAGGGCAGCGCCCCTGACCCGCTTCATGTTGGTTCCCTTCCAGTTGCTGTAGAACGACATGGGCAGAATGAACGCCACCATCTCGGCAAACAAAAAAGACCGGTTGACAAATCCTAGCGCCGTTGCGCCGCGGTGGCCGAACGGCGGGTTGCCGACCACGATGTACTTGCCGTCGGCGGCGGGATACCAGCTCAAAAAGTCGGCCTTTTTTATGTCCCGGTGGCGCGGGTTTATGTCCAGGGCGAGCCGCTTGCACTCGGCGGGGAACATGCTGTAAAAACACCCCTCGCCGGCGCTGGGCTCTATGAACGTGTAGTTGCAGAGGTCCATCCCCTGCTCATCGCATACCCGGTACAACTGCTCCAAGCAATGGCGGGCCACGCCCCGGTCCGTGTAGTAGCCGTCCTCCGGCAGGCTCTTGGCCGCGGCGTAATGGGGCAACTGGGTAATTGCGGGCGTATTCAGCAACCCGCTCCATGCGCTTGACGTTCTCATCGCTCTGCCGCCCGGTTAAATCTCAGCCCGATGCGCTTCGCGCCCGCTGGCCCACAACCTCTGTCCCCCGGGCACGGTTCGCCCGGCGTTGGCCTGGGCGCGGCAGGGCGCCGTTCCCCCAGGCGCGGCCGTTTGGTTTTTCTTCTGCTTGCGTTACGAGGCATCATCCTCGTTTCTCCTTGAGTCTCTGGCCTCAGAGCTGAACGCCACCAGCTTCGGCCAGTCTATGGCCCCGCCGGTCTCGCAGAATTCATCTGAGAATTCTTTGCTCAGCCTGTTTACCACGGCCCCGTATTGGTTGGCGAAATCCTGATTTCGCTTTTTGGCGTTGTGTCCCAATGGCTCAATGATTCGCTTGTAGAATTCGGTATCGCCGGAAAGAAATTCCCAGAATGCCTGGCCGCAATACTTGAAGTATTCTCCCTTGTCGGGCTGATGATCCTGCCCATAGCAACAACCATTCACGGCAATTATGTTCGCTGTTTGATTCCCCTGTCGGATTACACGGGAGGCCGTTGAGAAGTTGTTTTTTAGTTTCTCGATCTGCGAACTGTTGCCCCAGTTCGGGCCCGACTTTATGGATACGATGTAGCGAACCTGCTTCGCCTCGAACTCCAGGTCTATTCCCGTGGCGGCAGACTTCTGGCCGTTGTGCACTGTTTCAGCTACAAAAATAGCCAGGCATTCAAGGAAATTACCGAATAGCGTCTCTTCCTGCGAACTCAGGTGAGCATCCAGCAAAGACCGGATGAGATCGGAAGCCACGGTGAGATTTTTACTCTTGAATAGGTAAGGATTCTTGCGCCGTAGCAAGGAATGAAGTTGAAGGTTTTCCAGAGCTTCGATGCGTTTGCCGTGGAATGTTCCGATGTTGTTTTCCACGTAAGCAGTTACCTGTGCGTCGGTGATGGATTTCATATCGCCTCCTGCATTGGCATAGCCAACTGCTCCCGCAAGTGTTCCACGTAGGGCGGATGGATCTCGATGCCGATGGCGTTGCGCCCCATTTCCAGGGCTACGAACAGGGAAGTTCCGGAGCCTGCGAAAGGGTCCAGCACCGTGTCGCCGGGGTCCGTGAACAGGGCGATGAACCACTCCGGCAACCAGTGGGGAAAGACGGCGCTGTGTTGGCGGTTGGCGCACTCCGTCGCGCCATGGAGAACATTGGCGGGATACACCTTGTCCCGCCCCAGCCAGTTCTCCACTTTCTTGCCGAAGCCGCTGCCAACCCTGGACTCGTCCCTGACCAGATCTGTTTTGCTCAGGTTCCGCATTCGGGCGTCGTACCAGTTCCCTACCGGGACCATGACGGCCTCCTGGTTCATCTTGAACCTGCGTTGCTTGTTGAACTGGTACAAGCGTTCCCAGGCGTCCCTGAACCTGTTGGGCCATTTGCCGGGGTAGCAGTTCTTCTTGTGCCAGACGAATTCTTCGGTCCAAAGCCAGCCTTGCCTGCGCATTTCCAAAACCAGCTCCAGCACGCAGGTGTGCCGCTCCCCCTTGACGGCGGGTTCCTTGATGTTGAGGATGAACGTGCCTTCGGGCTTGAGAACCCGATGCAGTTGGGCCGCGATGGGAAGGAACCATTCCACGTACTCATCCGGCGGGACTCCGCCATACGTTGCCGCCCGCTGGTTCGCATACGGCGGCGACGTCACCACCAGGTCCACGGACCCGGACTCGACAGACTGCAGCTGTTCCCTGCTGTCGCCCGCCAGGATTACGGCTTCCGGCATCCCCGTTCTCCAATGCCTGGGACGCCGGGCGCCGGGGCGCGATGCAGACCGCTCCGGGATATGGCGGCGCAACCCGCTGAAGTGCCGCGGCTACCCATAGCAGGCAATGTACTCCTGGACTACATCCCCTTTTCTGAATCCCGGAGTGCTTGTCGTGTTTCTCAGGGCCAGCGCCGCGTAGTCGATTCCCTGGTAAAGACGTTTATGGACAATCTTGTCGGCGGGCTTGAACAGCAACCATTGCTTGTGCTTCTCGCAGTTTTTCGCGTCCGTCTCGCGGCGCGTGTAATCCTGCCAGCCCTGGCAGGGGATGGCGAAGTCAAAGGGGTTGTCAAACATCTTCAACGCCTGCCGGGTGTTGTTGTACTGCCACATCAGGAAGTCCTGGTGGCGCCGCGGCGGCGGCGCGGTCAGCCGCCGGTCCCGGTGATTGCCGGCAAGGCGCGTCCACACCTGGAACTCCGTGTTCACCTCGTAGCTGCTCGCCGCGTCGGTGTAGAAAGCGTCCCTGGGCAGGTCCCGCTGATACGCCAGCTGCCAGCCCGCCGGCAACTGCTTATGGATGAAGTGCTTGCGGAAGATGACCGGCAGGATGAAAGCGATGACGTCCGCCATCTCGGCGGCCTTGCAGAAGAAGCGTACCGCCAGGGCCCCGCGCTTGCCGAAAGGCGGGTTGCCGACCACGACGACGTGTTGCCGCGGGCGGAACAGCGGACAGTCCCAGGCGAGGAAGTCCGCGCCCATGATGGAGTCACGGCGGGGCTCAATGTCCAGCCCGATGCGGCCGGCGGGAAGCAGGTCGTAGAAAGAGCCGTCGCCGGCGGACGGCTCAACGAACAGCAACTCGCCGGTGCGCTTGCCGGTCAGCCGCCGCACAATGGGGAGCAGGCTGCGCCAGCACTGGGCGGCCAGGTCGCGCTTGGTGAAAAACTGGTCCAGGTTCATTGCGGCGCCGATGGTTTTGCGCTTCTTATTCCGCCGGCGCGGGCCGCGACCTTCGCGGCGCCTGCGGCCCCGGCAGGGGAAACCTTGCTGTGAACCTGGTCATCATTTCTTACCTCGCCTTGCTTCGTGTTCTGTGGTGCGCCGCCGCTCGTTGGCCGCAACACGTTCATCACCGCCCCTGACAATAGGCCGGCAACGCCCGCAACAACGCGCCCGGGGCGACCGCGCCGCCGTTCGCCGCCCGTGGGCGGTTGCCGCTCCCGGGCCGGCCGCCCTTGCGCCGCTTGCTGGTGCCGGCAGGATCACGACACCGCCGCGCTTGCCGCACCGCCGCCGGGCGCCGCCCACGGACGGCATGCTCCCACCGGGTTCCGCCGCGATGCCGCCGCGGCGCACCGCCGGGCGACTTGCCGGCCGCGCGGCACCCGGGCCCGCGCGTCCGGCAGGCGGCTCAATCCCAGTTCAGGGAACCGCCGGTCTGGTACTCGGTGACGCGCGTCTCAAAGAAGTTCTTCTCCTTTTTCAGGTCGATGAGTTCGCTCATCCAGGGGAACGGATTGGTCGCGGCGGGGTACTGCTCCGGCAGGCCAATCTGGGCGCAACGGCGGTTGGCGATGAACTTCAGGTAGTCCTCGAACATGCCGGCGTTCAGCCCCAACACGCCGCGCGGCATGGTGTCGTGGGCGTAGCGGATTTCCAGGGCCACCGCCTCGCGCAACATGGCGACTAGCTCTTCCTGGAACTCCGGGGTCCACAGGTGCGGGTTCTCGATTTTCACCTGGTTGATTACGTCAATGCCGAAGTTCATGTGCATGGACTCATCGCGCAGGATGTACTGGAACTGCTCGGCGCAGCCGGTCATCTTGTTGCGCCGTCCCATGGACAGCACCTGCACGAACCCCACGTAGAAAAAAATGCCCTCGAACACGATGTAGAAGGCGACCAGGTCCCGCAACAGGCGCTGGTCGGTCGCCGGCGTCCCGGTATGAAACGCCGGGTCTCCCAGGCTCTGCGTGAAGCGCATGGCCCAGGCGGCCTTGTCGTGTATGGAGGGGACCTCCCGGTACATGTTGAAGACCTCGGACTGGTCCAGCCCCAGAGATTCAACGCAGTACTGGTAGGCGTGGGTGTGCAGGGCCTCCTCGAAGGCCTGGCGCAGCAGGTATTGCCGACACTCCGGGTTGGTGATGTGGCGGTACACCGCCAACACCAGGTTGTTGGCCACCAGCGAATCCGCGGAAGCGAAAAAACCCAGGTTGCGCTTGATGATGGTGCGCTCGTCCTCGGTCAGCCCGTCGGGTCGCTTCCACAGGGCGATGTCGGCGGTCATGTTGATTTCCTGGGGCATCCAGTGATTGGCGCAGGCGTCCAGGTACTTCTGCCAGGCCCACTGGTACTTGAACGGCACCAGCTGGTTCAGGTCGGCGCGGCAGTTGATCATCTGCTTGTCGTCGACGCTGATGCGCCCGGCGCCGAACTCCACTGCCTCCAGCCCGGTGACGCCGCCCTCCGGATCGGTTGCCGCGGCGGTCGCGCCCGGCGGCGCGGTCGCGCCGGGCGGCGCCGCGGCGGTCCGCTCCGCCAGGCCGGCGGCGGTCGCCTCCAGCCCGGACAGGGTTTGCTCCACCACCGGTTGCGGCGGCGGGGCGTCTTCGGTTTTGACGGTTTTAACGTTGGCGAATGGGTCGTCCCAGTTAGCAGGCATAGCGGTCCCCCCTCGGGAATAAAATTATGATGTTGTAGGAAACAAGCATTCTTCGCTCCCTGAGTTACTGGCAGACCTCGCATTCCTGATCATCCAGCGCACAAGCCCTGGGCCCGTCCTCGGAGCCCGTGCGCTCCACCGCGGCCAGCTGGGTTTCCCGGCCGCCGCTCATGGTGCTTTTCTCCACGTGGGTTGCGCCCAGGCTGCGCAGGTAGTACGTGGTCTTAAGACCGCGCATCCACGCCAGCTTGTACAGGTTGTCCATTTTCTTGCCGTCCGGGGCGGACATGTACAGGTTCAGCGACTGGGCCTGGTCCAGCCACTTCTGGCGGCGCGCGGCGCACTCCACCAGCCAGCGCGGGTCGATTTCAAACGCGGTGGAGTACAGCAGCTTCAGCTCGTCCGGTATGCGATCAATCTGCTGAATGCTGCCGTCAAAATACTTGAGATCGCTGACCATCACCTCGTCCCACAGCTGTCGCTTCTTCAAGTCCCGCACCAGGCAGGGATTCACCACGGTGAACTCGCCGGACAGGTTCGACTTGACGAACAGGTTCTGGTACGTGGGCTCAATGGACTGGCTGACGCCGCAGATGTTGGAAATGGTGGCGGTGGGCGCAATGGCCATGCAGTTGGAATTGCGCATGCCCGTTTTCTTCACCCGCTTGCGCAGGTCCGACCAGTCCATGCTGCCGGCGCGGTCCACCTCCAGGTAGCCGTTGCGGTTTTTCTCCAGCAGGTCCAGGGAGTCGATGGGAAGTATGCCCTGGCTCCAGAGAGACCCCTTGAAGCTGGAATAGGCGCCGCGCTCTTCGGCAAGGTCCGTGGAGGCCTTGATGGCGTAGTAGCTGACCGCTTCCATGCTGGAGTCGGCGAACGCGACCGCTTCTTCGGAGGCGTACGGCAGGCGCAACTGGTGCAAGGCGTCCTGGAAGCCCATAACGCCCAGCCCCACCGGGCGGTGTCGCAGGTTGGAGCGGCGCGCCTGGGGCACGCTGTAGTAGTTGTAGTCCACCACGTTGTCCAGCATGCGCATGGCGGTGCTGATGGTTTTCTCCAGCTTGCCGTGGTCCAGTTCGCCGTCCTTCAGGTGTTGCACCAGGTTGACGGAGCCCAGGTTGCACACCGCGATCTCGTCGTCCGAGGTGTTCAGCGTGATCTCGGTGCACAGGTTGGAGGAATGCACCACGCCCGCATGCTGTTGCGGCGAGCGCAGGTTGCACGGATCCTTGAACGTGAACCAGGGGTGGCCGGTTTCGTACAGCATGGAGAGCATCTTGCGCCACAGGTCGCCCGCCTTGACGGTCTTGTGATGGGCGAGCTCGCCGCGGGCCGCCTGTTGTTCGTACTCGACGTAGCGCGCCTCGAACTCGCGCCCGTACAGGTCGTGCAAGTCCCCGGTGTCGTCGGGAGAGAACAGGGTCCAGTCGCCGCCGTCGATGACGCGCCGCATGAACAGGTCCGGCACCCAGTTGGCGGTGTTCATGTCGTGGGTGCGGCGGCGGTCATCGCCGGTGTTCTTGCGCAACTCCAGGAACTCTTCGATGTCCAGGTGCCAGCTTTCCAGGTAGGCGCACATGGCGCCCTTGCGCTTGCCGCCCTGGTTGACCGCCACGGCCGTGTCGTTGGCGACCTTGAGGAACGGCACCACGCCTTGGGACTTGCCGTTGGTGCCCTTGATGTGCGCACCCATGGCGCGCACCCGGGTCCAGTCGTTGCCCAGCCCGCCGGCGAACTTGGACAGCAGGGCGTCGTCCCGGATGGAACTGAAGATGCCGTCCAGGTTGTCCGGCACCGTGCTCAGGTAGCAACTGGAGAGTTGCGGCCGGCAGGTGCCCGAGTTGAACAGCGTCGGCGTGGAGCTCATGAAGTCGAAAGACGACAGCAACTCGTAGAACTCGATGGTCCTGGTTTCCCGGTCCAACTCGTTGATGGCGAGCCCCATGGCCACCCGCATGAAGAAAGCCTGGGGCAACTCGATGCGAACCTGCGCGTCGGTGTGAATGAAATAGCGGTCGTACAGGGTTTGCAGGCCCAGGTAGGTGAACAGGTAGTCCCGCTCCGGCTTCAAGGCGGCGCCCAGGCGCTCCAAGTCGTACCGGGTCAGCTCCTGGTCCAGCAGTTCCATGGAGGCCGCGGCTTCGATGTAGGCGCGGAAATACGCCGGGTACTGCTCTTTCATCTGCGCCTGGGTGGCCGTTGCGCCGCTCGGCTCGAAATAACTCAGCGCCTCGCGGCGCAGGTCGTCCAGCAACAGGCGGGCGGCCACGCAGGAGTAGTTGGGCTCTTTCTCGATGAGCGCCCGGGCGCTCATCACCAGGGCCGGGCTGACGTCTTCCTCGTTGACGCCGTCGAACAGGTTGCGCAAGGCGTCGTGGATGACCAGCTGCTCATCCACGTTTTCCAGGCCGCCGCAGGCATCGGCGACGACGGCGGACAGGCGCGTCATGTCCAGCTTTTTCAGTGCGCCGTCGCGTCCCTTGACGTTGATGTTGCCTGCCTCCCGGCCTTTCGCCCCGGCGCCTTTTCGGTGTTTCTCCTTTTTCTGGCGCTGGCGCGCTCGCTCTTCCCGGTAAATCACGTAGGCGCGCGCCACTTTCTGCTCGCTGGCGCGCATCAGCGCCAGCTCCACCTGGTCTTGAATGTCTTCTATGTGGACGGTGCCGCCGCTGGGCATGCGGCGCGTCAGGGCCTTGACCACCAGGTCGGTGAGCGCCTCCACTTTCTCGTGCACCCGCCGGGAGGCTGCGGCCGTGCCGCCTTCCACTTCCAGGAACGCCTTGGTGACCGCCACGCTGATCTTGCCGGCGTCAAAATTGGTGACCTTGCCGTTGCGGCGAATCACCTGGTATTCCCCGGGCTGGTAGCTGGTCACCGGCGCGGCAACGGCGTCGGCGCCGCCGTTGTGCCTCGCGTTATCGGATTGCCGGGGTGCGCGGACGGCTTCGGGAGCCGCGTCCGCCGCCGACTTGGGTACGGCAGGGTTGTCAGTTTGCATAAGCCTTGCCTCTCTGGGTTAGACCCGTCTAGTTGCTGATTGTTGTCGTCTTGCGCCCGCCGGAAAACCCGGTGGAAACGCAAGTTTCTATAGTAGCATATCACGCCACTACAAGTAGTGGTTAATTAATTTTTTTGTCCCACATCTTGTGATTAGGCTGTGGTTTTGCTTGTGAATTCGTGTGGATACGTTGCGGGTAATTCTGTGAAAATAAAGACGTTTCAAGTAGATGGGACGACTGGGCGGGGCGCCGGCAGTGCGCCGCGGGGGCGCCCGGCGGGATGAAAAAAAATCGCGGTCAGGTCTGCGTCCGGCGTTGCGGCCGCGGGCCGCGGCGCGGCGGGCGGTGCTGCGGCGGCGCCTCGCGCGGCGGTTGCCGCAGTCGGCGCGGCGGCTTGGGGGCGGCTGAGGCGGTTCGGAATCTGTGTTGCGGACGCGGGTGCGGCGAGGTGCGCTTGGGGGTGCGGTGTGTGGTGCGTTCGGCAGCCGGCGCCCGGCGGCTTGGGTACGGCGAGCGCCGGTTAATACAGTTCGGAAACAGCGCCGGGGTCAGTGCTGGTTAGTGCAGTTTGGAAGCGGCGCGGCGGATGACGGGCGCGGTGGTGGGTGCTGGTGCGGGGCTTGGCGCGGCAACGGGCGCGGCGAGCGCCGGTTAATGCAGTTCGGAAACAGCGCCGGGGTCAGTGCTGGTTAGTGCAGTTTGGAAGCGGCGCGGCGGATGACGGGCGCGGCGGTGGGCGCTGGTGCGGGGCTTGGCGCGGCAACGGGCGCGGCGAGCGCCGGTTAATGCAGTTCGGAATCGGCGCCGGTTAGTGCAGTTTGGAAGCGGCGCGGCGAGGTGCGCCAGGCAAGCGCGGCGACCGGCATCCGGATCAGTGCAGTTCGGAAGCGGCGCGGCGGATGACGGGCGCGGTGGTGGGCGCTGGTGCGGGGCTTGGCGCGGCAACGGGCGCGGCGAGCGCCGGTTAATGCAGTTCGGAAACAGCGCCGGGGTTGGCGCACTGGTCAGTGCAACTCGGAATCGGCGCCGCGGTCGTCGCGCTTGAAGATGATCTGGTTTTTCCCTTGCCCCCGCCGCACCGGCGGCCGGGGGTCGGGTCGCCCCTGTTGCGTTTCGCCCAGGGCGTAGCCTTGCACTTTCGCGGCCCTGACCACGATGAGGTATTTCATGCGCCAGCCGCAGGCGGTTGCCACGATGCTTATCAACAACGCCAGGGGCCGCACCAGCTCCGGAAACGCTTCCACTATGGTCAGCAACATCAAGGGAAAGAAGTGTCCCAGGATGACCATGGCATGGTTGAAGTCCCTTAGGATCTCCACGGCGCCCGCCGGCGCATCGCCGGACTCCATGCGCCGTTGGTAAAGCAACCAGCTTGCCAGCCGCAAGAACAGCAACACCGCCAGCAGGCGGGCGGGGTGGATGGGCGCGTGGCCGGAAAAAATCAGCAAGCAGGTCAGGATGGCGAGGCCTTCCGTCAGGCCGGTAGCGAGCACCAGCGGTATCAGCAGGGGCTCCCGCCATGCCGGAATGCCTTTAGCGGCGTGCAGGAGGAAAGCCTGGCAGAACAGGAACCCGAAACCCAGCACGGCGAAGACTACGGCCGCCGCCCGGGCCTGCGTCCACAGGACCGCGCCGGCGGCCGCGAACAGCAACACGGCGACGATGGCCTCGCGGCTCATCCAGGAAGTCTGCGGATGGAAAAACACGTGCAAGAAACGGCGGGGGCGGCCGATCTCCAGCCACACCAGCAACAGCCCCAGGGCGATGAGCGCCGGCGCCGCCGCGTTGAGCAGGGGCGGCGGCGTTGCGGGCCAAAAAACGACCAGGGCCATCAACGCCAGGCCGCCGCCGGCGCCGCCCAACATGAAGTTGCCCGCCGCGCGCCAGTCCCACTGGGTCTGCGTTACGGCGCCGAAACTACTCACCGTGCATATCCACCGCCTGTTGCGGCGGCGATTCCTGGTCCCACAGGTAATAAAACCCCGGCTCCGTGTCCAGCCCGGCGTGCATCTGGAACCAGGCGTTCTCCGCCAGCAACTGGGAGACGTTGCTGTTTTCGTCTTCTATGTCGCCGAAGCTCAGGGCGTCGGCGATGCAGGCGTTGACGCAACCCGGCGTTGCCTCCGGGTCGATGCCGGGGGTGAGCCCCCGGGCCGTGCCGGCGTCCACCCGGTCGGCGCAGAACGTGCACTTCTGGGCAACGCCCAGGGTGCGCTCGTCAAACTGCTTCGCCTCGGACTCGGTGGGTTCATCGCCGTAGGCGAACTCCGGCTTGTCCACCTTGTAGCGGGCCTGGTAGGGACACGCGACAGTGCAGTAACTGCACCCTATGCAAAGGTCGTAGTCGATGGTGACGATGCCGTCGTCCCGTTGCCCCGTCGCCGTGCTGGGACAGACGTGCATGCATGGCGGGTCCGCGCAGTGCTGGCAACCCACCGGCATGAACAGGCGTTGCACCTTGGGAAACTCGCCCCATTCCACGTCCAGCACCTTGCGCCACTGCACGCCCGGCGGCGTTGCGTTGGTGTGGCGGCAGGCGGCGGTGCAGGTTTGGCAACCCACGCAGCGGTTGAGGTCCGCCACCATTACGTAACGAGTCACGACGCCGCTCCTGCGCGCCGCACCTGCACCTTGGCGCCGTCTATGGAGGAGCCGCCGCCGTCCAGCGAGTCCGTGTTCATGGGCACCAGGGCGTTCAGCCCGGGGCGTTTCATCTCCTTGGCGAAAGGCGTTTTCCACTGGCCGAACTGGGCCAGCATCACCACCACGTCCGGGCGCACTCCCTGGCGCAAGCGCGCCCGGCCGCGGGTCGCGCCCACCGGCGACGTCACCTCGATGAGGTCGCCGTCCGCTATGCCCAGTTCCCGGGCCTTGCCGGCGTTCATGATGACGCCGTCGTGGCCGTACACGTTGTCCGCCGTCTCTTTCATCAGGGGTATGCCCACGTTGGCGCCCCAGGCGTATTGCATGCTGCGCCCGGTCAACAGCCAGAAAGGATAATCCGCCGCCTTGACGTCGTGGTTGCGCTCGATGATCTCGTCCCACAGCCGGTTCAGGTCCTTGAAGCGGGGCAGGGGCTCGTACTCCTCTAGTTGTCGGTCCCACCAGTGTGCGCCGGTCTCGTGCAGGCGTCGGCCCAGTTGCGTTCCCATGCGGTAGTAGCGCTCCTGGTAGGGCAGTTCGAAGCGCAGTCCCAGGTCTTCCAGGCGGTGGTAGAGATACCAGTTGAGGCGGGAGTAGGGGCGGGTCTTGAAGCCGTGTTGCCGGAACCAGTCCAGGTCCAGCACTTCTCGGCCGCCGCTGAGGTCGTAACTGGCGGCCTTGCTGACGGCGTCCCATACCTGGTCCTGGGAATGTTCCCGGGCGACGTCCAGGGAGAAGTCGTAGTCCTCGGTTTTCAGGGGAATGCCGCAGACGCCGGCGTTGATGGCGCCGTTGTAGGCCTCCAACAGGCCGGTGCGCCGCGCCAGCTCGTTGGCGATCCAGCTGAAGTCCTTCGCCTCGTGCTGCGGCGGGATGACCGCCTGGCGCAGGGCCCAGCCCTCGGATTCCCAGTGGTTCTCGAAGTAATGCCCGCCGCCGATGCGGTGCAGCTGATCGCTCTCCAAGTCCGTGGCCTCGGGCATGACGACGTCGGCGTAGTGATTGCTCTCGTCCAGGGTGTAGGCGAAGGCGGCGATGAAGGGAAACTGCGCCATGGTCTCCTCCATGCGCCCGGTTTCCGAGTGGGAGACGGCGGGATTGCACTTGTAGATGAACCAGACGTCCGGCGGGTTGGGGCGCGGCCAGCTGTCGGCGGCGCGCCCTTGCAACCGCAACCACGCCAGGGTGGTGGAGCCGAACAGTTGCGCCCCCAGCTTGTCGCCGCCCATGGGGGTCAGGCTGTTGTGGGCGTGGCGGCTGAACGGATGGGCGTCCCAGCCCTCCTTGTCGGTGGGCGTGAACGTGTGGGTCATGAACCCGTCTTCGCCGGCCGCCACTGTGAGCGACCGTTCCCAGTCCGTGTCGCCGGCCACGTGGGTGGTGCTGCCCAACATGCCGCCGGGGACTTCCAGGGCGCCCACCAGCACCTGCATCATGGTGTGGGCCCAGACGCACTCGTAGGCGCCCCAGCCGTTGTTGACGGACTTGCCCAGCACGGTGGCCACCGGGCGATACGGCAGGATGCGCCCGTCCACTTCCTCGGTCTCGCCGATGCGGGCGTGGTTCAGGAACTCGTTGGCGATGCGGCGAATGGTCGCCGCCGGCACATCGGCAATCTGCTCCGCCCATTCCGGCGTCTTGTCCGCCAGCAGTTGTCGGGTCTTCTCCAGCCCGGTTTCGCCCTGGACATTGTCGTGACGCCACTCTTCATCGTCGGCGCCGACTTCCAGGGCGGCCTCCACCGTGAAAGCGCCCAACAGGGCGGGTTCGACGCCGGCGCGGTCGTGCGGCGCCGCCCGCCCGGCGTTTTCGTCCCACAGCAACGGTTTTTTGGTTTTCGGGTCGCGCAGGTAAAACCCGTTGGGGCCCACCAGGTAGGGCGAGGCGGTGCGGTTTTTAAGAAACGGCGCATCCAGCCGGTCGATGGGGGTCTCGCACAGCAATACGTGCAACATGGCGAACAGCACCGCGTTGTCGGTCTTGGTCTTGATGGGAATCCATTCCGTGGCGTTGGCGCCGGTCACCGACAGGTGCGGCTCGAACTGTATGCGTTTCATCCCGCGCTTGCGGGCGTCGGCGTGGCGGCGCACGCCGGTGACGCCGCCGGAGGCGTCTATGTTGCTGCCGAAGGAGATCAGGTATTCGCACCGGGGCGTGTCCGGCAGGACCGTGAACGCCCGGTGCCACAGCTCGCCGAACATGTGCTCGGTGTGGTAGCACTTGACCGTGCCGCCGGCGCCCAGGCTTTGGTCCACGGCGCCCCAGGCGGCCAGCAAGGCCGGAAAACTGCCCATGTACTTGAAAGGCGTGGCCGCGCCGCCGGTGGTGAACGCCAGCCGCGGGTTGCCGTTCTCGTCCAAGACGCCCTTGGCGCGGGCGGCGTTCAGCTTCTCCGCCGTCAGGTCCAGGGCTTCCCGCCACTCGATTTCCACCCAGCCCGGGTCTTCGTTGCGGCCTTTTTTCGGGTTGGTGCGCTTCATGGGCTTCTTGATGCGGTGGGGGTTGTACAGCTTTTGCACCAGCCCGAACGGTTTGACGCAGACCTTGCCGTCGGCGGGATGTTCCCCCCGCAGGTCGAAGTTTGGCTCTATTTTCGTGGCCACCCCGTCCACGGTTTCCACCGTTAACAGGTCCGGCCCGTTCACGCACTGGTAGCAGTACGTGGAAACGCGCTTGACAACAGGTTCTGCTTCGGTGGACATATTTTCAGACGCCCCCTCGCCGTTCAGCTGGGATCATTAATCCAGATTGGCATTATACCCCAAGGTCGCCCGGCGGTGCATGGCGGTGTGTCGGCCCGTAGCCTGCGGCGTTTGTTGCCGTGCCGGCTCGCCGCGGTCATACGTTACATAATGAGTGTGCGCTCCCTGGCGCACCCGCTTGGCGGGCAGGGTGGTTGCCAGGGCGGCGGGCAGGGCGTTCCGGTCCGGGGGATTGAGGCTTTGGTCGCCCAGGTAGGGCGGCGGCAGCCGCGTGGCTGCGTCCACCTCGGCTGTGACGGTCACGAA
>CAZDXS010000236.1:0-5714 GCA_964509455.1 uncultured Enterobacteriaceae bacterium | reverse complement strand
GCCGTGTGTGCCAGCCCACGCCGGCACCGATGGGGGCTTGACGTACTTCGCGCGCCGGGCCGCCGAATGGCTGGACTGACGCCCGCCTGCTGTTGCCGCGGCGGCGCCTCTGGTTGCCTCCGCCCCCGGGGCACCGCCCGTCCGGGACGTTACTCCTCGAACAGCTCGTCCAGGAAGTTCAGCAGGCTTTGCCAGGAGCGCCGGGCCGCCCTGGCGTCGTAAATAGCGCCCAGCTCGGGGTCGTTGGCGGCCGGGTTGCTGAAAGCGTGCAGGGTGTTGCCGTAGACGTGTATCTGCCAGTCCGCGCCGGCCGCCGTCAGCTCTTGTTGCAACGCGGCCACGGCATCGACGGGAACCATGGGGTCCTCATGCCCGTGCAACGCCAGCACCCGCGCCTTTATTTTTGTGCCGGCCGTGTTGTCCGGCGCACCGAACAGTCCGTGAAAACTGGCCACGCCCTTGAGGTCCGTACCGATGCGGGCCAGGTCCAGGACGCACAGGCCGCCGAAGCAAAAACCCATGGCGGCGAGCTGCTCGCTGTCCGCTTCCTGTTGCGACTTGAGGATTTCCAGGGATGCGGTCATGCGGGATTGCAACAGGGGGCGGTCGTCCAGGAACGGTTGCATCAGTTTGGCGTTTTCCTCTTTGTCGGCGCCCCGCACGCCTTTTCCATACAGGTCCGCGGCAAACCCGACGTAGCCCAGCTCCGCCAGCGCTCGCGCCTTGTCGCATTCAAGCTCGCCGCGCCCGCCCCAGGCGTGGGCGATGAGCACGCCGGGCCGGGGGCCGGTCCTGGAGTCGTCCCAGGCGAGGAAACCTTCCAGGTTCGCGCCGGCATGTTCGTAATCTACGTATTTTTCCTGGATCATCTTATCGCAGCCTCTTGAAATCAGGGTTGGTGAAGTGGGGAATTATATACACAAATCCGCAGGGGGACTTATGTTCATTTTGACGCCGCCCGGGCCGGGTTGTCGCTTCGCCGCCGCCATCCCGAAAGCCAAAATGCGCGACGCGGCGTTTGCCTACGCATCATAAGGACGGCCGGTCGCCGCCGGCGCCGCGACGCCTGGCGCAACAGTGCGCGGTTTGTCGCAACGCCGGCGCCTGGGGCGGGCCCTGCAAGTCCGGCCGCGCCGCGCCTGCCGGCGCGAATGTTGTCACCGGCGGGCGCCGCTCTGATCGGTATGGTCCCGCCACCACCGGTCGGCAAATTCATTGACCTCTTTTGCATGAAATCGTGCTGCCCGGCCGCTGGGCGCCAGCGCTTCCTCGTAGAAGAACCGAGGCAACTCGTCATCGTCCCGGGTGAAGCCCGCGGCGCGGTTGAATTCTCTCTCCAGTCGCAGGGTCTCCCGTCCCAGCTCATCAAAGAAAGAGGAGTTCAGGTCGGAGCCGACGGCCGCGTTAATCCCCTCGGTGATCCGGTCCAGTTCAACGGTGGTCACGGTGCGCCCGAAAACGCACAGCCCCAGCGAATCCGTTGCCGCGCACATTACCTGGGCGGCGTAACTGGCCGCCGCGATTTCCTCCAGGGGCTTGTCCGCGGTCTCCATGCGGGGCACGTTGCCCGTCGTGTGATCGGCGCCCTGGGCGGAAACCATCATGCTGATGCCGGTGGCCTCAATCACGCGGGGATCATAAGCGCTGATGGCCTGGCGCTTGATTACCGGCACGCGCTTCACTTGGTAGTGGTCGCCGACGAAAGCGGTGCCCCGGGCCCACAACCTGCCCTGTTCCGTGCCGGCGCGTATTTGCTCCAGCACTTCCTGGATGAACCCGGCATCGCCGAACTCGCCAAGGCCGGCCTCCATCAATACGCCCGCCATGGCGCCGGTCTCGATAGTGTCAATGCCCAGGTCGTTGGCGACGGCGTTCAGCCGCGCCAGGTCGTCGGGGTTCTCTATGCCGCAGTTGGTTCCCAGCAGTCCCAGGGTCTCGTATTCAACCGGGGATACGACTTCATTGCCGGCGGCGTCGGCATAGACGTTGCTGCACTGGATCAGGCAACCGGGCATGCAGGCGTGGGAGGTTTCGCCGCCGCGAGCGGTGTTTTGGGCGCGGATGAAATCGCCGCCCATTCTCAGGGGTTCCTTGCCGGTATCAACCAGGCGTCCCGCGGAAAAGTTGCGCACCGGCAGGCCGCCCACGTGGTTTGTGTAATCCGCCATCATGGCCGTGCCGAAGCGCTTGTAGCTGTCTATGGCCTCGTCTTCTCCCAGTTTTTCGGCGTAGTAGCGCACCGCCCCCATGACTTTTTTACGCTCGTGCAACTGCGGCATTCGGTCCAGGTCGGCAACGACGGCTTTTACCTTTTTACTGCCCAGCACGGCTCCGACGCCGCCGCGGGCCGCCAGCCTGGAAGGGCGCCGGTCCGTGTCGCTGACGGCAATGCCGGCCAGCATGCCCTGGTACTCGCCGACGGGGCCGCACAGGGCGATGCTGACTTTTTTGCCGTATTTTTCGTGCAGTGCGGCGGCGGTCTCAAAGTTGCCCTTGCCCATGAAATCCCGGGCCGGGTCAAATTCGCAGGTTCCGTCTTTTTTCAGGCGGATGACGACCCATTCGTTGGCGGCGCCGCGCAGGGTGAAGCCGGCCAGGTGCAACTGCCCCAGAGCCACGCCCAAGGTGCCGCCGGCGTTGGATTCCTTGACGCCGCCCGTCAGCGGGCTGCGGCAACCAATGCTGGTGCGGTTGGCGTTGGAAAAGTTGGTGCCGGCGAAAGGGCCGACGGAGAAGATCAACGGGTTGTCTGGCGAGAGGGGGTCAACGGCCGCGATATTCTCCTCCACCAGGGTCTTGGCAATCAAGTAACGTCCGCCCCACACTAGTTCCTCGCCTTGCCGCGCCGCGGCGGTCGCGGTACGGCGGTCAAGGTCTATGTCCAGGTAGTTGCGCATGGTTTCTGGGCGCTGGTTTCTTCGCATGGGTGGTTGCGGGCCGGCAGTTTGTCGCCGCGGCGTTTCGCCGCGGCGCCGACTTGCCGGCATTATAGCACGTTGCCCGTTTCAGCGTCCCTTGAATGTGCGGGCCGGGTTTTATTATGGCACTGTTGCTGTGTGCGGCGCGGCCGTAACGGGGGGCGAGCGCCGGGGCGGATGTCGTCGTGCGCGGCGCGGCCGCAACGGGAGGCGGGCGCCGGGGCGGATGTCGTCGTGCGCGGCGCGGCCGCAATGGGAGGCGGGCGCCGGATCTGAGGTCGCCGCCCCCGGCGCGGTCGCAATGGGAGGCGGGCGCCGGGGTTGAAGCCGCCGCGCCAAGCGTTGCCTGGGCAACTCTTGGTTTCTGGTATGTTGCGGCCCCGTACATCCTGGCAACGGCGCCTGGTTTTGCCTCAAAAGATACAAGTTCATACGGGGGGTTGAAAAACCCGGACGGCGCTGATACAATGCCCGCCATTAGAGCAAGGGTTGGCGGGATGAAGCTGTCCGTCAAGGGTGTGTTGTCGGGTTTCCGTGGTGTTGAGCGGCGGCCGACAACGAGGCGCCGCCGCGGGTTTCCGGGTGCGAAACCGCCGGGTTGCGGCGCGGTGCTGGTGTTTTCATTGGCGCAGTCCACCCTCCCCGCTTGTTTAATTCGAACATGATAATGATGCGTTCCCGCTCGGGACTCAAGAAAACAATGAGAAAACGATGACTACAGAAACTACGTTGCCCTCACAGCAACCGCAGGACAATGAGCAGGGTTGGACCGCCCTGGTTTACGGGGTATGGCAAATACGCGGCAAAATATTGCTCGCGTTGTTAGTCGTCAGCCTGGCGTACTGGGCGATATGGCTGGGGTTGCAGGTCATAAACCCGAAATTGATCAGCCACAACCAGGTAATTCGGTTTACTTTTCAGGAAGCGGCCGAGGGGATGTACCCCAACGGCCAGCCGTTCGCAATTTCCGACCTGGTGTCGCCCAGGGTGCTGGCAAGGGTGTACGACGTCAACAACCTGGCCGAACGGGGCATACGCGAAGATACGTTTGCCGAGAGTTTTGTCATCCGGCCGCACGTGCGCAACTACGAGAGCATTCTCGAGAAGTACAACAACATGATGACGAAGATGAGAGGCATGCCGTCCAGGGAAATGTTAAGATTGCAAGAGGGAATACGGGACGAGATACAGCAGATAACGGGGCAGGCGGCCCTGCTGTCGTTTTACACCAGTTGGCGGAGTCCGTTGGAAGACTACGAGATAGATAAAATCCTGCTGGACATTCCCCGGGTCTGGGCGGACGTTGCCATAGAGGATTACGGCGCCCTAGCGCTGGATACGAAAATGTATACAGCGGCGCTGTTTGATGACCGGCAGTTCAAAAAACTGGACTATTACCACGCGGTGAATTTGCTGAGAGACAACATAGATTCGCTCACAGAGGCCGTCCAGTCCCTGTTTGAATTCCCCAACAGCGGGACCGTCACCGACGAGGAGACGGGTTACTCCCTGGCGGACCTGGAGCGGCAAATCCAGGTTGCCCGGCAAAATCATTTGTCCAGCCTGTCCGTTTATACCGAACTTCGAGGGTTGACCAAGGATAAGGACAAGCTGGTTGCTGACCAGCAGTATGCCATCAAGAGACTCAGCGATGAAGAACTGAAGAGCAAGGCCCGCCTGGAATCAATCAACAATGCCATTGCGAGCTTCCGCAAGCTGGGCGGCACTGCACCGGACCTGTCCGCCCTTGACTTGCTGACGGCGCCGGGGGCGGGCGCCGCCGGCGAGGGGGTTGTCGCCGGCGGGATGGAGGCCGCCGGAGGGGTTGACCCTGTTGCCGGCTTTGGCCCTCAAGCGCTCGGAGCGTTTGGCGACCCGGCGACGCAAAGGCTGGTGCGAAGGGCGACAGGAACGCCCGGTGTAAATGTTGGTCTCAGTGCGACCGGCATCGGCCGGCTGGTGGACATGATCAACCCTCCCGACATTTCGGAACATAACCGTTGGTTGAACAGCCAGCTGATTGAGTATCAGAACGCCGCCAGTGACGCCAGGATTTCGATGAACGAGAAAGACCGATTTGTCGAGTTTCTCAAAAGCAGCGGTTATAAACATCTTTCCCAGTCAGTGATGGCGGAATTCGAAGAAGAATTCCAGTATGTCCTGGCCGAGTTGCGGCGCCACACCAACGTATTCCTGCGCCTTCACGCCAAGGTTGCCAGGGACAACTTCGGAGTTGGCTCAGGAGCGCTCTACAGACTTGAGAATACGCCTGCCGCATCAGCCAGGGGGCCATTGTCGGCCTTGGTGGTTGGGGGCTATCTCCTGTTTTTGATAGTGACGTTTGTTGTTGTCGCGGTTGTTGCCTTGACTGCCCGCTCGGTTCAACGCTACGCGCAAAACCAGGCCGGCTGACCCGCAAGAATGTGTTGCGGGGTTTGCCGGCATGGATGCCGCGGGCGGCCAGGGGGCGTCCTCGCGGTTCACCGGGGGCAAGCGCTCTTGCCGCCGCGTGAACCGGGTGCGGGGAGTGTGGATCTCGCGCTCCGTCGTTGCCGCGGGTCGCACCGTTTATTCGGCGTCGTTCCAGCCTGACGGCGCCAGGGCGAGCCTGCCCAGCCTGGCCCTGTTGCCGTGTGGTTGGCGTTGCCGGCCTCGACTTCAACGGCACACGGGGGCGGCTGTCGCGTCCCGTCGTTACCGCCGGCAGTCGCTCCTGTCCCTGCATCAACGGTGCTGGGAGTGTGGGCGTCACGTCCCGTAGTTACCGCAAGCCGCGCCGTTTATTCGGCGCCGTTT
>CAZDXS010000235.1:0-8216 GCA_964509455.1 uncultured Enterobacteriaceae bacterium | reverse complement strand
GTCCGGGCACGGCCGCCGCATCGCAAGCGATGCTGGCTAAAGCCGCGACTGGCTGACCTGAACAGCCCGGCCCGGGTCGAAGCAGGAGATGGGAAACAAACCCTCACGGACGAATACACTTTCACGACCGGAGATGGCGCCCAGGTCTTCTACGGGTCCTGATGGTCCTGGGGTACCGCGAGGTTTGCGCCGCACGCACTGCGCCTAATCTGCCAGCATTCCCATGGGCCGGCCAAGCGCCGCGAATGCCCGGCGCAGACCCGCCTGCTCGCCCGCCGCCGGGTTGCCGGCTAACGGGAGGCCGGGTCGTAATTGGTAATCAGCGCCTCGACCACCGGGTTGCGGTTGCTTTCGCGGGCGCCCACATGGTAAAAGTGCTCCCTGGTCAAAATGTTGAACCGCCCCCACAAGGATTTTATGTAGCGGTTTTCCCGGTAATCATTGTGATGCCAGGTGGACAGGATGAACTTGCCGCGCGTTCGGGACAAGGATTCGAACAACGCCTGTTCATCCGCGCCGTCCCACCCGTTGTAGTAATCAGCATGCCTGCCCGCGTACGGCGGGTCGCAGTAAATAATGTCCCCGTCCTCGCTCTCTGCTATGGTTTTTTCAAACCCCTGGCGCCTGAAAATGAATTCCCTGGAACTCGCCAGCCTGCCGACATGCGACACTTGGTTCGTGATTTTCGTGATGTAGGCGGGCGCGAAGCGCCGTGGCTTTTTACAAAACGGCGTATTGAGCCGGCCTTTTCGGTTAAACCGAATCATGCCGTTGAAGCCGGCCCGGTTCAGGAACAGGAAATCCAGCGGTTGGTGGTCCCTGTTAAACCGCTCCCGTACCTCGTAGTAATAGGCATCGCCTTTTTCCGATAATGCCGCCCCTTCCTTTTCCAGGTAGTCCTTGACAGTCGCCGGCGTAATCCCGCCGTCCGCAACAGCCTGGTAAAAAGCGATCAAGTGAGGGTTGGCGTCGCACAGGAGGGCGCGTTGCGGCGCCAAGTTGAAAGCCACCACCCCGGTGCCCATGAAAGGCTCCACCCACCTGCCGTCAAATTCACGCGGGACAAGGTCGCCAATCCAGGAAACAAGCTTCGTCTTGATGCCCTGGGACTTTATAGGCGGCACACGCACTCTCATCGCTCTCTCCTGGAGGCCCGGGCGCGTCTCGGAACTACCAGCGAGACGTCCCCTTTGCGATACTCGCCAAACTCCCTTAGCGTGGTTATCTTTTTTGTGCCTCCCTTGTTGTCGGGTATGGTGATCTTCCCGTAATTCATCCAGTAGTCATCAAACCAGTTTTCCCCCAACATTGAAAACATGCCGTTCCCCCTGATCAAATCTTGAATGTCGATGATGCTGCCAATGTTCGCGGTATTGCCGCTGCCTCTTTTATCGCCGGCAATTCTCCATTTCTCCATTGCAAAGAACTGGAAATCTCGCGCCGCCGAGACAATTGAATGAAGCTGATCAATTTTGCGGCATCCCGTTTCCTCGACGGTCGGACAAGCAACGCGGCTGTAAATTATCCCCAGGCAGAAATGCCCGGAGTACGAGCCGTACGAAAATTGAATGTTTTTTGTACTGGTCCTGTTTTCAAAGTACTTCCCATGCGAACCCAGAGTAAAACCGTTACATCGGTGTGGCTTGTCCGGATTCCTGTATGTTGTTTTGATATCAACCGCGAGGCAGAAGAATGGATAGAGTCCGCCGTGGCCGCCCTGCCCGGCGCACAACTCCGCCCGGCCGGGGCCGCCGGGCCACCCGCCCAGGCGCGAGGCGAACGCTGCGCCGGCGGCCACAGCACCCTCGAGGCGCACCCGCCGCCGGGTTAATTCGAAGATGCCTCCCCTCCGGGCGAGCCGCCTAGTACTTTCCCGATGATCTGCTCCAGGCAATCGCTGTCCCCCAGAAAATAAACGCCCTTGTCCGCCCATTCGGACTTCGAGCGCCTTTCATCACCGATCTTGTCGGGAGGCGTCACGGACAGGATGTAGGCGTGAAGATGAACGCCGGGGGTTTGCTTCCGAACTTGTTTTTCCGTCTCCTTGATCTCGGTGTGCAACTTCACCTTGTTGCGTTCTTTCCGCCCGTGCGTGACCAGCCCCTTGGGGTCGAGAAAAATGACGTGTTGCTCGCCGTCCTGCTTCAACCACACGATGAAGTCCGGGTAATACGCAAAATCATCAAAAAAGGACACGCCGCGCCCGCGCGACTGGTTGCGAATCAAAAACAGCTCCCGGCCGCGCAGGCAGGGGCCGGCTTGATCCGCCAGGGAAATCAACCTTTCCACGACTTCTTTCTCGCTGTCGTCAAGCGCGACGGGTTGTACCGTGACTGGAGAGTTCCTGGCGCGATGCAAGAGGGGCTGGTACGCATGGCGCTCCGACACGATGGCGCGTATGTTCAGCCCGGGAATGTAATAGTAAGGCGCCTGCAGACCCCGCACGCCCTGGGCCAGATTTAGACCTCTCCTGGGCGCGTCCATCGACAACTGGTACTCTCTGATGTTGTTCGGGTCGCTCTCGTCCAGCGGCGCCGCCCGGAGCCGCTCCTGCTCCCAGCGCCGGCGGCGGTTGCGCCAAACCTGTTCAAGGTACTCGGTCATCAGGGAGGCGGCCAGGTCTTCCAACTCCAGCAAGCCCTTGAAAGTCTTCGGCTTCATTCGCTCCGGCGGCGCATACAGTTCGTACCAGTTATCACTCGCCAGCAGGTCGTCCACCAGTTCCGGCTCAATGATCAGATTGTGCCAGCCCTTGTAACGCTTCTGCGCCAGCAGTTTTTCGTATATGCGCGTCTGGTTGAAGAGGGCGACATGTCCTTTCGCCAGTTCCGCCCGGCTCTTTTCCATCTGGGAGGCGTCCGGGCTTTCCCTAGACGCCGCGGATTGCACGCTGGAATAGAGGTCCCTCACCACCGGCTCGGCGGCATCTTGCCGCCCGCCCAGGACAACCCGCTCCTGGGAATTTTCGAAGCGCAGGTCGCCGTCCAGGCGAATCATTTTCAGGTCGCTCCCTTTCGCAAAATTCCAGGCAACAGGCACGCGCACCGTCTCCCGCTCTATTTGAATTCCCTCCAGGCGCAACAACTCCTTGAACGTCTGCATGTAGTTCGAACGCAACCCGAAGATGTGCAAGGTCTCCAGCTCCGCCAGCTTGACGCTGCCGCCGGCAGGCATCGGGGCGCCGCATTCCCCATGGCGTTTCAAACTCATGTTCCAGCCTTTCAGGCGCACCCCCCGCCCGAACATCTGGATGATTTCCGGCCCCTCGCCAACCCCTACGTGCATTAATCCCATGGTGCTCACGCGCCAGGAGCTCCAACCGGCGATGAAACGGCGCGCGCCCACCACAATGTTCACCGGCGAGCGCGGCTGGTCCACGCTGTCGAACATCTTCTCGACAAAACCGGCCTCCCGCTCAATGGACAGATCCGGATTGTCGTTGCTCAGCAACAGGTTGTAGAGCGCTTGCGAGTCCCCCACGTTGACCACGCCGAAAGGCGCATTGTCCCCGGCCCGTAAATGCAACTCGCCGTCGCCGCTGGTGAGATAGCGAACGTGAAGCCGGCCGCCGCCGTTGAACAGGGCCTGGCGGATATCGTCATACAGTTCATCAACATGCCGGCCCTCAAGGTCGAAAAACCGGCCGGAGAAATAATCGTTGCCGGCCTCGTCAACCAGGCCCGAGTCGCCGTTGACCAACCGGGTGATCAAGGATCGCACCTCGGCGCCGTGCGCCAGACACCAGCCGAGAAACTCCAGGATGCGCACAACGTCCGTCCTGGCCTGCTGGTTCACCCGGCTTTTTCCAATCACGGTCTTGCCTAAAAACACCCACAGGGGCTTTGCAAGATTGAATTCCATCCACGCGCCGCCGTGATCGCGCCAGACGCGGCACTGCAGATAGAAAGTCAGCAGGCAACCTAACAGGTACAGGTTGCTGCTCGCATCTTCCATACCCCCCGGCAGGTTCGATATGGTGTAATCCTTGCCGTAGCCGTCTTCATAAAATGCCCTGTAGGGATAATCAAACAACAGGGCCTTGCCGTACGAAATCAGCAACTTTCTGCTCTTGTCTTTCGTGACGACCTGGTTGAACGTGGCGGAGTACTCAAAAGTAAATCCGCCGCGGGACAATTCCTCGCGGCGCTCGCGCCATACCTTGCCGGTCGCCCCCAGGTGCCCCTCGTCCACCAGCACCAGGTTGTTTTCCCCGAACTCTTGCACCGCGACCCGTTTGACCCCCCTTTTATCAGCCAGCTTGTTCAGGTCGATGATCTCGACGTGCCGAAACAGTCCCGCCCGGACCTTGCTGGAAAACAGTCTGGCTTCTATGCCGCTCATCCGCAACTCACGTTCGTGTTGCCTGGACATCTGCTCGTTGGGCGTTAGCAGGATGATGTTGTTGAGTTTGCCGCCCGACTTTTTCAGCCAGTGCTGGTACTGCAGGATATGGGCGTGCATAATGAGCGTCTTGCCGGAACCGGTCGCACTCTGAAAAGCGATGGTGCGCAATTCGTTCTCCGTGTAGTCCGGTGTTCTCCCGAACAACCGGTATTGCCGCTTGGCCCAGTTCATCGCCTTGCGCAATTCCTCGGCATCTTCGAAATAGCGGTGCAGGTAACGCTCGGTGAACAGCAACGCCAGGTACTGGTGCGGCTTCCAGGTGCGGCCGTGCTCGCGTGTCATTCGCAACCGGCGGCTGTGCTCTGCAATATTCCTGTCGTACTCGACCAGTTGCTCCGGCGCAACCGACGCGGGGAGAGGGGGCGAGCGAAGGGAAAGCGCCATGGCATAGCCGCTGACGTCGCCGTGAGCAACATCCGGCGAGACGTCCCGCAACTGGTCAAGCAGGGGGCCCGCGTCCTCGTAGCCGAACTCGAGGCTTATGAAGCGCAACAGTATGCGGCGTTGCTCAAGCGTTGCCTGCTGGGTCTTTCTTCTGGCCATGATCAACCTGCCGGCGCGTGTTCACAAAGTATGCGGCGAAAGCCGGCAAGGCGAGGACGGCCGCGTCGGGGGCTATTCATCGCTGGTCGCTTCAAACATCAATTCGCGGAAAACGGGATCAATGGTTTCCACAACCCAGCTCTCCTTTTTCGGCTTGAGCGCATCCAGGGCGTGGTCGCCGTTGACATAAACAACATCCAGGGAGTCGGGGAACTTCCGCCGGTTGTCCGTGAACCACTTGTCCAGGGCGGCCTGGTCTGTCTTTTCCTGGTTGCGCCAGAGAACCAGGCAACTGCGCCCGGCGGCGTCCGTGCCTGCAATGGTCAACACGCCGTCAATGCGCCGTAGCGACACCGGGCGCAACCCAATCAGGTAGTTAAACGTCTCCGGCAGGTCGACGTGAACCTCGCGCCGGACGCCGTCGCGCACGACGGAAAGCGTGTAGGCAAAGGGGTCGAGGAGGCGCTTGCCCAGCAGGCAGGCGCTGTTCGCCGTCTCCTCGCCCAAGGCGTAACGCAACCGGTAATCTTCCAGCAGTTCAGCATTCGCTTCTGCGTCTTGCGCCAGCAGGTCATCCTGCGGCGGGGCCAATTCCAGGGCGTCCAGCGTATCCTCGTAGGATTCCAGGCGAAGGTACTTGAAGACCTGGGAGCAACCGTCGCGCGAGACCGGCTTGCCCTCTTTCCAGGCCGCCGAATGCACGACTTTCTTGATGCGCGGCAACAGCACGGTGTCGAAATGATCAGCCATTTCGGTCAAAATGTACTTCCGGTTCCCCCCATCTTCCCGGTTCAGGTTGATGACCGCGTGGCCGGTCGTCCCAGAGCCGGCGAAGTAGTCCAATACGATGTCGCGAGGTTCGCCTGTTGCTGCCCCCATCAACTCCATATACAGCGAAACCGGGTGGCAATACGGAAAGTTCTCCAGCCCCAGGGCATCGAGGTTGGCCTTGCCGCGCCTGGCGTCCTGGATGACCGACGACACCGGCCTCTTGCTTTCGCTGGTCAGGCACCGTTTTTGTCGCGGTTGCGTTGTTTCGTCCGAACCAAAAATAATTTCCCCTCTCTCCATCATCGCCTGGAGAGTTTCTGGCGTGCGTGAGTACCCATTGGGCGGGACGACGCAGGGCTTGCCGGTAACGGGATGTATCAGGGGCTGAAAAAACTTTGGATCCGTTCTGGGTTCTGGAGCCCTTAAACTAACGTCGCGATAGATCCGCCCCTCATCATCTATGTAGCGACAAGCTTTTTCCCCGCCGCTAAGGTCGGAGTTGTCTCCAATCCAATGGGCGTATTCCTTTCTTACGGCTTCCGTTATACCGCCGTGGCGCTCGGAGAGCTCTGTCACTTTGTCCAGCATCGCTTGAATGTTCTTGTTGCGAAAATAAACCGCTTCCTGAGTCGCCGACCTCCAGGCCACGTACTCATGCTGGGTGGCTACGCCTCTTCCTCCCGTCATGGGATTCCTTTTGTCCCACACTACCGTGCCGGCGTCCGGAATACCGAGGCATTCGAATAAATAGTGGAGTCGTTCATATTCGTTTTCGTCAATATGGCAGAGAAACGAACCGTCGTCCGCCAGCAACGCGGCGCCGTTGGCAATGCGGTTTTCCATCATCGAAAGCCAACTCGAATGGCGGTAGTTGTTCTTGTAAAGGAAACCACTGGTCGCCGTGTTGTAAGGAGGATCAATGTGCACACACTCCACCTGCCCTTGATACCGCGCTTGCAACAGGTTCAGCGCCTGGAAGTTTTCCCCGTGAATCAGCAACCCGTCCATTTGCTCGTCAAGGGGACCGCTGTCGGACAGCGCCTCCAGCAGACGCTCCGTAAAATCCCGGTCAAAGTGCCTGGTGTCCAGCACCAGGAAAGGATTGGCCCTGAGAAACTCGACGCTCAACGGCGCGGCGTAGCCGGCGTTGCCGTTCCCCAGGTCTCCCTTGATCTCGTCGATGGACAGCAACTCCACCCATTCCTCCCGTTGCTTTTCGTTGGCGGCTATCTCGGGATAGAGCGCCTCGGGCGCCCGGTCCAGGGTCACGCACCAGTGGCTCTCCAGCACAAACTTCTTTTTCAGCCACAACTGCTTCTGAAAGTTTTCCAGTTGCGCCAGGAAATCAATAATTTTCCTGCCAATATGACGGGTCGCCCGCACCAGCGCCGCAACCCGGTCCATGGCGAAAACACCATCCAGATCCAGCTCGTCCAGGTTCAACACCTCCGTATTCAGGTACAGGTCCAATTCGCGCCGCAGGAATTTTTGCAAATCCTTGTGGATGAAATAATCGAACGCGTTCTTTGCCGTGTAGCGCTCGATGTGTTTTTCCAGCAGGGTGCGCTCGCCGTTGGTTTCCGTGGGCTCCGGCGCGGCCAGGAGCGAGTTCCATTCCGGGTCAAGCGCCTTTGACGCCATGATCTTCTTTACCGCATCGGCATTGATTTTCCCCTGTTGCCTCCCTCCGTTGCCGTTGCCGTTGCCATTGCCGTTACCGCCGCCCGGCCATCTTTTCCCCTCGCCCTCGGTCAGCGGCCGATGCTCGAAGCGCACAACGAGGTCGTCCCCCTCGATGGCGACGGCGTCCCCGCCCCTGGCCAGGACAAAGCGCCGTTGCTTGCCGCCGGCGGGCTTGATGTTGTCTTTTTCGTTGTTTGCCGCCGCGATTTCAAGGCGCACCCGCCGCCGCGTCGCCGCGTCCGCGGTGAATATGTAGGAAGCGTAGTTTTCCGTTGTCTTGATGTAGTACTGGTCCGCGTTGGCCCAGTGCAACTTCACCTCTTCGCCGTCGTACGGGATCAGGTAAGCCGACTCGCCGTTGCCGGAGTAACGGCGCTGGGACACGAAATCGCCCTCGCTGTAATAGCGGGAAAAGAAATTAACGAGATGGTTGTATACGTCCGCCTCGGCGGTCGCGTCGGCCCTGGCCGCGGCCAGGCGCTTTTTCAATTCAATGACTTCCGGCGATTTTTCCGTGTCGTCCCACGGCTCCCTGATGGCTGTTCTTACCCGTTCAACCTGCTCCTCCAAGGCGGCGTGCCGTTCAGTTGCCGATGCGCCCAGCACCGCTTGCACTTGCGGCAACAAGTCCTTGTCAAGAAACGCATCAACCTCTTTCGCTTTCATGTTCATAATGCGATACAGGCCGAAATCCAAGTCGCCGCGGTCCAGCTGGAACATCCGGCGCAACAATTCTTTCAGGCGGCGGTACTGCTCCTTTGCCCCGGGCGCGGTCGGTTGCACGCTGTCGGGCGGGTCCTGGGAGGGGGGTGCGG
>CAZDXS010000234.1:0-12817 GCA_964509455.1 uncultured Enterobacteriaceae bacterium | reverse complement strand
ACGACAATTACGGCAATCCGACCTCGGTGCTGGCGCAAACTACGGCGGGCACGAAAACCCATGCGGTATATACCCGCAACACCTACAGCAATGACGTGACAGGCGGCGCCTGGCGCCTGGGGCGCTTGTCCCGGGCGCAGGTGACCCACTACCTGCCGGGCAACAGGGACGCGAAAGACGGTACTTGTACCGCGGCAACGCCCGCCACGTGCGCAACGCGCACCAGCAGTTTCTCGTACTACTCCAACGGCCTGTTAGAGCAGGAGAACATCGAGCCCGGCAATGCGCTGTTGTCGTTGGGCAAGCGGTATGAATACGACGGCTTTGGCAATCCTTTGCGGATAACGGAGCATGCCAACGACGGACGCGCCGCCGGGACGCAACAACGCGTGATGCGCACCCTGGAGTATGACGACGAGGGACGTTTTGTGGTGGACGAGACCAATGCGCTGGGCCATGCGGAGCAGCGCGAGTGGGACGAGCGCTGGGGCGTCCCCCTGTCGCTGACCGGCCCCAACGGCCTCGCCACGCGCTGGGCGTACGACGGCTTCGGCCGGGTGGTGCGCGAGAGGCGCGCCGACGGCGGCTGGACGCGCACGACGCGGGCATGGTGCACCGCGGCTACCTGTCCGGCGGCGGGGGCGACCAAGGTCATCACGCGCACTGCCGGTGCCCCGGCCGCCGTGGTGGTGCGGGACGTCCTCGGGCGCGAGATCGAGCGGGCGGTGGTGAGTTTCGACCGGCGCCTGTCCGCCACCGCCACGACGTACGACCGGGCGGGCCGGGTGGTGCGCAACTGGCTGCCCTACTTCACCAACGCGGGACGGGTCTTTTGGAACGAGCTGTTCTACGACGGGCTGGGACGAGTAATAGAGGAGCGCAAAGCCAGCGGGCAAGTGACGCGCACCGCCTACAGCGGCTTGCTGACCACGGCGACCAACACCCTGGGGCAGGTCACCCGCAGCCGCCGCAACGGCCGCGGTGACTTGGTGCGAATGGAAGATGCGGCGGGCGCCCTGACGGATTACCGCTACGACCCGGTGGGCAACCTGGTGGAAACAATAGTAGATGCGGCCACTGGCGGCAAGCGTTCGCGCACTACCTACGAATATGACCTGCGCGGCCATAAGGTGCGGCAAGCGGACCCGGACATGGGGACCTGGATCTACCGTTACAACGGCTTCGGACGATTAATCACGCAGACGGACGCCAAAGGCCAACGCACGGAGCTGTATTACGACCGGCTGGGGCGGATGACGCGGCGGGTGGAGAATGCGGGAGGCGCTTCCCCCATCACCAGCGCCTGGCGCTACGACAGCCTGAGCACCACGGCGGCCGGCAAGCTGGCCAAGAGCATCGGCAAGCGGGTGCGGGTCACCGGCGGCGACAACACGCGGCGCGACTACCAGTACGACCGCTACGGGCGCCCCGCCGCCAGCACCTTGTGGGTGGACGACGATGCGGACGGCATAGCGGATGCCGGCGAGAGTTACACGTTCCGCCGCAGCTACGACGGCTTCGGGCGGCTGTCGCGGTTGCGTTACCCCGCCAGTCCCAGCCATCCCAACGGGCTGGAGGCGGCATACGGTTACACGGTGGACGGCCACGTATCCACCCTGCGCGATGCGGGGGTCGCCGGCACGCGCTACTGGCAGGCGCGGGCCTACAACGCGGCGGGGCAGTTGACGCGCTTTACTCTGGGCAACGGGGTGGAGACGCGGCGCAGTTACTCGCAGACCACCGGGCTCGTCAGCCGCATTCAGAGTCGCACCACCCTGAGCCCGGTCGGGCGCGACGACGTACAAGACGCACACTACTCATTCGATCTGCTGGGCAACCTGACCCGGCGCACGCAACAGGTGCGCATGGAAGGAACCGACGGCGCGGCGCCGACCTGGCGCAATCACACGGAGACCTTCCGCTACGACCGCCTGAACCGGTTGACCCGCAGCGACTACAACGACGGCAGCGGCGCCAATGCGACCATCGAAACCTACGGCTACGACGCCCTGGGCAACCTCACCAGCAAGGCCGGCGTCGGCGCACAGTCCTACGGCGCGGCGATAGGTGGTTGCGCCGCTGCCGGCGATTACGCATTGGTGCGTGTGGGCGGCCGTTGCCTGACGTATGACGCCAACGGCAACCAAATGCAAGGCTACAACCAGAGGCGCAACCGCGCCCGCACGCTGACGTGGACCGCGGCCAACCGCCTGCGCTCCGTTACCGAGAGCACCGTTACGCTGGCGTTCCGCTACGACGCCGACCGCAACCTGGTGAAGCAGGTGAAGCGCACCAGCATTTCCACCGCCACCACCTGGTACGTGGACCGGTTGTACGAGAAGAATGCGAACTCGCGCGGCACCGGGGCGATGTACTGGCATTACCTGGAGGCGGGCGGCGAGGTAGTGGCGATGGTGCGTTCCTCAGGCGTGATTAACCCGTCGGGCAGTCCCAGTTCCGTCTGGGTGCACTACTTCCACCGGGACCACCTGGGCTCCCTGGCGGCCATCACCGAACATAACCAGCGGGTACACGAGCAACTGGCGTTTGACGCCTGGGGGAAGCGTCGCCTGGTGGCGTGGCGCGCCTCGGGGCGACTGTCCCTGTCGCTGATTACGCGCCGCGGCTTCACCGACCACGTGATGCTGGACCCGGTAGACCTGGTGCATACGGGCGGGCGCGTCTATGACCCGCAGACCGGACGATTCCTGTCGGCAGACCCGTACATACAGAATGCGCTTAACAGCCAAAGCTACAACCGTTACAGCTACGGGTTGAGTAACCTGTTGAGTTACACAGGCCCGCCGGGATTTCTATTCGGTGGGTTGGTTGGCGCCGTTTTGGGTGACGGCCCCAAAGTTCTTAAGTGGCCTCTTTCACCAATTGGCCTCTTGCCCGGTTTGACTGGCCGCGAGTTGCGCCCGCTCGTAGCCATCGGGGTGTTGTCCGTGCCGGGATTGACTGCGGCCGCGGCAGGGTTCATCCCGGGCATGATAGCGAGCGGCGGGGACCTGAAATCCGGTTTGGTGAGCGCTCTGACGGCGGGGGTGTTCAACTGGGTGGGTGGTTTGCCCTCCCCGGCGCTGGGCGGGAATTTCATCAGTGGTTTCGCCTCCGGCAACGTGGCGCAGTTCGCGGCCGGCGGCAAGGCGGGTCGGAGTATCGTCCGCATCATGGCGGGAGGTTTGGCATCCATGGCCGGCGGCGGCAAGTTCGCCAACGGCGTGATGACCGCCGCCACGGCCCACGCTTTCGGTGAGTTGCGGCGCCTCGCGCAGTCGGAAGAACCTTTGAGTTCCCTTGCCGATGGCCATGACACGCCAATAGAGATGCGGCATAATCACACCATTACCCCTTGGTTTGGCTCACCTGGCCCGAGACACGCTTACTTGGTTGTCACGAGCCATGCGGCGGGCGAGCAAGGGGCGGCCCGGCCCGGGTCGGCTGGGCCTACCTTGAGCACGAGCATAGAAGGAATTTTTGAGCTTATACAGCCAACATCTGGCCCATACAATCCTGACGTTCATAACTGGACAACATCCCCCGCCAACGGTCAAATTATGCGGCAGACGAATGAGTCAGCAAATCATCTTGCCGGGCCGGCGGGCACTTTTGCCTCTGACATTAGCAATACAAGCATTCCTTACAATCCATCGGTTGGGAACAGTAATTCTTTTGCTTACCAGCTGCTGGAAGCGACAGGGCTCCCCAGGTCGGCACAACAAGGATTCGCGCCAGGCTCACAGACTGTGTTGACGTACTAACGGGAGGATGGCGCATGCGGTTGAGGGGTAATTTATTGATGTTGCATGCTGTTGTTGGCGCCGGCATTTAGGCAGTGCCGGGCGCCTGGCGCCGCCGCCCTACCACGCCGGCGCCGCTTGCGCCGTCCCTGCCGCGTCGCCGCTCCCCGGCGCTACCGGGACATGGACCGGCGCAAGCGCTTGCTTTACGTTTTTCGATGGGGTACCCTGTGCAACTCGATAGGCAGTGCCTGATTTTGTTTTGTGTGGTACGATCCGGCGCGAACACAGATTTTATTACGGGTTAATTATGTGTATAATGCCCGACAACGAAACCTACTCCGAGGGGATAATTCCGATGAAAAGTTTTTCTGTTCAAAGTGGTTGGCGCAACTTGCCGTGCGTGCTTGCTGTTGGCTTGTTGCTGGCGGTTGCCGGATGCGGCGGCGACGACAGCCCGGGCGTCACGCCTGCGTCAGCCCCGCCGGGGCCGGACCAGACGTCGGCGAACGGCATCTGGACCGGCACGGTGGGAGGCGTCAATGTGGTGGCGCTGACGGCCGGCGGCGAGATGTACGCGTTCAGCGATACCACGTCCGGTCAGGACCGGGTTCTGTACCGGGCCTTGTACACAGTGGGTGCGGAAGGCGCCTTGACTGCAGGTGCGGACGCCGTCATTACGCATGATTACGCCACCGGCATGGCCATACCGGATGTGGGCGCATTTGCGGCTACCCTGGCAACGGAAACGATGGGCATGGGAGACGCCGCCGTGGAGACGACTACCATTGAGGGTGCGTTCGGAGAGGGCGCGAATGAGGTCGCTATCATGCTCACCCGGTTGAGCGGCACCAATATGAATGCCCACGACGGCAGCGAAGTAGGCGATGACGACCCCCAGCCCCCGCATACGATAGACGAGCTTGAAGGTATCTGGGTTGATTCGAATTTGTGGACCAGCGACGCCGACGTTGGCGGCGGGGCGACGACGCTCACCATCGACCACACCGTGGACATGGATATGAATCACAAGCTCACGATGACCGGAGCGGTTGCCGGCGCTGGTTGCATGCTTAGAGTGACAAAACAGGAGCCAAAGACCGAGGCAGATCTGAAGCCCAAGTCTAAGCTCCATGCGTACGGCACCGATGCCTCGAGCGAAGTGACCATAGAGTCATGCACCGACACGGATCTCAACGGGGATTACTCGGCGACCGTGTTTCTCGCCAATAGCAATGATGCGGTGGGAACAGGGACAAAAGACAGACTGTACCTAGTAGCCCTCAACCAGGCGTACCAGGTGGCAGTGGCGGAAGGCCGTTCGGCGGCAGACACTCCGGACCCTGTTTTCAGGGTCGTCATCGCCGACAGGCAGTAATCATCGTTGCCGGGAACAAGCGTGAATACAGCGCTCAATGCCGGGCGATCACGTTGCCCGACGCCGGTGTGCAGAGACATTAAACAAGGCCCCAGTGGCGGGGCCGCCATAACTTATCCTTAGAGGGGGAGTTAGAAACAATGAAACTTAATTCAACAGCCGGAACCGGCTCGGTTCTCTTCTCGGCGCTGGCGGCGTTGGCGGTGATGCTGTCGCCGTCCGCCTGGGCGCAGATTGAAGAGGTGGTGGTCACCGCGCAAAAACGCGAACAAAGCCTGCAGGACGTGTCGGTGGCGGTGACCGCCGTTACCGGCGACCAGCTGGTGGACCTGGGCGTTACCGATGCTTTTCGACTTGATGTGCTGTCCCCAGGGTTGCAGATCGGTCTGTCGGGAAGCGACCCGCGTCCGGCCTTGCGCGGCGCCCGGACCGAGCAAGTGGAGGCCAACGATGTTGCCGTCTCCTATTACTCCGACGGCATCTATCGTCCGCGCCACGGGCAGTTGCTGGCGGGTTTCGTGGACGTTGACCGGGTGGAAGTGTTGCGCGGTCCCCAGGGCACCCTGTTCGGGCGCAACTCTCTGGGCGGGCTGATCCACGTAATCAACAAGCAGCCGGTGTTTGACGAGGTGGATTACGGCGCCGCGGTGACCGTGGGCGACTACTCGCGGATTCGCGGCGAGGCCTTTTTCAACGTGCCGATGGGCAGCAACGCCGCCCTGCGCGTGGCGGGCGTTCGGGAAGTGCGCGACCCGTACGTGGAAAACATCACCGTGGGTGATGACGGCGGTCTCAAGGACGCCGATACCACTTACTTGCGGGCTCTCATAGCGATGGCGCCCAACGATGTGGTGGACGCCACCCTGCGCCTGGAGTACTGGCATGACGATTCCAACGGCAACGGCGGCTTCGGTTATTACGCTGAGGGAGTGCCGGTCGACGAAAAAACCGGCAAGACCAACGGCGTGACGGGCGCCATGCAACCGCGCATCGGCAGGTCCAATGAGCACAGCAGGGATAGATGTACGGCGCTCGGGGTTTCTGGAAACAACAACCGGGCCGTGGCGTCCAGAGGGTTCCCTGCTTGCTCGGGGCGTCCCGGCGCCGGATTTGATGACATCAACACGGCGGGACCCGACACGGTCACTCCCATCACTGGCGACCCGTACAAGATTCCGGACGACGCGATTCCGGAGCTCGCCATGGAGGAGTTCACCGTGGGGGGCGACATCTCGGTGGATTTGGGATTCACTACCGCCAAGGCGACCCTGTCGTATCTTGATTACTCGGAGTTCCGCTTTTCCGACTGCGACTTTTCCGCCAACGCCGTGGATCTGTGCGGCAACGACATAACCTCCGAGACGACGCAACAGGAAATCCAGTTCAGCTCCAAGCCGGGCGAGCGCCTGCAGTACACGGTCGGCGCGTTTTTCCTGCAAGAAGATATGACAAACGCGTTCCTGTGGCAGGACATTGCTTCCGAGCAACTGGACACCAATACGCCGCCGGAAGGCTCCGAGAACAACCCGCCCAAGTGGGCCAGCTGGGCCAACCAGATCCAGGTGGAAACCAGGTCTGTTGCCGGTTACGGTCAGGCCAGCTTCGAGGTGACCGACGCCATGCGGGTGTTGGCGGGCGTGCGCTACACCTACGATAATCGCACTTGGGATATTTACGGGCAGAACCCGAACAACCCGGATGATCTGGAGTTCTCCGTACTGGAGCTCGACGGCGCCGAGAAATCCTGGGACAAGGTTACTTGGAAAGCCGGCGTGGAGTTTGACGTGACCCCGGATTCTATGGTGTACGCCGTCGCATCCACGGGTTTCCAGGCGGGCAACCAGCAAGGTGCGTTCAATGGCAGCGCCACCTACGATGAGCAGACCGTAATGGCGTACGAGGCGGGCAGCAAGAACTTGTTCATGGACGGCAGGCTGTTGGTTAACATCGCCCTGTACTACAACGAGTACGAGGACCTGACCGTGCTTCGGTTCCGGGATGCCGAGGGCACCACCTTGGCGTCCACCGAAAACGCCGGTGCGGTTGACGCTTTCGGGGTTGAGCTGGAGGCGGATTTCGCGGCGACGGAGGAACTGTACCTGGGCGCCAGGGTTGTTTACCAGGATGCCGAGTACGGGGACTTTGTCGTGAGGAACCAGTACCAGGAGGGGGGAAATCCCGAGAATAACTTCCAACTGGACGGCTGGCAAGTGCAACAATCCCCCGACTTCACGGTGACCCTGCTGGGCAGCTACACCATCAACCTGGCGGACTTGGGCACGGTGCGCCCGGCGGTTACTTTCTACTACTCGGATGATTACCGCACCAGTGATCAGCCCTGGTTTTACGGCAACCAGGATTCCTACACCAGGACGGACCTTAGCCTGACCTGGGCTTCGCCCGGCGGGGACTGGTCGGTGCGCGGGTTTGTCCATAACGTAGAAGACGAAGCCGTGCTGTTGCGCTCCACGCGCTACGGCGGCGACCTGGCGATCACCGATTACGGCGCACCGCGTACTTTTGGCGCCACGCTGAATTATCGGTACTGAGCGGTCTTTTTCCCCGCCGCGCCGGCGGGAATGCATTGAGAGAGAGCCCCGGTCGCCCGCTTGCGGCGGCCGGGGTTTTCTTTTGCCGGGAGGCTCCTGAATCTGCCGTAGTCCCGGCAGGGACGCGGGGATTTTCCTTGCCCCAGGCAGGCGTCCTTAGCGACCGCAGGGCCGGCAAGCGCAGGGCGAAGACAGCGGCTAACGGGTAATCCACTCACTCGCACGGCAGGCGCACCCCGCTTGCGGCGCCTTGTCTACAGGTTGTTGACAGGATTAGCCACAGGTGTGGGCGGTAGCAAGCATTCGTCTCGCATGAGAGACGCGGGGCTTTCCCCTGCTTCAAGCAAGCGCCCGCAACGATCGCAGACCCGCCAACAACGCAGGCCGTGGCATGGAATGAAGTCGCCGCTTATCGCGGGCCGACTCTGAATCTACCACAGGTGCGGTCAGGCACAGGGCGAAGAAAACGACTAACGGGTAATCCCCCCGTGAGGCAGGCATGGCCCCGCTCGAAGCGACTTGTCCACAGGTTGTCTACAGGATTAGCCACAGGTTCGGGCGGCAACAGGCACTCGTCCCGCATGGGAGATGCGGGGCTTTCTCCTGCTTCAAGCAAACGCCCGCAATGACCGCCGTGCCGGCAAGTACAGGGCGAAGAAGACGATGAACGGGCGCGGCCCGCACGGCCGGCGCCCCGTTGCCTTACGGCGTCAAGCCAGGATCTTAAACAGCCACAGGGCCAGCAGGCACAGGCAGAAGAATACGATTAACAGGTAGCTTGCCCGGTCAACCTTGCCGGGGAGGGCGTACCAGCCGTCCTGCATGACGGGGCGGCCTTCCCGCTGGAACAGCTCCTTTTGCCCGGGCGCCGTGTAGGGGTGGTAACGGGATTGAAAGCCGTCCAGCAGGACGCTGGCGACCCAGCCCACCAGGATGCTGACGGCTCCGCCGATGACGCAGTACCAGGGCCAGGCGATGTCCATGCGGGCTTCCACGTACCACAGGCAGAGAAAGCCGGCCGCTACGCCCGCCAGCACGCCGCGCTCGGAGGCGTGTTTTGAGTAGAATCCGAGAAAGTAGGTGCTCAGCTTGGCGCCCACGAAGAACGAGCCCACCTTGCTCAGCGTCTCCAGCACGGAGCCGTCGCTGCGGGTGAACATGACGGCGGGGACGATGATCAGCACGGCCCACGCCAGGGTGAACAGGCGCGATGCTTTCAGGTAATGCTCCGGCGCTTCGTTGGGCCTGATGAACTTCTGGTAGAAATCCACCGTGGTGACTGTTGCCATGGAGTTGAGGCTGGAATCCAGGCTGGACATGGCGGCGGCCACGACGGCGGCGGCGACAATGCCCATCAGCCCGGGCACGCCGACCCTGGCGACAAATTCCAGCACGATGACGTTGTCGTTGTCAAACTCGCGCCCGTCGTAGTAGCTGTAGAACAACACGCCCAGGGAAAAGAACAGCACGTAGATGAAAAAGGCGGCGTAGCCCATCATCACGTAGGCTTTCTTGGCTTCTGCCAGGGTCTTGGCCGCCAGGGTGCGTTGCACCATCATCTGGTTCACGCCATAGACCACCACGTGATAAACGGACATGGCGACGACCCCGGTCCACACGGTCGCCGCCAGCGACGGGTCCGTTGAGAAGTTGAACGGGTCCAGCTTGCCGGCGTCCCGCAACCCGTCCATGGCGGCGGGCAGGCCGTCGGGCAACTCGTTGAGCAGCAGGTAGAGGATGACCAGAACCCCCACGAACAGAAAAGCGGACTGCGCCACGTCGGTCCAGATGACCGCGGCGATGCCGCCCAGTATGGTGTAGGTCAGGGCCACCACGGCGACGATGAGGATGGAGTGCACCACGTCCATGCCGGTAATGAACTGCAACACCAGCGCGACGGTGTACAGCATGATGCCGGAATAGGCGATGTTGCCGAACAGGAAGATGGCGGACATGACCGTGCGCGTGGCGAGCCCGAAACGCCGCTCCAGGTAGTCGTAAATGGAAGCGACGCCGCTGTTGAAGAAAAACGGCAGGAACAAGGTGATGACGACGGCGATGGCGATGGGGTAGTTCACGTGTATGAAAATCACGGAAAACCCCTCCTTGTACGCCCAGGCCGGGCCGCCCAGGAAGCTGAGTGCGCCGATGTAGGTGGCGACGACGGATGTGCCGATGGCCCACCAGGGCATGGTGCGGTTGCCCAGGTAGTAGTGGTCTGCGGTTTTCACGCGGCGGCTGAGCGCCGCGCCCAGCACCAGCGTCCCGATCATGTAAACGCCGACGACGGCCCAGTCCAGGGCCCCGAAGCTGCCCAGCATGCCGGGCGAGTTCATTTCCTGCCTGCCTGGGCCTTGCGCACCGGGTCTTGTCCGCCGCCGCAATGTTGCCGGCCGCCGCGCCCCCGGCGGCGCCCGGCCGTGGCGCGTTGCGGGACGCCGTCGCTGCCGTTGCTGCCGCCGCGCCCGCCGGAGCGCCGCCGCGGCTCAGCGCCGTTCGGCATCCAGCGCATATCCCCCCTGGCCATGGTTTTGTCTCCCCCCGGCGGCAACGCCCGACGCACTTCCCGCGCTACAGGCGCCGCAGATAGCGGCCGCGCTCCAGCACGTCCAGCCCTTGTTGCTCCAGGAAATACGGCAGGTCAATGAAAATCCAGTTCTCCGCCAGTTTATCCCCCTCGCGGCGGTAGATGTCGACCACGCGCATGGAGGCCTCCTGGTTGGAGCCGGGCAGCCCTAAGAACCCGCCGCGCGGCTTCATGGTCAGGTTGGGCCAGCCGAAGAAGCCGCCGAAACGACCCTCGGCGAAACGGCAGATATGGCCGCGAAAGCGGATGTCGTCCAGCCCGTCGGCGAACGGCCCCTGATGTTGTTCATGGTAGCGCTCGCGGGTGTAGGATGCGCCAATGCCTGCGGGGCCGAACCAGATCATGTCGTCGTGCCAGGTATCCGCCAGCTCCGCCTGGGGCGAGTTGAGATCGGAAGCCACCAGGTCGTCGACCATGCGGTTGATCAGGGCCAGGGTGCGCGCGCCCTCCTGCGGGTCCTGGGGTTCGTACAGCAGGCCGTCATGGGTGCGGGGGCCGGGCGTGATCAGGAAGGCGCCCGTTTGCTGGGGCAACGGCTGCAGTCCGGCCTGCTTCATCACGCTGATGATGTCGCAGAACAGGGCTGTTTCGCTGATGCGCCCGGCGCTGATGCGGTTGAACTCCACGTAGCGCAGGAAGCCCATCCTGCCGGTGGCGGGAATGCCCAGCCAGTCCTGGTCAAACAGCCCCATCAGGTGGCCCATGGAGCACACCCACTCGGTTTGCCCGTCGTCTATGTCGTTGCGCCCCGCCATGAACACGTCCATGCGTCTTTGCAAGGGCGCGAACGAGCGGCGAAACGGCTTCCAGAAGACTTCCGCCACGGCGTCTGCGCCGCGTTGCTCGTGGAAAGGGTGCATGCCGCGCCAGTGGTAATCGTCGGCGACATAGCGCTTCAATGCCGCGTTAATCTCGTCGCCGGCGGCGGCGTCCAGGGCGGTGTACCAGTCCCTGACCAGCGCCTTGCTGTCTTGAAAATCGCTCATGTTTGTTATTTTCGCAACGCGGCCGCCGCTTTTCAACCCCTGGCGGCGGCCAGTTGCATCATCAGGTCCAGCTCGTTGAACAGCGTCCACTCCTCGACGATGCGCCCGTCGATGATGCGGTGCTGGGTGAGGCCCCACAGTTGCGCCTTGCAACCCGTGGGCTCGCCGTAGCGGCCGGCGCCCAGGTGGGCGCCCACGGCGCTCCAGCGCGCGGCCGCCAGGTAGCCCTGCCGGTCGTTGCCCATCCAGTATACCTCGTCCACCTGCAATTCAAGATCGGGGAAGGCGGCGGCCAGGGACTCCAGGTGCTGCCGGTGCGCGGCGGCGCCGCCGGCGCGGTCGCCGGCTCCGCGAAACGCGAAGTCCGGTGCATAAAAATCAGCCGTTGCCGTGTAATCGCGCTGGTTCCACAACCGGTCGAAGCCGGCGCGGACAAAGGCGTCCACGTCGAAGCCGGTCACCGGTTCGGCGACGGACAGGGGTCGCGCCGGCGCCGCGGCCGTGCGCAGGCCTTGCCAGGTTGCGGGGTCCCGCGGCCAACCCGCCGGCGGCGCCGCGGCCATGCGGGCGGCCATGTCGTCCAAGTCAAAACCGAGTTGTAGCAACAGGCTGGAGTTGTTGTACAGCACGTGCTCTAAAAAAATCACGTTGTCCAGCGCGACGCAGTTGGCAATCACCAGCACGTCCACGTCCTTGCCCGTGGCGGGCCCGTACTTGCCGGCGCCGTCGTTGGTGCCGCGAATCAGGGTGCGATGGGAGGTGTGGTAGCCGACCTGGTCATCGCCGGCCCACACGATCTCGTCGGCAATCAGCTGAATATTGGAAAAAGCGCCCGTGGTGTGATGGGTGTCCGCGATGATTTTCTCGCTGCCCAGCTGCAACCCGTAGTCGTCATAGACATGGGAGTCGTCTGCGTACGTAGCGCCGATGTACTCCACCTCCCGGTCCTCCCAGATGCGGTAGGTGATGCGGACGATGTAGTCGATGATGTTGCGGTAGGTCTCCTCGAAGCCGCCCATGGACTGGCGCGGGCCGAAGTCGGCGGGGATGCGCCGCTCGCCGTTCTGGAAGCCGCCGCCAATGCCGGTGCGCCCTGCGTAGGAGTCCAGCGCAATGCGATAGTCCGCCGGCATGTGCCTGCGGCTCAACGGCGCGGCGGTTCTGGATGCGTTCATTGTTCGTGTTGTTGTCCTGGGCGGAGCGTTTGCGGCCGGTCGCTCCTCATCGTTGCGGCGTTGCACTCAACGTCGCGTTTCGCGCATGCCGTTGCGCCGCGTTCGCGCTTGCACAAGGACCGGGCGCCGGTTTCCCGGGGCGCTTGCTGCTGCGTTCGCGCGCCGGCAACCGCGGGATGGTCAGCGCTCGCGGGGCGGCTCCGGCGGCGGGTCGTCGGCATCGGCGACGAGGTGCGCCTCTTCCGCGACGGGTTCCGTCTTTGGCGCATAGTAGTCCTTGCCCTGGATCCGAAAGGCAAACTCCATTGCGCCCTCCACCCTGGCCAGGCGCTTGTCAATGTTCTGTACTTGCCGGCGCAGTTCGCGGATCTCGTCGTGCAGCTTTTGTATCGCCCCAAG
>CAZDXS010000233.1:0-9713 GCA_964509455.1 uncultured Enterobacteriaceae bacterium | reverse complement strand
CTGGTGCAACTGCGACAACCCCAGGCGCTCGGCATTTTCTATGATCATCAGCCCGGCGTTGGGCACGTCCACCCCCACTTCTATGACCGTCGTGGCCACCAGCACATCGATGTCGCCGGCCTTGAAGTCGTTCATCACTTGCTCCTTCTCGGCGCTCTTCATCCTGCCGTGGATGAGGCCGACGCCCAGTCCCGCCAGCTGTGCGGACAGCAACCGCCACACTTCCTCCGCCGCCTGTAGTTGCGAGGCGTCCGAGGTCTCGATCAGGGCGCAGACCCAGTAGGCCTGGCGGCCCTGCTTGCACACGGCGTGGATGCGCCGAATGATTTCCGCCCTTTTCTCGTTGGAAATGACCGTGGTCCTGACGGGCTTGCGTCCCGGCGGCAACTCGTCAATGACAGAAATGTCCAGGTCTGCGAACAAGGTCATGGCCAGGGTCCTGGGTATGGGAGTGGCGGTCATCACCAGCTGGTGCGGCTGCCTGTTGTCCGCCGTACCTTTTTCCAGCAGGGCGAGGCGCTGGTCAACGCCGAAACGATGCTGCTCGTCAATCACCACCAGCCCCACCGCGCCGAACGAAACCCCCTCCTGGAACAGGGCGTGGGTGCCCACCAGCAACGCCGGGCGCCCGGATTCCAGCAACTCCAATGCCTGTTTTTTCTCTGCGCCGGAGCTTTTTCCCGTCAACAGCAACACCGGTACGCCGACCGGCGCAAACCACTGCCTGAGGTTGAAGCAGTGCTGGTCAGCGAGAATTTCCGTGGGCGCCATCAGGGCGACTTGGCGGCCGGATTGCATGACCAACATGGCGGCGATGGCGGCCACGATGGTCTTGCCCGAACCCACGTCCCCCTGGACCAGGCGCAACATGGGTGCGGACTGTTGCAGGTCCTGGCGAATTTCCGTCAGCACTCGAAGCTGGGCGTCCGTCAGCTCGAAAGGCAGGCTGTCCAGGAACGCCCGCACCTGCTTCGCCTCCGGGTCGCCAATGGGAAAGGCGGCGTGTTTTTGCGCCCGCGCCCGCGCCTGGCGCAGGCTCAGGTGATGGGCCAGCAACTCTTCAAACGCCAGGCGTTGCTGCGCCGGGTGGCGTCCCTCCGCCAGGCTGTTTGCATCGACGTCCCGGGGCGGACGATGGACCAAGCGCACCGCCGCCGCCAGGTCAAGGGAATCAAACTGCGCGGCCGCCGCGGGCGGCAACAGCTCGGGCAGGCCGGCGCGGTCCCCGTCCAGCGCGGCCAGGGCCTGGGCCGCCAGGTCCCGCAAGCGGAACTGGGAAAGTCCCTCGGTGGCGGGATACACCGGCGTCAGGGTCTGCTCTAAGTCGGCGCCGGGCGCGGCGGGGTCGATGCGCCGGCACTCCGGGTGAACCATCTCCAGGGAGCGGCGCCCCGCCCTCACCTGTCCCCAGCACCGCAGGACAACCCCCGGCCGCAACCCGGCCTGTTGCGCCTGGGAGAAGTGAAAAAACCGCAGGTCGACGGCGCCCGTCTCGTCCTTAATGCGGCACAGCAGGCTGGGCCGCCGCCCCGGCTGAACCTGCGCCCACTCGATGACCCCCTGGCACAGGGCGGCCTCCCCCGCCGCCAGCCGGTTTATTGCAACCAGCCGGGTGCGGTCCTCGTAGCGGGAAGGCAGGTGAAACAGCAGGTCGCGCACCCGGTGAATTCCCAGGCGTTGCAACCGCTCCGCCAGCCGGGCGCCGACGCCTTTGAGGGCCGTCGCAGGTGCGCCTAACATCGTTGCGGGGCGCCGTGCCAAGGGACGCGACTCAGCCCCGCGCCCGCCGCCGCGGCCGAGCGCCGCCGCCCTTGAGGGCCGTCGCAGGCGCGCCTAACATCGCGGCGGGACGCCGTTCCAAGGGGCGCGACTCAGCCACGCGCCCGCCGCCGCGGCCGAGCGCCGACGCCCTCGAAAGCGGTCGTGGGCGCGCCTGACATGGTTGCGGGACGCCGTTCCAAGGGGCGCGACTCAGTCCCGCGCCCGCCGCCGCGGCCGGGCGCCGCCCTTGAGAGCGGTCGCGGGCGCGCCTGACATGGTTGCGGAACGCTGTTCCAAGGGACGCGACTCAGCCCCGCGCCCGCCGCCGCGGCCGAGCGTCGCCGCTATCGAAAGCGGTCGCGGGCGCGCCTGACATGGTTGCGGGACGCCGTTCCAAGGGGCGCAACTCAGCCCCGCGCCCGCCGCCGCGACCGGGCGCCGCCCTCGAAAGCGGTCGCGGGCGCGCCTGACATCGCGGCGGGACGCCGTGCCAAGGGACGCGACTCAGCCCCGCACCCGCCGCCGCGACCGGGCGCCGCCGCCCTCGAAAGCGACCGCTGGCGTGGTGAGCATGATCAGCGACCAGGCGAACAATTTGCGTCGTTATCTCCTGCTGATGCGGGCGATGTGGGGCATGCTCCTGATGCCCCGCATGATGTCCGCCAGGTGTTGCCGGTCGGTGATTTCCACAACGAAGTCCAGGGTGGTGTATTGATCGTCCTTGTCCTGAGTTTTTACGCTGATGATGTTGGCCTCCCGCGTCGCCATCTCGGCCGCAATTCGGGCCAGCACGCCGCGCTGGTTGGTCGCGTTCACCTTGATGCGAGTGAGGAAACTGCTGTCGATCTGCTTTTCCCAGGCAACGTTAATCCACTTGTCCGGATGGTTGCGAAACTCCGTTACGTTGGGACAGTCCTGATAATGCACGATGATGCCGCGCCCGGCCGTCACAAACCCGCGAATGGGGTCCCCGGGAATGGGCAGGCAACACTTGGGGAAGCTGACCACCATGCCCTCGGTGCCCTTGATGGCCAGGGGCGCATCCTGGGCCGCGGCCGCCCCGTCCGCATCGCCCATCAGTTGCCGCGCCACGACGGGAGCGACCCGGTTGCCCAGCCCCACTTCTTGCAACAACTCATCCCGTCGTTTCAGTTGAAACTCCTTGAGCAGGCGCCGCCACTGGGCGGGCTTGATCTGGTCGTAACTGGAAGAATAGCGCTCCAGTTCCCGCATCAGCAGGCGCTTCCCCAAGGTGACCGCCTCAGTGCGGCGCAACCCCCGGAGAAAATGCCGAATGTTCGCCCGGGCTTTCGCGGTCACGGCAAAGTTCAGCCAGGCCGGGTCGGGACGCGCCTGGCGCGCCCGGATGACGTCCACCGTCTGCCCGCTGGAAAGACGGGTGCTCAGGGGCGCAAGGCGCTGGTCAATCCGCACGCCCACGCAACTATTGCCAACATCCGTGTGAATGGCGTAAGCGAAATCCACCGCGGTGGCGTTTTTTTGCAACTCGATGATGTCGCCCCGGGGGGTGAACGCATACACGGATTCAGGAAACAGGTCGATTTTCACGTGCTCTAAGAAATCCCTGGGGTTGCCCACCGCGGACTGCATCTCCATGATGTGCCGCAACCACTCCCGGGCCCGCTTGTGGGCGCCGGCGGCGCGGGCTCCGGCGGAGCTGGACTTGTACAGCCAGTGGGCCGCCACGCCGACCTCGGCCACTTCGTTCATCTCGCCGGTTCTGATCTGCACTTCCAGCGGGGCGCCGTGGGGCCCCAACAACACCGTGTGCAACGACTGGTAGCCGTTGGACTTGGGTATGGCCACGTAGTCCTTGAACTTGCCCGGCGCCGGGCTGTACAGGTTGTGCACGGCGCCTACCACGCGATAACAGGTGTCCACATTATCGACGATGATGCGAAACGCGTACACGTCATGCACTTCCTTGAAAGACAGCTCCTTGTCCAGCATTTTCTGGTAAATGCCGTACAGGTGTTTTTCCCTGCCCATCACCTGGGCGGGAATTTTTTCCTGCCGCAGGCGGCGCTTCAGGGCGTTTTTTATCTTGTTGACCACCTCCTTGCGGTTCCCCCTGGTCTTGCCGAGCTCCTGTTTCAGGACGCGGTGACGCATGGGATACAACGCGGCAAACCCCAGTTCTTCCAATTCCAGCCGAATGCTGTTGATGCCCAGGCGTTGCGCGATGGGCGCGTAAATTTCCAGGGTTTCCCGGGCAATGCGGCGGCGTTTTTCCGGTTCCAGGGCGCCCAGGGTGCGCATGTTGTGCAGGCGGTCCGCCAGTTTCACGATGATCACGCGAATATCGTTGCTCATGGCCATCAGCATCTTCTGGAAGTTCCGGGCCTGGGTTTCCTCGTGGGAATCGAACTCGACCCGGGGCAACTTGCTGACGCCGTCCACCAGCTCCGCGACGCCCTTGCCAAACTCCCGCACCAGCTCCTGCTTGACCGTGTCCGTGTCCTCGATTACGTCATGCAACATCGCGGCGGCCAGGGTCTGGTAATCCATGCGCATGTCGCCCAGAATGCCGGCCACTTCCAGGGGGTGGTGGATGTAGGGCTCGCCGCTCTTGCGGCGTTGGCCCTCGTGCGCCAGGGCCCCGAATTCGTAGGCGCGGCGCACTTTTTCAACCTGGTCGGCCGGAAGGTAATGACCGATCCGTTGCTCCAGGTCAGATATGGTCATCATAACCGGATTGCAACCCGCCCGGCGCGGCTTTGTTGCGCCGGACGGGAGCGGGAAAACGGCTTGCTACGGGGCGTTCGCGGCGGGGCGAACGGACGGGCTGTCTTCCTTCCGGGACTCGGCCTCCTGGGACTCGGCATCCAGGGACTCGTCCTTCTGGGACTCGGCCTTCCGGGGCTCGGCCGCTTGGGACTCGGCCTCCTGGGACTCGTCTTTCCGGGGATCGTCCTCCTGGGACTCGGCATCCAGGGACTCGCCCTTCCGGGACTCGGCATCCTGAGACCCGGCCGCTTGGGACTCGGCATCCTGAGACCCGGCCGCTTGGGACTCGGCCTCCTGGGACTCGGCCTCCTGGGACTCGCCTTTCTGGAACCGGCCCTGTCGGAACTCGTCCTCCGGGTACTCGCCATCCTGAAACTGGTCGAACGGGTCCATCTCATCTTCAATCCGCAACTTGGCGATGGTCTCGATGTTCTGCGGCGTAACCTCGCCGGCCGCTATCTCCCTGAGGGCGATCACGGCGGGCTTGTCGGATTGATCCTCGATCAGGGGCTCCGCTCCCATGAGGAGTTGCCGGGTTCGCTTGCTCGCCAGCAACACCAGGTCATAGCGGTTGTCAATGCGCTCCAAGCAGTCTTCTACACTCAGTCTGGCCATAATGTTTTTCTCTAGTGGATATATTCTCGGTGAATGAATAATGGACGCATTTTAGCGCATCCGCCCGCCCGGGCGCAACAATTCCTTCACCAGTTTCTCGTAATGCTTCGCCTGGCGGCGACAATCGCACCGGGTCGCCGCGAAAATCGCCTGCAGGCGCGCCAGGGCCTGGTCAAAGTCGTCGTTGACAACCAGGTAGTCATAGTCCGCGTAATGCTCGATTTCGCTGATGGCCTCGCGCGTGCGGCGCTTGATGTTGCCCTCCTCGTCCCCGCGCTTTTTCAGACGCTCCTCCAGGGCGGCCAGGGACGGCGGCAAGATGAAGATGCTGACCGTGTCGTTCCTGGCGGCGCGCACCTGCCGGGCGCCCTGCCAGTCGATCTCCAGGATGACGTCGCGGCCGCGCGCCAGCTGCCGCTCCACCCCGGCCGCGGAGGTGCCGTACCAGTGTCCGAACACTTCGGCGTGCTCTAAAAAACGCCCCTGCCCCAGCAGGGCCTGGAACTCGTCGGCGCTGACAAAATGGTAGTCGACACCGGACGTCTCGCCGGCGCGCGGCGGGCGCGTCGTATGCGAGACGGAAATCTCCAGGCGCGGCGCCGTTTCCAGCAGGGCCCGGGACAGGGAGGTCTTGCCGGCGCCGGAGGGCGCCGACAGGATGTACAGGAAACCCGTTGTCTCGTTATCGCTCATCTGCTGGTAATTTTGACACGTAAAGGGGAAAAGAGGCAATATAATATGCTGTATTGATGCAAACCCGATAGCGGAGGACCAACCATCATGCGCCCCGACGGACGCGCCAATGACGAAATGAGGCAAGTGCGCCTGACCCGGGGCTATACCTGCCATGCGGAAGGATCGGTGCTGGCGGAGTTTGGCCGCACCCGGGTGATTTGCAACGCCACGTTTGAAAACTCCGTTCCCCACTTCCTCAAGGGCGGCAACCAAGGCTGGGTCACCGCCGAGTACGGCATGTTGCCCCGCTCCACCAACAAGCGCATGCGCCGGGAAGCCGGGCAGGGCCGGCAAAGCGGGCGCACTTTCGAAATCCAGCGGCTGATCGGTCGCTCCTTGCGGGCCGTGGTGGACCTGGAAGCCCTGGGAGAAAACAGCATTATCGTTGACTGCGACGTGTTGCAGGCCGACGGCGGCACCCGCACCGCCGCCGTTACCGGCGCTTGCGTGGCCCTGGCGGACGCCTGCGACGCCCTGTTGCGGCAGGGGCTTATTCGCCGCAACCCGGTCAGCGCCGCCGTGGCCGCCGTGTCGGTGGGCGTCTGCGCCGGCGATGCCGTGCTGGACCTGGATTACGCCGAGGACTCGACCGCCGCAACGGACATGAACGTGGTGATGAACGACCGGGGCGAGTTCATCGAAGTCCAGGGTTGCGCGGAGGGCCGTCCTTTCACCCTTGCCCAATTAGAGCAGATGCTGGCCCTTGCCCGCGGCGGCATCGAGCAGTTGTTCAGACTGCAACAAGCGGCGCCGGTCGCCGCACAGCCTGTTGCGACATCCACAGGCGGTGCGCCCGGCGGTGAGACATGAGCCGCCAGTCGCACCTCGGGGCGTCCTTCACGGCCGGCAGGAATGTCGTAAAAATTCTGGCAACCGGCGGCGGCATCGAGCAGTTGTTCCGCCTGCAACAGGCGGCGCCGGGCGGCGCGGCGCCCGGCGGCGCACCCGGCGGCGAAACATGAGCCGCCAGTCGCACCTCGGGGCGTCTTTCACGGCTGCCAGGAACGCCGTGAAAATTCTGGCAACCGGCGGCATCGAGCAGTTGTTCAGACTGCAACAGGCGGCGCCGGTCGCCGCACAGCCTGTTGCGACATCCGCAGGCGCTGCGCCCGGTGGCGAGACATGAGCCGCCCCCCACAGGCCGTAGCCGCCCCCGGGGCCGCCAGGAACGTCGTGAAAATTCTGGCAACCGGCGGCATCGAGCAGTTGTTCCGCCTGCAACAGGCGGCGCCGGTCGCCGCGCAGTTCGCAGCAGAGGCCGGCGGCGGCGCACCCGGCGGTGAGACATGAGCCGCCGCCCACAGGCCGTAGCCACCCCCATGGCCGCCAGGAACGCCGCGGAAATCCTGGCAGCCAGCGGCGGCATCGAGCAGTTGTTCAGACTGCAACAGACGGTGCCGGGCGGCGCACAGCCTGTTGCGACATCCGCAGACGGCGCCGCCTTCGGCGACGAGACATGAGCCGCCGCCCACAGGCCGTAGCCGCCCCCATGGCCGCCAGGAACGCCGCGGAAATCCTGGCAGCCAGCGACAACCCGGGCAAGTTGCGGGAACTGGCGAAGATGCTGGAGGCGCACTCGGTGACGCTGCGGCCGCAGGCGGATTTTGCGGTGCCGGCGGCGGCGGAAACCGGTTCCACTTTTGTCGAGAACGCCCTCATCAAGGCACGGCACGCCGCAGATCTCACGGGACGGGCCGCCATCGCCGACGATTCCGGCCTGGAGGTGGACGTCCTGGACGGCGCCCCGGGCGTGTATTCAGCGCGCTACGCCGGCGTCGGCGCCGCGGACGAGGACAACCTGCGCCTGTTGCTGAAAAATATTGCGGCAACGGGCGTGGTGCGACCGGCGGCGCGATTTCAATGCGTACTGGCGTACGTGCGCGGCGCCGACGACCCCGCCCCCCTGGTCGCCCGGGGGACCTGGGAGGGGTGCATCGTTGACCCGCCGCGAGGGGAAAACGGCTTCGGCTATGATCCCGTATTTTACGTGCCGGACCATGGTTGCACCTCGGCGGAATTGCCGCCGCAGGTCAAGAACGACATCAGCCATCGCGGCCAGGGACTGCGGGCCCTGCTGGCGCTGATGGAGCAGGCCGGTGTGCTGGCGTAACGCCCGGCCGGCGCCCGCAACGGGGCGCAACGGGCGCGGCAGGCGCGGCGGGCGCGGCGGGCGCGGCGGGCGCGGCGGAGTCTTGGTCCTGCTGTTCCTGGCCGGGGCCGCCGGCACCGCCGCCGCCCAGGAACAGCGCCCGGCGCCGGTAACAGTGGTGAAACTGGCCACCGCTCCGGTCCGGGCAACGCTGCCGCTGGCCGGCAACGTAACGAGCCGTCACCTGTCGCGGCTGTCGCCGAAAGTCGCCGGCCTAGTGGCGGCAATTTACGTAGATGAAGGCGACGAAGTGACGCCGGGGCGCGTATTGCTGGAGCTGGACCAGGCCATCGCCGAGCTGGACCAAAGCGCCATGCAAGCCCGCGTGAAAGAGGCCCGCGCCAGGCTGACCGAGGCCGTCCGGCGGCGGGACGAGGCGGCAGAGCTGGTTCGCAAAAAACACCTGGCCGCCACCAGCTACGCGGCGACCCTGGCCGCGGTGGCAATAGACGCGGCGGCCCTGGAGCGCCTGGAGGCGGAGTTGCGCCGCCAGGAGGAGATTCTCCGCCGCCACCAAGTGACGGCGCCGTTCAGCGGGGTCATTACCAGGAAAATGGTGGAAAAAGGCGAGTGGGTCAAGGTCGATACCGCCCTGTTTGACCTGGTGGAACTGGACACGCTCCGGGTCGACGTGCCGGCGCCCCAGTTGTATTTCAACGACGTGCGCCCGGGCCTGCCGGTGCAAATCACGTTTGACGCCTACCCCGGCGCCCGCTTCCCCGCCGTTGTTACCACGAAAATCCCCATGAGCAACGAAGCGGCGCGCACGTTCCCGGTGCGCATAGACCTGGACAACCGGAAGCGGCTGGTAACGCCGGGCATGTCCGCCCGCGTCGTGTTTCAACTGGGCGAGAAAGAGGCGGGGCAGGTATTGCTGGCGCCCCAGGACGCCATCGTCAGGAGCCCGGACGGCGGCGAGTCCGTCTGGGTGTTGCGACAGGAGCAGGACGGCTTGAAAGCCCGCCCGGTGAGCGTGCGCACCGGGCGCGCCTACCGGGAAAACATCGAGATTGAGAGCGGCGAGGTGGGCGCCGGCGACCAGGTGGTGGTGCGCGGCAACGAGTTGTTGCGCCCCGGCCAGCCCGTGCGCGTGCAAGAAGAGTTGCAGTTAAAACCCGGGAACAGCGCCTGGTGATATTCCGATTCGCCATAGAAAAACCCCTGATCGTCGCCGTCGGGGTGTTGCTCATCTGCCTGTTCGGCCTCCTGGCCATGTTTCGCGTGCCGGTGCAGATGATTCCCGACCTGGACGTGCGCGCCGTCACAGTGACGACGCGCTGGCCGGGCGCCGCGCCGCAGGACGTGGAGAAAGAAATCATCATCGAGCAGGAAGAGTACCTGCGGCGCATCCCCGGCTTGGAGCGCATGATTTCCAACGCCGGCACCGGTCGCGCCGACGTGCAACTGGAGTTCCCCCACGGCACGGACGTCAACGAGGTGCTGATTCGAGTCAACAACGCCCTGGCCCAGGTGCCCGGCTACCCGGAAAATGTAGATCAGCCGCGCATCGTCACCAGCTCTTTTTCCAACAACCCGTTCCTGTTTTTTCTCACCCGCCCCCTGCCCGGCAACCCGCAGAACGTCAACATGCTGGAAATGCGCGACTTTCTGGAGGACCACGTGCGGGCGCGCTTGGAGCGAGTTCCCGGCGTGTCGGAAGTGTCGCTATGGGGCGGGGCGGAGCGGCAGGTCAAGATCTACGTGG
>CAZDXS010000232.1:0-11771 GCA_964509455.1 uncultured Enterobacteriaceae bacterium | reverse complement strand
CAAGGAAGTGCTGGCGGGACGCGAGCCGCGCCCCTGCCCCCGCGCCGCCACCGCCCAGCGGTGCGTGCGCGCCGGCGGCAAGCACAACGACCTGGAGAACATTGGCCGCACCGCCCGCCACCACACTTTCTTCGAGATGCTGGGGAACTTCAGCTTCGGCGACTACTTCAAGGAACAAGCCATCCAGTACGCCTGGGAGTTGCTTACCAAAGAGCTGGCCATCCCCCGGGAGAAGCTCTGGGTCACCGTGTACCAGGACGACGCCGAAAGCGAGGAGATCTGGTTGCACCAGGTAGGCGTCGACAGCGCCCGTTTCAGCCGTTGCGGGGAGAGCGACAATTTCTGGTCCATGGGCGACACCGGCCCCTGCGGCCCCTGCACCGAGATCTTCTACGACCACGGAGACGCCGTGCCGGGCGGGCCGCCGGGCAGCGCCGCGGCGGAGGGCGACCGTTTCGTGGAAATCTGGAACCTGGTCTTCATGCAGTTCGACCGGAACGCACAGGGCGAGATGTTGCCCCTGCCGCGCCCGTCCGTTGACACGGGCATGGGACTAGAGCGCATTGCCGCGGTGTTGCAGGGGGTGCACGACAACTACGAAACAGACCTGTTCCTGCCGTTGCTGGCCGCCGTGCGGGACCTGTCGGGCCGGCGCGCGCCCGACCCGGTCTCCGCCCGGGTCGTCTGCGACCATGTCCGCTCCAGCGCTTTTCTGGCCGCCGACGGCATCATTCCGTCCAACGAGGGGCGGGGCTACGTGTTGCGCCGCATTATCCGCCGCGCCGCCCGCCACGGAGCCCGGCTGGGATTCAAGGAGCCTTTTTTACATCGGCTCGTCGCCCCCCTGGAGGCGCTCATGGGCGGCGCCTACCCGGAGTTGAGCCGGGCGCAGCAGCAAGCAACGGACGCCCTGCGACAGGAGGAGGAGCGATTTGCCGAAACCATGGAGCAGGGGTTGCGGCGCCTGGAAGAGGCCATCGCCGCCCTGTCGTCCAAAGTTATCCCAGGCGCCGCCGTCTTCCAGTTGTACGACACCTACGGCTTTCCCGTGGACTTGACGGCGGACATTGCCCGCGAGCGCGGCCTGGAGCTAGACCTGGCCGGGTTCGAGCAATGCATGGAGGAGCAACGCGCCCGCGCCCGCCAGGCCGGCCGCTTCGCGCCCAGCGCCCAGGACTTGCCGGCGTTGCCGGCAACCGACTTCGAGTTCACCGGCTACGAGACCTTGTCCGACAGCGGCCGGGTCGCCGCCCTGCTGAAAGAAAACCGCCTGGTTGACCGGCTGGAAGAGGGAGACGCCGGCGGGGTGGTCCTGGACCGCACCCCGTTCTACGCAGAATCCGGCGGCCAGGTGGGCGACCAGGGACGCCTCAGTGCGCCCGGCGGCGATTTCGCCGTCGGCGACACGCAAAAACACGGCGCGGTCCACGTTCACTGGGGACAAGTCAGCCGCGGCGCCCTGGAAACCGGGCAGTCGGCAACGGCCGAAGTGGACGCCGAGCGCCGCGCCGCCACGGTGCGCAACCATTCCGCCACCCACCTGTTGTACGCGGCCCTGCGCCGGGTGTTGGGGGAGAACATCATCCAGAAAGGGTGCCTGGTGGCGGCGGACTACCTGCGCGCCGACTTCTCCCATTCCGGGCCGGTGGGCGAGGAGCGGTTGCGGGAGGTGGAGCGGCTGGTTAACCACCGCATCCTGGACAACGCCGCCACCCGCTGCGAGGTCATGCCCCTCGAAAAAGCCCTGAAGTCCGGTGCCGTGTCTCTGCCCGACGAAAAATACGGCGCACAGGTGCGCGTGCTGAATATTGCCGACGGCTTTTCCGTGGAGCTGTGCGGCGGCACCCACGCGGCCCGGGCCGGCGACATCGGCCTGTTCAAGATCACCGAGGAATCCAGCATTGCCGCCGGCGTGCGCCGGTTGCAGGCGGTGACCGGCACGGCGGCCCTGGCCCGGGTCGAGGAGGAGGAAACGCAACTGGCCGCGCTGGCGCGCCTGCTGAACGCCGGGCGGGACCAGCTGGCCGGCCGGTTGGAGCAGGTCCTGGGGCAGTCCCGACAACTGGAAAAAGAGCTGGAGCAGGCCCGCAACGAGTTGGCCGGCCGCGCCGGCGCCGACCTGGCCGGCCAGGCCGAGACCATCAACGGCGTCAACGTGCTGGCCCGCAACCTGGACGGGGTGGATCCGAAAACTCTGCGGGCGCTGGTGGACCAGTTGAAACAGCGCCTGGGCGCCGCCGTCATCGTGCTGGGCACGGCGCGCGGCGGCAAGGTCAGCCTGGTGGCCGGCGTGACGGAAAATCACACCGATAGCATCAAAGCCGGGGATCTGGTAAACTTCGTAGCGAAGCAGGTCGGCGGCAAGGGCGGCGGGCGCCCGGACCTGGCCCAGGCGGGCGGCGACAACCCAGCCGCTTTGCAGAGTGCGCTGGACAGCGTGCCTGGTTGGGTGAGGCAGGCCGCGAAAGGTTGAAAGATGGCGCCGAACATGCAACAATACGGCGGTGCGCCGGGCTCCGTCAGGGGCAACCAGGGCCGGACGCGGCGGGCCGCGAGGGGTTGAGCGATGGCGCTGATCGTGCAGAAATTCGGCGGCACCTCGGTGGGCTCCATCGAGCGCATCCAGGCCGCGGCCGATATTGTCATCAAGGCGCGCCGGGAGGGGCACCAGGTGGTGGCGGTGCTGTCGGCCATGGCCGGCGAGACGGACCGGCTCATCGAGCTGGCCGGGCGGGTGGCGAAAAATCCCTCCTCCCGGGAACTAGATGTGTTGCTTGCGACCGGCGAACAGGTTACCATAGCCCTGCTGAGCATGGCGTTGCAGGCGAAGAAACACCCGGCGGTTTCCTACACGGGCGGCCAGGTGCGCATATTGACCGACAATGCGCACAACAAGGCGCGCATTGCCGACATCGAGGCGGCCCGGGTTAAAAAAGCCCTGGCGGCGGGCAAGGTGGCGGTGATTGCCGGTTTCCAAGGCATCGATGAGCAGGGCAACATCACCACTCTGGGACGCGGCGGCACGGACACCACCGCGGTGGCCATGGCCGTGGCCCTGAACGCCGCCGAGTGTCGCATCTACACGGACGTGGACGGCGTGTATACCGCCGACCCGCGCATCGTTCCCCGGGCCAGGCGCATGGAGCGGGTGGCCTACGAAGAGATGTTGGAAATGGCCGGCCTGGGCGCGAAAGTGTTGCAGATCCGGGCGGTGGAGTTCGCCAACAAGTATAAAGTGCCGGTGCGGGTGCTGTCTTCCTTTGAAGACGGGGCCGGCACGCTAATCACCGAAGAAGATGAAAATATGGAACGGGCGCAGGTAGCGGGCATCGCCCACAACCGGGACGAGGCCAAGCTGACCCTGGTCGGGGTGCCGGATAAACCCGGCATCGCCGCCGCCATACTGGGGCCCATTGCCGACGCCGGCATTGAGGTGGACATGATCGTGCAGAATGCGGGGCTGGACGGCACGACGGATTTTACGTTCACCCTGCATCGGAACGACTTTGACAAGGCCCGGAAAATGCTGGGCAAGACAGCGCGGCAACTGGGCGCGAAGGCGGTGAAGGGCGATGAGCGGATCGTCAAGATCTCCGCAGTGGGCGTGGGCATGCGCTCCCATGCCGGCATCGCCAGCAAGATGTTTGCCGCCCTGGCCGAGGAGGGCGTCAATATCCTGATGATATCCACCTCGGAGATAAAAATTTCGGTGGTGGTTGAAGAAAAGTATTTAGAATTAGGCGTAAGAACGTTACACTCTGTATTCGGTTTGGATGGTGACGAGCGCACGGACGAGGACCTGGCCTGAAAACGGCGATGTCTTGGGCCGCGGCGCTTGTCGCTTGAAAATGGCAGTACTTTTTTTTGTTGTTGTAACCAAGTGGAAAATCTGGAGAGCAGACATGTTGATATTAACCCGCAGGATCGGCGAGTCTTTGATGATAGGAGACGACGTCAACGTAACCGTGTTGGGCATTAGAGGCAACCAGGTACGAATTGGGGTGAATGCCCCCAAGGAGATTTCGGTGCACCGCGAAGAAATCTACGAACGCATTCAGCTGGAAAAGGTCAGGCAAGCCAAGGCGCAGATGGCGCAGGAATACCTGGGCGAGTACCAGGACGACGAGGCAGCAGAAGAGCAGAACGCGGCCGACGGGGCTGAAAGCGAACTGGAAGAGGCGGACGGGAATTACCTGGACGACCAGGACCAGGAAGAGGAGTACCGCAAAGACCCCGAGTAGCGCGGCTGGGGGAAACCCCGGCCGTAGCGCAACGCAACGCCCCGGCGAGGCGCCTGCCGAGCCGGGCGGCGCGGCGTTTTGCATGAAACGCCCGGAGAAGATTGCCCGGAGAGATGGCCGAGCGGCTTAAGGCGCTCCCCTGCTAAGGGAGTATGGGTTAACAGCCCGTCGAGGGTTCGAATCCCTCTCTCTCCGCCAGGCTTTCGTCAAAATTCCCCCTGGCGTCCCGTCCACGGCGGCGGCACTCAGCGCGGCGCGTCGTTCTGCAACGAGCGCACCTGCGACCGCAACACGGTTTCCCCGTCGCGGCGGCGGCTGGGCCCGGCGTGCCTGCGGCGAATAATGCCGGCGCCGTCGATGACAAACGTCTCCGGCGTGCCGCAGACGCCTCGCTCGATGGCCGCTTTCCCGTCCCGGTCCACGGCGGCGACGCTCAGCGCGGCGCTTCGTTCTGCAACGAGCGCACCAGCGGCCGCAACACGGTTTCCCAGTCGCGGCGGCGGATGGGGCCGGTGTGCTTGTGGCGAATAACGCCGGCGCCGTCGATGACAAACGTCTCCGGCGTGCCGTAAACGCCCCATTCGATGGCCGCGGTTCCGTCCCGGTCCACGGCGTTGGCGCGGTAGGGGTCGCCGCGGGTTCTCAGCCACTGCATGGCCTTGCCGGGTTCGTCCTTGTACAGCAGTCCGTAAATGGGAACTTCCCGACCGGCGGCAATCTCCATCAGCATGGCGTGCTCCTGTGCGCAGGAGACGCACCAGGTCGCCCACACGTTCAGCAGGCTCGTTTCCCCCGCGAACGCGCTCTGGTCGAATGTCTCGTCGGCGTTTTTCAGCATGGGCAGGGAGAACCCGGGCGCGGCTTTTCCGAGCAACGGCGAGGGCACCCGGCGCGGGTCAATCCCCAGTCCCAGGTAAAACAGCAGGACCAGGAAAGACAAGACGCCCAGGGGCAACAGGTAAATCCAACGTTCAATTCGCATTGTTCACTCCGCCGATAACCGGGGTTCAATCTACCAGATTGACCCGGCATAAAACAAGGTGTTGCACGTCGGCGCATTGGTTGGTATTGTGTGAATGTTGTAACTTCCTCGAGACAACAATGCGCCGGCGGGCCGCCTGGGGGGCAGGTGCGCCAAGCGACGCCGGCGCCATGACAGGCATACTTGTATGAAACCGGTAAAAAAGGGCGCGGCGCGGTCCCGGCCGACCGCCAACGGCTTGAGTAGTTGCGTGACCAAGGTCGTGGACAACTACTTCAAGGACCTGAACGGCCACCAGGCTTCGGGCCTGTACCGGCTGATTATCTCCCAGGTGGAAAAACCCCTGTTTGAAGGCGTCCTGAAGCACTGCGACGGCAACATCGGCCAAGTCGCCAAAACGCTGGGGCTGAACCGAGGGACGGTGCTCAATCGCTTGAAAAAACACCGCCTTAAGCACTGAGGTGCGGGCGGGCGCCGGGCCGGCGCAACGCCCGGGCGGGGACGGCGGGATGCTGTTCGCGGCAGGCGCTGTTGCCGCGCAACGCCCGGGGCGGGGGCGGCAGACGCCCGGCAAGCCCCGGCAAGCCCGGGCAGACACACATCCATTGGTTATTGAATCATGACAACGGTAAAACGCGCACTCATCAGCGTGTCGGACAAGTCCGGCATCGTGGAATTTTGCCAGGGTCTGCGCGACTTGGGCATTGACATTCTTTCCACCGGCGGCACGTTCAAGCTGTTGCGCGCCAACGACGTGCCGGCGACGGACGTCTCCGCCTACACCGGCTTTCCGGAAATCATGGACGGCCGGGTAAAAACCTTGCACCCGAAAATACACGGCGGCCTGTTGGGACGCCGCGGCCGGGACGATGACGTCATGGAGAAGCTGGGCATCGCGCCCATAGACCTGGTGGTCGTAAACCTGTACCCGTTCGCCGCAACCATCAAGCGGCCGGACTGCACCCTGGCCGCGGCCGTGGAGAACATCGACATCGGCGGCCCGTCCATGTTGCGCGCCGCGGCGAAAAACCACGAGTTTGTGGGCGCGGTGGTCGACCCGCAGGATTATGCGAAAGTGCTGGAGGCGTTGCGCGAAAACGATAATCGCCTGGATGCCGCGACCCGCTTTCGGCTGGCGCAAAAAACCTTCGCCCACACGGCGAATTACGACGCCGCCGTCGCCAACTACCTGGGAGCGCTGGACCACGAGGGCGGCAACAGGAACTATCCGGATGCCTACACGATGCAGTTCACGCTGGCGCAGGAGTTGCGCTACGGGGAGAACCCCCACCAGTCCGCCGCTTTTTACGTTGACCCGGACGCCGCCGCCGGTTCCCTGGCCACGGCGCGGCAGTTGCAGGGCAAGACGCTGTCTTATAACAACATCGCGGATGCCGACGCCGCGCTGGAATGTGTGACGGGATTCGCCAACCCCGCCTGCGTCATCGTAAAACACGCCAACCCTTGCGGCGTTGCAGAAGATGCCTCGTTGCTCGAGGCCTACGCCGGGGCTTACGCCACCGACCCCGTTTCCGCGTTCGGCGGCGTCATTGCCGTCAACCGCAAACTGGACCGGGCCACCGCCGCCCGCATCATCGAGCAGCAGTTCGTGGAGGTGTTGCTGGCGCCGGACGTCGAGGACGGCGTGCTGGAAATAACGCAGGAGAAGGAGGGGGTGCGCGTGCTGGTCACGGGAGAGCGCACGGCGCAACCCGGGCAACTGGAACTAAAGCGCGTCAGCGGCGGGTTGCTGGTCCAGGACGGCGACGCCGGCGCCGTCGCGCCAGGGCAACTGACCATCGTCTCGCAACGCCGGCCCAGCGGGCAGGAGCTGGAGGACATGCTGTTTGCCTGGAAAGTGGTGAAATACGTCAAGTCCAACGCCATTGTCTATGCCCGGCAACGCCGCACCGTCGGCATTGGCGCAGGCCAGATGAGCCGCGTCTATAGCGCCCGCATTGCCGCGCTGAAAGCGGAAGACGCAGGCTTGCAAACGGCCGGCGCGGTCATGGCCTCCGATGCGTTCTTCCCCTTTCGGGACGGCATCGACGCCGCCGCGCAGACGGGCGTCAGCGCCGTCATACAGCCGGGCGGGTCGTTGCGCGACGGGGAGGTCATCGCCGCGGCGGACGAGCACTCCATGGTGATGGCGTTCACCTCGATGCGGCATTTTCGCCACTGAGGCGGGCGCCGGTGAGAGTGCTGACCAGCGGCGGCGGGCGCGAGCACGCCACGGCGTGGAAAACCGCAGGCCGCGGCGGCGTTCATCGCGCCGCGGCATTTTCAGCGGCGGCGCCGGGTCGGGCGCCCATGAGAGTGCTGATCAGCGGCGGCGGGCGCGAGCACGCCATGGCGTGGAAAACCGCACAGGCGGCGGACGTAGAAAAGGTGCAGGCCGCGGCGGCGTTCATCGCGCTACGATATTTTCGCCGCCGGCACCGGGTCGGGCGCCCATGAGAGTGCTGATCATCGGCGGCGGCGGGCGCGAGCACGCCATGGCGTGGAAAACCGCACAGGCGACAGGCGCAAAAAAGGCGCAAGCCGCGGCGGCGTTCATCGCGCCGCGATATTTTCGCCGTCGGCACCGGGTCGGGCGCCCATGAGAGTGCTGATCAGCGGCGGCGGGCGCGAGTGCGCCATGGCGTGGAAAACCGCACAGGCGGCGGACGTAGAAAAGGCGCAGGCCGCAGCGGCGTTCATCGCGCCGCGGCATTTTCAGCGTCGGCGCCGGGGCGGGCGCCCATGAGAGTGCTGGTCAGCGGCGGCGGGCGCGAGCACGCCACGGCGTGGAAAACCGCACAGGCGACAGGCGTGGAAAAGGCGCAGGCCGCGGCGGCGTTCATCGCGCCGCGGCATTTTCAGCGTCGGCGCCGGGTCGGGCGCTCATGAGAGTACTGATCATCGGCGGCGGCGGGCGCGAGCACGCCATGGCGTGGAAAACCGCACAAGCGGCGGACGTAGAAAAGGTGTACGTAGCGCCCGGCAACGCCGGCACGGCGGCCGAGGAAAAAACGGAGAACGTTCCCCTGGCGCCCGAGGACACGCCCGGGTTGGTCGACTTCGCGCAACGCCATGCCGTGGCGTTGACCCTGGTGGGCCCCGAGGCGCCGCTGGCGGCCGGCATCGTGGATGATTTCACGGCCGCGGGGTTGCGTTGTTTCGGCCCGTCAAAAAATGCGGCGCGGCTGGAAAGTTCAAAGAGCTTCAGCAAGGCGTTCCTGCGCCGCCGCGACATCCCCACGGGGGATTACGAAACCTTCACCGAGACGGCCCCCGCACTGGATTTCATCAAGGCGAAAGGAACGCCCATCGTGATCAAAGCGGACGGACTGGCGGCGGGCAAGGGCGTCGTCGTCGCTCATTCCGCCGCCGAAGCCCGCCAGGCCGTCGCCGACATGCTGGACGGCGGCCGCTTCGGCGCAGCGGGGCGGCGCATCGTCATAGAGGAGTTCCTGGAGGGGGAGGAACTCAGCTTCATCGCGCTGTGCGACGGCGAGACCGTGACCCCCCTGGCGAGCTCCCAGGACCACAAGGCCCGGGACGACGGCGACCGGGGACCCAACACCGGCGGCATGGGAGCCTACTCCCCCGCCGCTCTCATGGACGCGGCGTTGCACCGCCGCATCATGGAGCGCGTGATGGAGCCCGCGGTAGCGGGCATGGCGGCAGAAGGCAACCCCTACCAGGGCTTCCTGTACGCCGGGCTGATGATTGACGCGGCCGGCAACCCCCGGGTGCTGGAGTTCAACTGCCGCCTGGGAGACCCGGAAACGCAACCCATACTGATGCGCCTGCAAGGAGACCTGCCCGCCCTGTGCGCGGCGGCGCTGGAGCGGCGCCTGGCAGAGACCGCCGTCAGCTGGGACCCCCGGGCGGCAGTGGGCGTCGTCATGGCGTCCGCCGGTTATCCCGAGAGCGCCGCCCGGGGACAGGCGATTGTCGGCCTGGAGCGCGCGCCGCGAGAGGACGTAAAGATTTTTTACGCCGGCGTGCGCCGGGACGGAGACAGGATGCTCACCGACGGCGGCCGGGTGTTGTGCGTCACGGCGCTGGGCGATGACGTCACCGCGGCCCGCGACAAGGCCTACGCGGCCGCCCGCGACATACAATGCGACGCCTTGTTTTATCGCACCGACATCGCCGCGCGGGCGGTGGCGCGGGAGGCCGGCGCCGCCCCTAAGTGAGCAGTTGTTGCCCACAGCTGATTCTCGGGGGGACGCAGGACCTCGCCGCCGTGAAGCGGCGCCTGGAAAGCGGCGGTTGCCGGCTGGGTCCCGGCCGTACGACCACGGGGCGCCGCGAGCTGTATGACACTTTCGACCAACGCCTGTTCCGCAACCAGTGCTTGCTGGCTCATGACCCCGGCGCCGCCGCCCTGTGCCTGTTGAACGCCGCCGGCGGGGAGTTGTGGCGCCTGGACAATGCGGCGGCCGCGCCCCGGTTCCACTGGGACCTGGACTCTTCCGACCTGGCGGCGCGTCTTGCCTCCCTGGTCAAGGAGTGCGCCCTGTTGCCCCTGGGATGTTTCATCTTCCAGGAAGAGCGGCAGGACCTCGTCAACCGGCACGGCAAGATCGTTGCCAGGTTGTGCATCGAACGCATGGAACGGCCGGCGGCGCGCGCCGGAGAAGGCGCCCCGGTGTTGCAGACACTCCGGTTGCAGGCCTTGAGAGGGTACGAAAACAAGACGAAAAAGCTGTTTTCCCTGGCGGCGGAGTCCTGCGCCCGCCCGACCCCGCAGGAAAACCCGCTGGCGCCCTGCCTGGCGGCGCTGGGCAAAAGTCCGCAACCGCACCCGGCGGCCTTGCGGGTGCGCCTGGACCGGAGCATGACGACGCGCCAGGCGCTGGCGAAAGTCCTGCTGTTCTTGTTGGACGCGATGGAGCGCAACGCGACGGGCATTCGAGACGACATCGACACCGCGTTTTTGCGCCGGTTTCGGGTGGCCGGCCGCCGCAGCCGCTCCCTGGTGAACGCCATGAAGCACGTGTTGCCGCCGCGCTTGCGCACCCGGGCCGGGGCCCATTTCGCCTGGCTGAGCGGGCAGACCTCGGAGTTGCGCGACTGCGACGTCTTCCTGCTTGCCTTGCGCCGCCGCCGGCAACTGCTGCCGGCAGACGTCTGCGCCGGCCTGGCGCCGTTGCAGGACCTGTTGCAGCAACAGCGCGAGACGGCCCGGCGGAGACTTCTCGGGGCGCTGGATTCTGAGCGCCGCCGCGACTTCATCCGCGCCTGGCGCGAATGCCTGCAACAGGAGTTCCCGGAAGAGGCGCCGAAACGCCTGGACGGGCCGGCGCTCCCCGTCGCCGGCGCCGCCGTCGGCGCGGCCTGGAAAAAACTGCGCCGGTGCGGCCGCCGGGCAGAGGCGGACGGCGCGGACCCGTCCTTGCACGAGTTGCGCAAGGCCGGCAAAAAGCTGCGCTACCTGTTGGAGGCGTTCCGTTCACTGTTCCCCGAAAACGACGTGAAACAGGCATTGAAGCAACTGCGCCGCTTGCAAAACGTGCTGGGGGAAATTGTTGATTGCCAGGTGCAACAACAGTTTTTGCAAGAGCGGCGGGACCTGTTTGCGGAGGCGGCGCATCGCGGCGTCCGGGCGGCCATGGAACACTTGGGCGAAATCCATTCCGACCGGGAAGCGGCGGCGAAGCAGGATTTTCGAAGCGCCTACAAGGAGTTCATGACCGCTGACAACCGCCGTCTGTTCCGCTCATTTTCCCGGGACAATGAAGATCCTCGCCTGCTATAACCTGAAAGGCGGCGTGGGCAAAACGACGGCGACGGTGAACCTGGGCTTCGCCGCGGCCGCCGCCGGCCTGCGCGTGTTGATCTGGGACCTGGACCCGCAGGCGGCCGCCACCTATTCTTTCAGGATCAAGCCGCGGCTGAAAGGCGGCGGCGAGCGGTTGCTCGGTAAAAAGCGGCAGTTGATGGACTTCGTCAAGGCCACCAACTACCCCGGGCTGGACCTGGTGCCCGCCGATTTTTCTCACCGCTACCTGGACCGAATGTTAGCCGCCGACAAAAAGCCCCTGCGCCGGTTGCAACGCCTGGCGCACAGCGTGTCCGAGCACTACGACTTGTTGCTGTTTGACTGCATGCCCAGTCTTTCCACCGTGGCGGACAACGTCTTCGTCGCCGCCGATGCGTTGCTGGTGCCGCTGGTTCCCACGCCGCTGTCGCTGCGAACCTGGGCGTTGTTGAAGAAATACCTGGCGTCCCGCCCGGAGTTCAATACCCGCCTGTTGCCTTTTTTCTCCATGGTGGACCGGCGCAAGTCCATGCACCGCGAGGTCGTGTTGCGTTTCCCCCGGGACAATCCGGAGACCCTGCGCACGTTCATCGGCTACCAGTCCGACGTGGAAAAAATGAGCGCCCACCGGGCGCCCGTGCAGACCTACGCCAAGCGCTCCGCCGCGGCCCGCGCGTTCGCCTTGCTGTGGGACGAAATAAGCGAAAAAGCGGACTGTCGGCGCCAGGCTCCGCCCGAAAATTAACGCCTAGGGGCCGCGCCCCGTGCTTGTCTGCCTGCGACGCCTGGGCGCGAC
>CAZDXS010000231.1:0-9911 GCA_964509455.1 uncultured Enterobacteriaceae bacterium | reverse complement strand
TGGCGCCGGCCCGGTGCTGTGCGCCGTTGCCGGCGTCAGTTCAATCCACCTGCCTTGTCCAGAAGTACCATGTACTCCATGCGCAAGCATCATTAGTGCGTCTTTCATCGTTCCTCGTAACTCCGTCCAAGTTACTTTTATCTCACTGACTGGTTGCATGGTACGCCCATCGGCCGCATTATGCAAGCCCTTTGTGCCGGCCGACAACGGATGTCGTTTTGGGAGGCGGTGAACAACGCCGGAAGCGGGGGCTTCACCCTCGGCACTGGAAACATGGCCCCGCCTTCAGAAACGCCATCCCTGGGCTCTCATAAACCCCTCCGGGGATGTGTGTTTGACCCCCAACTCATCGCAGACGTCTGGAATTCTAATGCTTTTCCCTTTCGTATCGCCGGTGGATTTTTCGCCGGTGACGACCGTGGCCCCCAGGCGCCAGGCCCTGGCAATGACAAACGGGTCTGCCCACGGATTGCCGCCGGCTTGTTTCTTTTCAGGCAGAGAGCCAGGGAAACGCCTCATCACCTCCCTGATCCTGCCTTGCTCTTCTTCGTCAGGCCGTTCAAAGACAGCCGGGTGCGCTTTCACCCAGTTCAGCAGATGCTCCTGTTCTCCTCCGTACTTTTCTATTTCATTTTTCACTTCCCTGACCGACGACACGATGTTTTCAGCGACCGCATCGCCCAACTTCTCCCAAAACGAGGGGAAAGTATCCGGGTAGTAGCCCCTGGCAACAACAAAAAATCCCGTGTCAAGCACATAGGGCATCAGTCATTACGGCCCTGGTACATGACCGTCTCCATGCCGGGGATCCCGTTTACTTTAACCCCCAGATAATCAGCCAGCTGAAATTCGGATATGGTTTTTTGGTAGTACTTGGAAAACGCCAACTCCAGGTACTTTTTGCCGAGGTACGCTTTTCGATTCAGGTAAGGGTTGCCGCCCCCGCCGCTGGTTGTCTTGCGAATCCCGCCGGCCCAGTTTTCCTTTCTCTGGTTGTACCCCCGCCGGCCAATCAACCCCTTGTCCAGGCATTTTCTCAAAATGACTTCACGGCTTACCTTGTACGCGTCGGCATAACGGCGTATTTCCTCATCGTCGGGCATGCGACTGAGCGCCAGGTCGTCAGCGGGAACCAGGAACTCGCCGGCAAAAGCATTGCAGAAAACCTCATCCCGATTGAAACTCCCCTCCAGCTCCCGCTCCATATCATCGCGGAAGCATATTCCTCCCTTGGACAATAAAAAATGCCCCAACTCGTGGAACAGCGTGAAAATCTGCCGGGCCTTGGGTTTGCCGTTGTTGAGATAGACGACGGGGAAAGATTCATCCGCCAGGTAAAACCCGTCGTATGCGTCCTCGCCTCTGAACGGGTCCTTGAACACCCAAAGTCCCAGGTCCTCCAGTGCATCCCGCCAGCGTTTCAGGGCGATTTCGGCGCCTCCCCATTCCTTTTGCGCTTCCAGCGAGACGCCCAGCAACTCCCTGGCGGCGCGGGCCAGACGCGGAATGCCGCGGGATCTGCCCGCCTTTAACGCCGTTAACCTGCCCAGACCCGGCGGGGGCGTTTCATCGTGCAATTCCATGAGATTCAACTGCCTGACCCGCGCCATGCGAACGATGAGCCGGATCCCGGGCGACAGCCTGTCGATGTATGAGCCGGGCAGGCTTCTGAACTTCCGCTCCAGGGGCTCCTCCTTGGGGGGTTCCGGCAAAAAGAACAGGGCAAGCGGGCGCTTGTAATAGCCGGCCAGCTTCTCAAACTGCGGATAAGAGGGCTTTTTCTCCCCTGTTTCCCAGGCCCTCAGCGTCTCGACCGTCACTCTTTTCTGCTTTATTTTCGCGACGATCTCCTCTCGGGAGTAGCCGGCGCTCTCCCTGGCCCAGGACAAGACGCCCGGGGTTACGTCCGCCGCTATCGTTTTCATTTTGCTCTTCTGCGTGTTTTCAGCATGGCAGCGCCGGGCGCGGGGGCGTCCGGCGGCAATGATTGGCGGAGAGAGAGGGATTCGAACCCTCGATACGCTGTTAACGCATACACACTTTCCAGGCGTGCGCCTTAAACCGCTCGGCCATCTCTCCCGTTTTGCTTATTTTTGCGGCGGCGACCCTGCCCGCACCGCATCGACAGGCGCCGGCCGACCCTGCCCGCGCTTGTCACCGGCGACTCCGCCCGGCAACTGCTCGCCCGCCGCCGTCAATCCAGCTGCAACTCCGCCAGGCGCGCGTACAGCCCCTTCTTTTCCAGCAACTCCGCGTGGGCGCCGCTATCGACTATTCTACCCTGATCCATCACGATAATCCTGTCGACTTTTTTCACGGTGGCCAGGCGGTGGGCAATGACGACCACCGTGCGTTGCTCCATCAGCTCTTGCAACGCCTGTTGCAGCAGGTTTTCACTGGCGGCGTCCAGGGAGCTGGTGGCCTCGTCCAGCAACAGGATGGGCGGGTCCTTCAATACGGCCCGGGCGATGGCCAGCCGTTGCCGCTGGCCGCCCGACAGGCGGGCGCCCTTCTCTCCCAGGTGCGCCTGGTAGCCCTGGGGCAGGCGTCGCACGAACTCGTCGGCGTGGGCCGCAACCGCCGCTTGCAAGACTTCTTCCTCGGCGGCGTTCGGGTCGCCCAGGCGAATGTTTTCCAGGACGCTGGCGGCGAACAGCACGGTCTGCTGCGGCACGATGCCGATGCGTTTTCTGAGATCACCCAACGCCAGCTCCCGCAGGTCTATGCCGTCCAGCCGCACGGCGCCCGCGGCGGGGTCGTAAAAACGCAACAACAACTGGAACACCGTGCTCTTGCCGGCGCCGGACGGCCCTACCAGGGCCACGGTCTCGCCGGGCGCCACCTCCAGGGAGAAGTCCCGCAACGCCGGCTGGCCGGGGCGGCTGGGATAGCAAAAATCCACCTTGTCGAAGAGGATGCGGTTGCCGCCGGCGGCGGGCAGGGAGCGGGGACGCGCCGGGCTGGTGATGGCGGGTTGCTTGTCCAGCAGGTTCATCAGCCGCTCCATGGCGCCGGCCGCACGTTGCACGTCGCTCCATACTTCGCCTATGGCCGCGATGCTGCCCGCCACCAGGGTGGCGTAAAACAGGAACTGCACCAGGGCGCCGGCGGAGATGCTGCCGTCCATGACGAAGCGGGCGCCGGTCCACAGCACAATGACGACGGCGCTGAACGCCGCCAGCACGATGACGCCGGACAGCAACGCCCCCACGGAGAGACGGCGGCGCGCCGCGTCGAACGAACGCTCCACGGCGGCGCGGAAGCGGCGGCCTTGCAGGTTTTCCAGGGTGAACGCCTGAACGATGTGGATGGCGTTCAGCACCTCGCCGGCAATGCCGCTGGAGTCGGCGACCCGGTCCTGGGTCTCCCGCGACAGCCGCCGCACTTTTCTGCCGTAGGTCCACACGGGCAACACCACGATGGGCAGCAAAGCGAACAGCAACAGGCTCAGCCGGGGGCTGGTGACGAACAGCATGACCAGGCCGCCCAGCAGGATGAACCCGCTGCGCAGGGCGATGGAGACCCCCGCCCCCACCACCGACTGCACCAGGGTCGTGTCCGTGGTCAACCGCGACAGCACCTCGCCGGCCCGGGTTTCCTCAAAGAAAGCGGGCTCCATGCGCAGGACGTGCTGATACACCGCGGTGCGTATGTCCGCCACCACGCGCTCGCCTATCCACATCACCGTGTAGTAGCGCAACGCGGAAAACAGGGCGTACGCCAGGCACAGCAACAACAACGCGATGAAGTACCGGTCGATGGCGCCGCCGTTGGCGCTGGTGAAGCCGTGGTCGACCACCAAGCGAATGGACGCCGGCATGGCCAGCGCCGCCAGCGCCGCGACCGTCAGGCAGGTCAGCGCGAACAGGATCCTGCCCAGATACGGCCGCAACAACGGCAGGGAGCGGCGCAAGAGATTTATCCGCACGGCGTCACGGGCGCCGCACCCGCCTGGGACGCCGGCCGGGCGCGGCAGGGAAGCGGGGCGATAGGATTGCGGCGCCGGCGGCGCGGGTTGCGTTGCCGCCGGAGAAAATTACAATGCGCGCCGCTTGTTGGAGCGCGGCGAGAAGGCGAGGCGAGGGGATCGCGGCGCCGGCGGCGCGGGTTGCGTTGCCGCCGGAGACGAAGCGCACCGTCTGCCGGGACGTGACGTTCACCCCCAGGCGTTCCCAGGATTGCGCGGCCGCGGGCGCCGGCCGCGGGCGCCGCCGGCCGCGGCGCGGCGACCGCCGCCAATCGTCCCTGGGATTGCGGGCGCAACAGCTCATGGATATGCTACCATTTGCTTTTCAGGCGCCGGCCGCGACGACACCCCGGCCCGGCGCGGCGACAACCACGGGGCAACAGGTCCGGCAATCCGATGTGCAAGGCGATTTTTCATCATCTGGGCAAATTCTCTGAGCTGTGTGTCGGCAACGTCCGCCGGAATGCGACGCCGGGTCTCGTCGAGGTCGCACAACCGGCATTTGGCAAAAAAAGCCCGGCGGCAACGGGCCTTTCGGAGGAAGACGTAAAATCCGAATTCAATCACATTGTCCGCGCTTATGCTCCCATGCGTTCCATTATACGGATTGATGAAGCGGATAAACAGGGCGCCGTCCGCATAACGGGGGGCGACAAGATGGGTGCTGACGTCGCTGCGCCTGTTCCGGCGGGCGCCGGCGGCGGGGAAGACATCAACTGAAGCGCACCCCTGCCGCGCCGCCCTGCCGGGCGCCCTGTCGGACGCCCAGCGCCGCACCGCAACGCGCAACGCCGGCGACGCACGCCCCTGCCGCGCCGCCCTGCCGGGCGCCCAGCGCCGCACCGCAACGCGCAACACCGGCGGCGCACGCCCCTGCCGCGCCGCCCTGTCGGATGTCCAGCGCCGCACCGCAACGCGCAACACCGGAGGCGCACGCCCCTGCCGCAATGCCCTGCCGGACGCCCAGCACCGCACCGCAACGCGCAACGCCGGCGGCGCACGCCCCTGCCGCAACGCCCTGCCGGGCGCCCAGCGCCGCACCGCAACACGCAACACCGGCGGCGTGCGCCCCTGCCGGACGCCCTGACCTGCGCTTATGAAAATCACTATACAGCGGGCGGATAGCCTCGCCCAAGTCGGGCAACAGGCCTGGGAGCAACTGGACGACGGCGGCAACCCGTTCTTGCACTACGAGTTCTTGCAAGGACTGGAGCGGTTCGGGTGCCTGGATGGGCACGGCTGGACGCCCTGCCACCTGCTGGCCAGGTCCGGAGAGAATCTGCTGGGCGCCCTGCCGTTATACGTGCGGGACAACTCCTACGGCGAGTTTGTCTTTGACTGGCCCTGGGCGGACGCCTACGAAAAAGCCGGCGGCCGCTACTATCCCAAGCTGGTGACCGCCGTCCCTTTCACGCCGGTGCGCGGACCGCGCCTGCTGGTTCGCCGCGAGCTGGGCACCGCCCGCGAGGTCAAGGCCTTGCTGGTGAAAGCGGCCATCGGGCTGGTCGAAGAAGCGCGGCTGTCCTCGTTTCACTGCCTGTTCACGGAGCAGGATGACCAGAAAGTATTGGAGAAACACGGGCTGTTGCCGCGCCACACCTGCCAGTTCCTCTGGCGCAATCGCAACTACCGCGACTTTGACGACTTTCTGCAGGGGCTGACCTCGCGGCGGCGCAAGGAGATCCGGCGAGAACGCACCCGGGTGCGGGACAGCGGCGTGCAAGTGTTGCGGTTGCTGGGCGCGGACATAACGCCGGCGCACTGGGCCGCGTTCTACGAGTTTTACTGCGCCACTTTTCACAAGCGCTGGGGCAGTCCCCGCCTGACGCTGGATTTTTTCATGCACTTAGGCGAGAAACTGCCGGACCGCACTCTGCTGGTGCTGGCGCGACAGGCCGGGAACTACGCCGCCGGCGCCTTCGCCATGTTGGACGACGCCTCCCTGTACGGCAGGCACTGGGGATGCAACCAGTACTTCGCCAACCTGCATTTTGAGTTGTGCTACTACCAGACCATCGAGTATTGCCTGGAGCGCCGCCTGCGCTGGGTGGACGCGGGCGTGCAAGGCGAGCACAAGATCAATCGCGGCTTCGAGCCGGTCCTGGCCGTGTCCGGCCACTGGCTACGCCACCAGGGCTTTCGCGACGCGGTGGCGGGGTTCCTGCGCCAGGAGACCATGGAGATGAACGCCTACGTGGAGCACCTGCAAGCGCACTCGCCCTACAAGGGGCGGCGCTGACGGCAACCAACCGCGACAGCGGCGCGAGCCGCAACACCCCACAGCGGCGCCGGCCGCGACCAACCGCGACAGCGGCGCGAGCCGCAATGCCCAGAGGCGGCGCTGACGAGGCCCGGCGCCGTCAGCAGTCAAACCCTTAGGGCCGCGCACCGCAACGCCCCTCAACAACACTGGCGGCGCTGAAGGGCGCGAGCCGCAACACCCCACAGCGGCGCCGGCCGCAACCAACCGCGACGGCGGCGCGGACCGCAACGCTCCACGGCAACGCTGGCGGCGCTGACGAGGCCCGGCGCCGTCAGCAGTCAAATCCCGGGGCCGCGCACCAGTGCGCCAAGGCGCCGGGGACGGCGGCCTGGTTCTGCTCGTGACGATACCGGGAAGAGGCGGGATAGGCGTGTCTTCGCAAGCGGTTCAACTGTCCCAGGGGGCGATGCTCCGGCAGCGCGTGCCAGGGCGCGAACGCCAGGTTTTCGCAGAACTCGTCCTGCTCCGGCGCGGTGAAGTCCTGCCGGGGAACGACAATGGTCGCCAGGGGAACAAAGGGCGCGTCCCGCTCCGACCACTCCCCGACGGCGTCGTCTAGGGACATGCCCCTCTGGTGCGGCTGTTGCCGTTGCACCTGGAACACGAAGCAGGCATCTTCCCGCCCCAGCTCCTGTTGCAACCGCCGCCGCAGAAAATCCGCCCCGGCGCTTTCATCCACGGGCGCCCCAGCGGCGGCCGGCGGCGCACAGGGACGGGCGGCGAACTTGATGTTGTGAGGCCCTAACTTGTAGGGCGTGATGCTGTAATACACCGGGTGCAACAGGCTGGCGGGCGGCGGCGACAACACTCTCTTGCCCGCGAACATCTCCCTGAGGCGCCACTTAAACGGGTTCCAGCCGGGCAGGAAAAACTCCCGCAGGTTCTCCGGATGGGCCACGATGAAGTTGTAATCCGGCATGTTGGCGGCGAAGAACACCGGCGTGTTGGCCATGAGAAAGTCCTGGGTTGCGGTGTCGATGTCGCTGCGTTCTAAAGGTGCGCCGCCGACTTCCATGAGTTTCACCGCCATGCCCCTGGCGTCGTTTTCGTAATCCTGGCTGGCCGCCATGTCGTAATGGCCGTTGGAGAGGCGCACCCAGCTTCTGTAGCGCTTGCCGGGGCTGGCGAAGACCCCATGGCGATAGTCCTCGTCCAAGTCCTCGCGCACCTGGAAATAACCCCGCAGGCAAGCATGGGCCTTGGCGTGGGCGCCCCGGGACACGTACGTGGTGCGGTAATCCTCCAACAGTTTGCGAAAGTTTTCCCGGGTGGACGCCGCCTGTTGCGCCTCGTCGTCCCGCAGAAGCTCCTCGCCGTGGTCGATGTCGGCACATGCCGTGAGAATGCCTAACAGCGCCGGCAGGAGCAACGGTTTCAGGCGCCGCGCCCACAAGCCTCGATGCCGTGCGCCGGCCGCGCCGGGGACGACCGCTCCCGTGGAGCGCCGCGCCCGCAAGCCGCAAGGGCGTGTGCGCCCCGCGTCCGCACCGACCGCCTCCGCCGCACCAATCGCCTCGCGCCGCAATGGAACGCCGCCGGGCAACTGCCGCACCGGCACAGCCCCCAAGCACCGCAACGGCGCCGTACCAACCGCCGCCCGCCGCGATAGGGCGCCGACCGCTCCCGTGGAGCGCCGCGCCAAGACAGCCCCTAGGGCAACCGCCGCCCGGCGCACCGCCGCGCAACCCCGCCACAGGCGGCGCCCAGACGCGCCCGCGCCCGCCGGCAGCGCCGCCTCCCTCGTCACAGGGTTTTCAGGTATTCCAGCAACGCCCATATCTCCTCCTCGGACAGGGCCGGCATGCCGTCCTGCCCCGTGCCGTATTCGTGCCCGGCGTTGCTGTTGCCCGGCAGGGCGGCGTCCAGCAGGAAGGCGTTCGGGCCGGGGCGGCTGACATAGCCCACCCGCACCGGGTCAAACTCCCAAGAACCCAGGTAAAACGCACGGGCGCGACGGGCCGCCGGCAACAACAACTCGTACAAGTTCTGCACCGAACCGTTGTGCAGGTAGGGGGCGCTGGACCAGACGCCGTTCAGCGGCCGCGCCTTGTAGGCCCGCAGGGCCCGGTGGGACACCTCCTCGCCTCGCTCTACGATGCGCCCGTCCAGGTACTTGGGCGGGTGAATTTCTTCCGGGTGTCCCATCTTCTTGGCGTCCCGAATCGCCAGCAGGCTTTGCAGGGGGTTGTTGCGCAACACCCCGCCCATGAGGTTGTTCACCACGTGCAAGGACGGCTCTTCTGCGCCCATCACGGCGCCGGCGGAGTAAAAGCGGGGGAGTCCCTCGAAGATGCCGGTCGCTCCCCGCGCCCGCAACACGTTCTCCGCCATGGCGGGGTCCGTTCCCAGGCGCTCGAGGCTGCTCATGCGCACTTGTATCCTGCGTCCGGGGTCCGTGCGGTCGAGGTCCTGGTGGCAGGCGATGCAGTAGCGTTGGTACAGCGCCCGTCCCTGTTGCGCCCGGTCGCGGTCAATGGCGGGGAAGAAATCCGGCCACAGCGGGGAGTGCAACTCGCTCACTTTTTTCTCGATGGCGCGCAGGTTCTTCACCTGCACCGACGAGGCATACCCCGCATCATAGAAATACAGCCATTTGACCGGTGCGGGCTCCACCCGGGCATACACCCCCAGCGCCTCGCCCACGTTGCGCGCCAGGGCGCCGATGCTGGAATTGGACTGGGCGCCGTTCCACTCCACGTAGTCGTGCTGGGGCGTGTCCCACAGGTATGGGTAGCTGGTGGGCGCATTGGGCTCGTTGAAGTTGTCTTTCACTCCCGTCAGCGACAACCCCTTGTTCAGAATGGCGCCGAAGGCGTCCAGCCGCCCGTAGCCGTGGGGCGTGCTGGAATGGTTGCGGCGATTTTCCGCGCTGAGGCGCATCCAGTCATCGACCACTTGCGCCCGCAACTCCAGCAGGCGGCGCTCCGTCAACTCGCCCTGGTAATAACGCCGCGCCAGGCGTTGCAGTTTTTCCTCGTCTTCCATAACCGCCGCCAGCGCCTGCTCCAAGCGCCGCAGGAACCGGGGCAGGTCAATCAAGGCCTGGCCGCCGTCAATGTGCAACAAGCGGCCGTCGTAGCGCAACGGCTGGGTGTGGCAGGCCGCGCAGGTCAGCCCCACGTAGGCGTCGTCCCGGACGACCCCTATGGGCAGGGCGTCCGGATTGCGGGGGGATTTTTTGCCCGGCAGGAACCCAAACTCCATCATCGCGGCGGGGGACGCCAGCAACGCCCGGCTGTCGTGCCGCTCCAGCCGGGTGAAAATGTCGTAAGACAGCAACCGGGAGCCTTGGTTGACGTAATAGAACCACTGCCGGTCCGCCTCGCTCCAGTTTTGCTCCAGGTAGGTGATCGCGGCGGCAGGCGGCGGCCGCCCGTCCGCAGCGGCGCCTTTTGTTGCGGCATCGGCGGCGGCCCCGCGACCTGCCGGCAACAGCGCCGCCGCCAGGATGGTCGCAACCAGGAAACGCCGCGCCTTGCCGGCCGCGCCGCGCCGCGCACTTGCCGCCGGCGCCCGCGCACAATCGCCGGACGCGCCTCCGCCGCCGGGCGTACTCGCACCGGCGCTTGACGCGAATATGTTGAACACGCTCATCAATGTCTATTATAGACGGGTTCCGGCGCTCGCGCCTTGCAGGACAATAGCGGCATCCACCGGGCGCACCCGCACCCGCTCCCGCAC
>CAZDXS010000230.1:0-1500 GCA_964509455.1 uncultured Enterobacteriaceae bacterium | reverse complement strand
GTTGATCTTGAAGACGCTGACCGAGCGTTCGCGGCGCGGCGGTGCCTCCCTGCCGGCGGCCGGCGGCATTTGACACTTTCCCAGTAGCGGCGGGCGGCGCGGCGGCGCCTCCCTGCCGGCGTTGCTACTGGGCGTTAGCGGCGGCATCTTCCTGCCGGCGGTGTTGCTGGCCGAGCGTTAGCGGCGCGGCGGCGAGTCGGCGGCCAAGATTCGCAGACTTTTCAGCACGCCCAGAGCCTGTTGCAAGGCGTAATCCCTTGCCGTCGCCGCGGCGCCGGCGTCCGCCGCGGCGTCTCCGTCCGCCGCTGGTTGTCCGTTCGCCTCCTCGCCGGACGCCTCGTTGTCCAGGCGCCGGTTCAGGTTTTTCTCCGTGACGCCGCTTTCCTCCTCCAGGGCTTCAACCCGGACCCGGGCGATGGCCACGTCCGGCTCTATGCCGGAAACCTGTATGGAGCGGCCCGACGGCGTGTAGTAGCGCGCCGTGGTGAGTTTCAGCGCGGCGTTGCCGGAGATGGGTAAAATGGTCTGCACGGAGCCTTTGCCGAACGTCCTCTGCCCCATGATGATGGCGCGCTTGTGATCCTGCAGGGCGCCCGCCACGATTTCCGCGGCGGAGGCGGAGCCGGCGTTCACCAGCGCCACGATGGGGGCGTTGTCCAGCAGGTCGCCGGGCTTTGCACTGAAACGCAGCGCCGCGTCCTTGATGCGTCCCTGGGTATAGACGATCAGCCCCCGGTCCAGGAACAGGTCGGAAACGCCCACCGCCGTGTTCAGTATGCCGCCGGGGTTGTTTCTCAGATCCAGGACCAGGCCCTCCAGCTTGCCGTTGTTGTCGCGGGCGAGGTCTTGCAGGGCGCGATGCGCGTCCGCCGCGGTGCGGGTCTGGAAGTGCGAAATCCGCAGGTAGCCAAACCCCGGTTCCAGGAGGCGGGCGCGTACGCTGTTCACCTTGATGAGGTCCCGGGTGATGGTGAGTTTCAGCGGTTTTTCCTCGCCGTCCCGCACAATGGTCAGCGTGATGTCGGTGCCGGGCTCGCCGCGCATGAAAGAGACCGCCTCCCCCAGGGACAGGCCCTTCACCGGCGTGCCGTCCAGGCGCACCACCAAGTCGCCCGCCTGAATGCCGGCCTTGGCCGCCGGCGTGTCGTCAATGGGCGAAATCACCTTGATGAACCCGTCTTCCATGCCCACCTCTATGCCCAGGCCGCCAAATCGGCCCGAGGCGCCTTCTTGCAGATCCATGTAGGCGTCTTCGTCGAGGTAGGCGGAATGCGGGTCCAGCCCCTCCAACATTCCCCGGATTGCGTTCTCCAGCAGGTCGACGTCATCCATGTCTTCTACGTAATCTTTCTTTACCCGGGAAAACACCTCCACGAACGTGCGAATCTGCTCCAAGGGCAACTCCCCCGCCGCCTCGTCCGCGCGGGCGGGGCCGGCGCCGGGCGGGGCGGGCAACAACAGGAGGCACAGCGCCGCCGCCAGGGCGGCGCGGCGGGCGGC
>CAZDXS010000229.1:0-16343 GCA_964509455.1 uncultured Enterobacteriaceae bacterium | reverse complement strand
CACCACGCCGACAAGCGGCGCGGCCGCAGGCGACGCAATGCCGGGGGCGCCGCAAGCGAAGTAGGCGGCGGGCGGCGCACCGCCCCGCAACACCGGGCGCCGGGGGTGCGACCCTCAGTCCAGGCGTTTCCCTCCCGGTTGCTCTCTAACTGCTCGCCTGCGTACTTTTGCGTTGCGAGCGCTTTTAGTGGATAATTGGCAACCTCTATCGCACCGCGACAGGCAAACCCATGTCAAGACTGGCCGTATTGCATTTTCCCGACCCCAGGTTGCGCCGCAAGGCGCGGCCGGTGGAACGCGTCGACGGCGAGATAAGGCAACTGGCGCAGAACATGTTGGAGACCATGTACGCGGAAAACGGCATTGGCCTGGCGGCGATACAGGTCAACGTGCAAAAACGGGTCATCGTCATAGACCTGTCGGAGGAGCGGGACGCCCCCATGGTGCTGGTCAACCCGGAGCTGACGGACGCCGACGGCAACGTGGAAACAATGGAAGGCTGCCTGTCGGTGCCGGACTTCGCCGACGTGGTGCGACGGCCCGAGCGCATATCCTATCGCTATGTCAGCCTGGACGGCGAGACAAAAGAGGCCGCCGCCGCCGGCCTGCTGGCGGTATGCATTCAGCATGAAATCGACCACCTGGACGGCAAGTTGTTCATCGATTACCTGTCCCCGCTCAAGCGGCAACGCCTCAGCAAAAAGATCAAGAAGCGGGAAAAAATCCGGCCCCTGTGAACCTTGCTTTTGCCGGCACGCCGGAACCGGCCGCCGCCGTCCTGGGCGCCCTGTTGCAAAGCCCGCAACACCGCATCCTCCGCGTTTACACCCAGCCTGACCGCCCCGCCGGGCGCGGCAGAAAAAGCGTCCCCGGCCCGGTCAAGCGAGTCGCCCTGGAACACGCCGTCCCCGTCATGCAACCGGCAACAGCCGCGGAACTGTCCCAGGACCGCAACTTGGACGCCGTCGATGCGCTCATCGTGGTCGCCTACGGGCTGATCCTGCCGCCGGCCGTGCTGGCGCGGCCGCGGTGCGGCTGCATCAACGTGCACGCCTCCTTGTTGCCGCGCTGGCGCGGCGCCGCGCCCATACAACGGGCCATACAGGCGGGCGACCGGCGCACGGGAGTCTCGATTATGCTCATGGACGCCGGCATAGACACGGGAGAAATCGTGGCGCAACAATCCTGCGCCATCCGCCGCCATGACACCAGCGCCTCCCTGGCGCCGCGACTGGCGAAACTGGGCGGCGCCTGCCTGCTGGAAGCCCTGGCGGACATTGAGTCCGGCGCTGCGGAACCGGCGCGGCAGGACGACGGCGCGGCCACGTATGCCGACAAGATCAGCAAGCAGGAGGCCGCCATCGACTGGAGCAGGACGGCGGTGCAACTCGAACGGGACGTGCGCGCCTTCAACCCCGCCCCCGTGGCGTTCACGCACCTGGGCGGCGTGAGAATACGGGTCTGGGGCGCCGCGGCCCTGGCGGACGGGGACGGACGGCATCGCCCCGGCGAGGTCGTCTCCTACGGCCCGCAGGGATTGGACGTCGCCGCGGGCACAGGCGCCTTGCGCATCTTGTTCTTGCAGGGCGAGGGCGGCAGACAACAGCCGATTGGAGAGTTTTACAACGGCCGGCCCGACTTGTTCGCCCCGGGGCGATGACTCCCCGGGCCGTTGCGGCAAGAGCCATGGCCCGGGTCGTCGGCGCCGGGCTGACGCTGGACAGCGCACTGGCGGAAGGATTGCCGCGCCTGCGCCGCCGGGATGATCGGAGCTTCGCCAAGGCGCTCTGTTTCGGCGCACTGCGCTGGTTCGAGCGGCTGGAGTTCATCCTGGAGCAGTGCCTGGAAAAGCCCATGCGCGCCAAGGACAACGACCTGCGCATGCTCATCCTGGCGGGGCTTTACCAGTTGCATCACCTGGATACGCCGCCGCATGCGGCCGTTGCGGCGACGGTGGCGGCGGCAGAGGAGCTGGGCAAACCCTGGGCAAAAGGGCTGGTCAACGGCGTCCTGCGGCAGTCGCAACGGGAGGCGCAACGACTGGAGGCAGCGGCGGAGCGGCACGCCGCCGCGCGCTATGCCCATCCCACCTGGCTGATCGAGCGCATCAAGGCGGACTGGCCGGACTGCTGGGAAGACATTTTGCATGCCAACAACCAGCGCCCGCCGCAATGCCTCCGGGTGAACGCACGGCGCACGGGGCGGCAGGACTACCTGGAGACATTGGCGCAGGCCGGCATCGCGGCAAGAAAAATACCCCTGGCGGACAACGCGGTGCAGGTGCTGGAACCGGTGGATGTTGCGCGCCTGCCCGGCTTTGCGGACGGCCGGGTCTCGGTGCAAGACGCCGGCGCCCAGCTGGCGGCGCCGTTGCTGGACCTGCGGCCGGGCCAGCGGGTGTTGGACGCCTGCGCGGCGCCGGGCGGCAAAACCACCCACCTGCTGGAGAGCCGGCCGCCGCCGGCCGAAGTCGTCGCCGTGGACGTAGATGAGAACCGCTTGGAACGGTTGCGCGCCAACCTGCGGCGGCTGGGGCTGGACGCCGTCGTCATCGCGGCGGACGCCGCGGCGGCGGCCTCCTGGTGGGACGGGCGCCCCTTTGATCGCATCCTGCTGGACGCGCCGTGCAGCGCCACCGGGGTCATTCGCCGTCATCCCGACGTCAAGCGCCTGAAAACGCCGGAGCAGGTCGCCGCCCTGCAATCTGCCCAGGCGCGACTGCTGGCCGGCGTCTGGCCGCTGTTGAGCCGCGGCGGGAAACTGGTTTATGGAACCTGCTCCCTGTTGCGCGCGGAAAACGACCAGGCGGTGCAGGCGTTCCTGGATGAACACCCGGAGGCGGCGCCCGAGCCCGTCACGGCGGCGTGGGGAACCCCCACGCTTCACGGGCGGCAACTGTTGCCCTGCCGGGACGCCGCGGACGGGTTTTATTACGCGGTATTGAGGCGAAGTGGTACAATGCAGACCACTCGCTGACGGCGCCCCGGCTGTGCTCCACGACTGGTGCGCCGGGCCAAGACGCGGATTGCGATGAAGATAATAATACTAGGAGCGGGCCAGGTCGGCTCCTCCGTGGCCGCCAGCCTCTGTAAAGAGGCGAACGACGTAACCGTCGTGGACCACAATCCCGACACTCTCACCAGCCTGCAGGAAAAACACGACCTGCGCACCGTGGCCGGCACCGCCTCGCATCCCTCGGTGCTGGAAAAAGCCGGCGCGAAGGACGCGGACATGATCATCGCCGTAACCAACAGCGATGAAACCAACATGGTGGCGTGCCAGGTGGCGTACACGGTATTTCGCACGCCCATGAAAATCGCCCGGGTGCGCAACAACGAGTACCTGACAACCGCCGCGCTGTTTGCCCGGGAAGCCATGCCCGTGGACGTGCTCATCAGCCCGGAACAGCTGGTCACCGAGTACGTCGCCCGGCTGATCAGCTTTCCCCGGGCCTTGCAAGTGCTGGATTTTGCCGCCGGCAGGGTGCAAATGGTGGCGGTGAAAATGAGCGGGCAGAGCATACTGATTGATAAAAAAATAGGGGAGCTGTCCGAGCGCCTGCCCACCACCGAGTTCCGCATCGTATCCATCTTTCGCCAGGGAAACGCCATCATTCCCGACGGCGATACGGAAATACGGGAGGACGACGAAGTCTTCATCATCGGGGCGCCGCGACAGCTCAAGGCATTGCTGAAATCCATCAAGCAGGTGGACAAGCCGGTGAAGCGCATCATCATCGCCGGCGGCGGCAACATCGGCGCCAGCCTGGCGAAACAGCTGGAAAACGACTACCAGGTCAAGATCATCGAGCTGTCCGAAGCCCAGGCGAAACAGGCCTCCGAGGCGTTGAACAACGCCATGGTCATTCACGGCGATGCAACGGACGAGGAGTTGCTGGTGGAGGAAAGCATAGAGGACGCCGACATGTTCTGCGCCCTGACCAACGCCGACGAAGCCAACATTGTCTCTTGCATGCTGGCGAAACGGCTGGGCGCCCGCAAGGTGATGGCGCTGATTAACCGGCCGTCCTACGTGGACCTGGTGCAAAGCGACGTGATTGACATTGCCGTGTCGCCGCAGCAGACCACCATCGGCAGCCTGCTAGCGCACGTCCGCAAGGGCGACGTGGTGGTGGTGCATTCCCTGCGGCGCGGTGCGGCGGAAGCCATAGAAGCCATCGCCCACGGCGACCCGAACTCATCCAACGTTGTGGGCAGAACCATAGAGGAGCTCCCCCTGCCGCCGGGCGCCGGCATCGGCGCCGTCGTGCGCGGCGATGACGTCATCATCGCCCACCACGACACGGTGATTGAGCCGGGGGACCACGTCATCCTGCTGGTCGCCAACAAGAAAGGCGTGCCGGCGGTGGAGAGCCTGTTCCAGGTCAAGGTCACGTTCCTGTAAGAGGCGGCTTACGGCGGCCGGCGCGGGCGGCAGAGCCCGCGCACAAGTCAGCCAGGGGTTTGCCAAGCGCCGTGCCCGGGTTACGGCGGCAGGCGCGGCCGGCAAGTCCGCGCCGCCGTGCGCCGCGGGGCGGCCCTGTTGCGTGGACAGGGCAAGCGCGGCCGGCAGGCGGCCGGCGCGGGCGGCCGGCTTGTTGTGCAGGCGGGGGCAAGCACGACCGGCTGGCCCCCACCGGCGCGCGGCGCACGGCGGGCTAAACGCGGGGACGAGACACGTCCCCTATCGCAACGGCGGGAGTCCACTCGGCTACCCCCCCCGACTGGACGTCCAATTGAGCGCCCCGCCAACCGCCGCCCCGGCAAGGCAGGGCAAGCACGGCGGCTAACCCAGCGGCCGCGACAGGAAATCCCAGAACACCACGAAAAAGACGGACGACAGCGTCAGGGTCAGCAACATGATCGGCAATCCTTTGCGAAACCACAGGCCGGGCGTGATGCGCAGGCTGGGGTCGTTTTCATTGCGCGCCAGGCGTTCTGAAATGGTCACAATGAACACGTTCGCGGTGGAGCCGATGTGGGTGCCGTTGCCGCCCATGCCCACGCCTACGGCCAGTCCCCACCACAGCGGGGTGACGTTAATGCCTGCGGATTCCATGCTCAGTATGATGGGGATCATGGCCGCCGTGAAAGGAATGTTGTCAATGGCCGCGGAAAGAAACGCGCCCACCCAGATGAGCGCTATGGTCGCCGTCAGCAGGTTCTGTTGCACGAACGGCGTGATGAACTGCCCCACGTAGATGAGAAACCGACTCTGCTCCACGCCGCCCACCAACATGAACAGGGAAATGAAAAATACCAGCAGGGTGAACTCCACGTGTTCGAAAGCCCGGTCCATGACGATGCCGCGCGAGGCGACCATGAGCGTCACCATGCCGATGGCGGCGACAAACCAAGGTTGCCAGTGCAATGCGTGGTGAAACACGAACAACACAATCATCAGTACGAGGACCACCAAGGAGGCGTTCCACACCCTGCGGTCCGCCATCTCCACCGCATAGTCGGACGCTTCGGGCGTCTGGGACAACTCTTGCCGGAACAGGTATTTCAGCAACAGCAACACGCCCACCCAGGCAATGAACACCACCGGCGCTATATGAATGAAGAAGTCGTTGAACGAAATGTCCGCCGCCGAGCCGATCATCAGGTTGGGCGGGTCGCCCACCAAGGTGGCGACGCCGCCGGTGTTGGCCAGCACGGCGGCGGCCAGCAGGTAGGGAATGGGGGAGATTTTCTGGGCCCGGGCGATGAGAATGATCAGCGGCCCGAAAATGACCACGGTGGTGACGTTGTCCAGCAACAACGACAACAGCGTCACGCAAGAGCCTATCAGCGCCAGCAACAGGTACAGCCGCCCCCCGCTGAAGTTCGCAATCCGGTACGCCAGCATCTCGAAGCCGCCGGTGGGCGCCATGATGGCGACCACGGTCATCATGGCCCCTAACAGGAACACCACGTTCCAGTCCACGGCCTCCACCGCCAGCCCCGGGGAGTAGAAACCGTAATACTGCCCGGCGAGCACCATCGCAACGGCGCCGCCCGCCGCCACTTTCATCCGCTCCATCTCGTGCAACATTTCCGTGAAAATGCCGATGAACGTAACCGCCAGTATGATCCCCGATACCAGCATCGCCTCGTTGAACTCCAGCGGCGCCGCCATTAGCGACGCGGGCGCGACTGCGGGCGCGGCGCCGGCCGCAACGGGAAACAACAGGAACGACAACAGGCTGGAAAGCGTCTTGGTGTTCATTATCTCCTTTCTTGTTCGCAAGGCATGCCGCACAACGGGATTATAACGGAAACAGGCGCCGCGAATGATGTATTTCAGTGCGCCGCGAGCGTGCCGCGCCGCCGCTGATGCCGCGCCGCCGCCCTGCCGTTGCCGCCGCGAGCGCCCCGCCGGGAACATGGCGGGCGCCGCCCCGGCCCGGCCTGCGGTATAATGGCCGGATCATGTCCAGGCAACTACGCAACACGGGATTGCTGATGACGGCGCTGCTCCTGCTGGGGACGGGGCTCGGACTGTTCGTCGCCAAGCGCCAGCAGTCCGAAACCGTGATCGAGGGACTGCTGTGGCCCAATCCCAAGACGCTGGCCCCGTTTGCGGCCGTCGATCATCGGCAGAAACCGTTCACCCGGGACGACCTGCTGGGCAAGTGGTCTTTCCTGTTCTTCGGCTATACCCACTGCCCTGACGTGTGCCCGACGACGCTGGCGATAATGAACCAGGCCAGCGAGCGCCTGGCGGACGCGGCGGTGCAGACCGTGTTCGTGTCGGTGGACCCGAAGCGGGACACGCCGGCGCGCCTGGCGCAGTACCTGGCGGGCTTCAACCCCGGGTTCATCGGGGTGGGCGGCTCCGCTGAACAGGCGGCGCAACTGGCGCGGCAAATCGGCGTGACGTACCAGCTGAATGAAGACGGCGGCGTCAAGGGCCACTTTCACAGCGCCTCCCTGTTTCTCATCGACCCCCGGGGGCGGTTCGTAGCGCTGTTCTCTGCGCCCCACGACGCCGCCGACATCGTCCGGCGGTTTCGCCGCATCCAGCAGTTCATCGATGCCTGACCGGTCGGCCGCGCCGGAGCCGGGGCCGGCCGCGCCGCGCCGCCGCGCTGCGGCATTGCAAACGCTTGGCGTCCTGGGGCAATGGGCGCTCCCCCATCACCTGCTGGGCAGGCTGGCGCACCGGGCCGCCCGGTGCCGCCTGCGCCCCTGGAAAAATGCGCTGATTCGCCTGTTCATCAAGAGGTTCCAGGTGGACCTGTCCCAGTGCGAGCGCTCCTCCCCCGAGCAGTTCCAGTCTTTCAACGATTTTTTCACCCGGGAACTAAAACCCGGCGCTCGCCCCGCAACCGGCGCCGGGCTGGCGTCCCCCGCCGACGCCGTCGTCAGCGCGGCAGGCGTCATCGAGGAGGGCCTCCTGTTCCAGGCGAAAGGCAGGCGCTACTCCCTGGCGGGGTTGCTCAACGGCGATGCGGAGCTGGCGGAGCACTATCGCAACGGCAGTTTCATCACCCTGTACCTGTCCCCCCGGGACTACCACCGGGTGCATCTACCGGCCGCCGGCGAGTTGCGCGGCATGGCTTACGTGCCCGGGCGGCTGTTCTCCGTCAACGCGGCCACGACGGCCGGCCTGGGGGACTTGTTTTTGCGCAATGAGCGCGTCATCACCACTTTCCAGTCCGCACTGGGGCTGTTTTCAGTGATTTTCGTGGGCGCCCTGCTGGTGGGCTCCGTCACTACCGTATGGCACGGACAGGTCGCCCCCGGCGGGCGCCGCGGCCGCACCTGGCGCTATCAAGACGGGCCCGCTTTCGCCCGGGGCGCGGAAATCGGCCGCTTCAACATGGGATCCACGGTCATTCTGCTCACCGAACCCGGCAAAATCAGCCGGCGCCGGGACTGCGCCGCCGGCGCACGGGTGCAAGTGGGACAACAACTAGCCGATCCGGCGGCCGCCGGTGCGGACGCAGCGCCGACCCGCGGCCCGTGACTGCGGGGAAACATCCTGCTTGCCTGCCCGGGCCGAAAGCGCCGGCGCCGGGCAACCTGCGGGCCGCGGGCGTCTTTTGGCAAGGCGCGGCAGTGTGCGCGCTGTTGCTCAGCGCCATGCTGGCTGCGCCTCCGGCGGCGCGCGCCGGCGGCGCCGGGGACGCGGCGGCGAACCTGGACGCCGTGGAAAAAACGGCCATTGATTCGCCGCAACGGGAAAAACAACGGGCGACCATGGCGGTACTCCTGGCGGAATACGAAATCACGGCTCGCAAGTTGCTGGAAAGGTTGCAAGCCGGAGCCGCTCGGCAGGAAATCGACCAACGGGCCGGCGAGCTGTTGCAAGCGGGCGAACAACTCAACGAGTGGGCCCGCTTTCGCCTGGCGCAGTGCGCCGACTACCTGGAGAAAACGCTGGCGCTGAAGACGCAACTGGCTGAAATCACCAGGGAGGCCATAGAACGGGACTACCATCACGACGGCGCCCTGCCGCCGGCGCCGCCGGCTTGCTACCACGTAAAAGACACATTTGTGCATCCCGCCACGGTGCTGGTGCTGACCCGCGACGAGCCGGCGTTAGGGGAGGCGACGCGCACCGCCATCGCGGCGGAGATAAGGGAAGTGCTGGGGCACCTGGAAGCGGTGCGGCAACTCATCGTCTATTAGCGACAGCGGCGCCGGGGGACGCCGCAGGGCGGCGCCCCACTCGCGCCCCCGCCGTCGTCACGGCATAAGGCGTGCGCCGCTCATGGCAGAACGGATGGAAGCAATCGGAGCCGGAAGCGGCTTCTCCTTTCGGAAAGTACGGCGGCATCCAGCCCACTGGCGCACACTGCCCCACCGCCGGAGCGACGACACACTCACGCACCGCACCGTCGTCACGGCATAAGGCGTGCGTCGCTCAGGGCATAATGGACGGGAGCAACGGGCGGGCGTTTTCAGCATCACGGGGACGGGGTTATCCTCGCAACCCGACAGGAAGAAGTCCTGCGTTGCACAGGATCCTCGTCAAAGCGCACGGACTGAAAGCGCTCGCCATACCCGTGCGCCGCACAGGGCGCCAAGACCGCCGAGCCGCTGAACCTTGGCGCGAAAATAATCGGCCAGGCGTTGTGGAACAGGCTATTGGCTGCTACGCAATAACCAGGGTTACGTCCGGGTCAACGATAAAGCTGCCGGCGGCGCCGGCATACTGCTCGTAGTTCTCACCGTCCACAGTCACGTCGTCTTCCCGGGTGAAATCATCCAGGTCGAAGCGCAACGTGTCATCGCTGTCGCCGTCAATGCGAAGCTGATAGCCGCTGTCGCCGTCCGCCAGCACCGCCAGGGCCTCAGTAGATAGGGTCAGGTCCGTGTTGCCGGTGCCTGCGCCCGCCAGGTCGATTTGCGGCACGCCCGCCAGCAGAGTGGCATCAACAAGGAGAAGTGCGGCGGCGGAACCTGCCGATGCCGCGGTCTGCAACTCGGACGCGACAGCAAGGTCGGTGGAATACGCAAAACCGTCCAAGGCGCCGGGGCCGACGTTGCTCCAGCCGGACGCCAACTGCGCCCCGTCCCCATCGTGGAAAGTCACCGCGTAGGCAGGGCCGGCGCCGAGGAGCGTTATCGTGTGCACCACCGGGTTGCCGGCGGCGCCCCATTGCCCGTGGAACTTCAGCCGGTCCAGCATGCCGTCGTTGTCGCTGTCGCGGCCCACCCAGTCCGGACTGCCGTTGGCGTCGTGGTCATAGTGGTGTTCGTCGATGACGCCGTCCCCGTCCTCATCAACACTGGAGCGTTCCACGACGCCGTCATCACCTTCATCAAAGTCGGTGCGCACCACGGCGCCGGCCGCATTGCGCGTGTAGGTCTCGGAGCGAATGACGGCGCCCTCTCCCAGATCATCCAACATGGACTCGAACGGAGTGCGCGCGACCGCCCCGCCGCCGGCAACGGTTTCCTTGCCGGCAACGCCCCGCGCACCAGAAGCGCCCGCGGCAGAGCGTCCCAGACTGACGCCATCGATCTCGGGCTCCTCGGCAGGATCGCCGCCCACCGCCATCACTTTCTTGATCAGGTTCCCGTGGGCGTCGTAGGAGTAGGTCTCGATGCGGTCCACCGTGCCGTCGCCCTCGTCATCGAACGCGGCCCGGTCGATGACCCCGTCCACGTCGTCATCGTAGTAAGTGCCAACGACGGCGCCGGCCGCGTTCCGCGCATAGACTTCGACGCGGTCCACGGTGTTGTCCGCGTCGTCGTCAAAATCCGCGCGGATGATGCGGCCGTTGACGTCCCGCACGTAGGACTCAATGCGATCCACGGTGTTGTTCGCATCGTCGTCAAACCCGGTGCGGAGGCTGTTGCCCTGGTCGTCCCGCTCGTAGTAGGTCTCGATGCGGTCCAGGACCCCGTCCCCGTTCGGGTCAAAGTGGCTGCGGTCCGCCCGGCCGTTGCCGTTGTCGTCATAGTCGGTGCGGATGATGTCGCCGTCGCTGTTTCGCGCGTACGCCACGGTGCGCTCGGGTGCGCCGTCGGCATTGGCGTCGAAGATGGTGCGGTCAATATGGTTGTCCGCATCGTCATCGGCGTCCATGCGAATGACCTCGCCGGCGCCGTTGCGCACATAGACCTCAACGCGGTCCGTCGTCCCGTCCGCATCATCGTCAAAATCCGTGCGCAGAATACGGCCGTTGGGATAGCGCAGGTAGGTCTCGGCGCGATCTACTGCGCCGTCAGCGTCGTCATCGAAGTGAGTACGGTCTGTCCGACCGTCCACATCGTCATCGAAGTCGGTCTGGACGATGTCGCCGCCGGCATTCCGCACGTAGGACTCGGTGCGGTCCACCGTGCCGTCTTCGTCCGCATCAACCTTGGCGCGGTCAGCATTGCCATCGCCGTCGTCATCGTACTCGATGCGCTCGGCCGTGCCGTTTTCATTCGCGTCAAACTCCACCCGATCCATCGTGCCGTCATCGTCTGCATCCACTTCGGTGCGCTCCGCCGCGCCGTCGGCGTCCGCGTCAAACTCGCGGCGGTTGACGATTCCGTCGGCGTCGCTGTCAATGTCGGTCTGAATGGCGTCCCCGGCGCCGTTGCGCACATACGTCTCGATGCGGTCCACCGTGTTGTCTGCATCGTCATCGAAAGCAGTGCGGGTGATGAGGCCGTCGCTGTCCCGGGTATGGGTCTCGATGCGATCCACCGCGCCGTCGGCATCCGGATCGAAATGGTCGCGGTCAACGTGTCCATCCAGATCATCATCGAAGCGGGTGCGGATGATTTCCTTATTGCCGTTGCGCAGGTAGATTTCCACGCGGTCAAACGTGCCGTTGCCGTCCGGGTCGAAGAAAATCCAGTCGACGTGACCATCCCGGTCCGCATCGACTTCGAGGGTGCCGGACTGCGTGGTGGAACCGGTCTGTTCCGGAGAGGCGACCTCGGGCGGTTGCGGCGGGGCGTCGATTTCGATGCTCTGCGGGTACGCCTCGGTGCGGTCCACCGTTCCCTCCGCATTGTCGTCAAACTCGGTGCGGTCAAGATTGCCGTCTGCATTGTCATCGAAGTCGGTCTGTATCACGCCGCCTGCTTCATTCCGCGTGTAGAACTCGAAGCGGTCCGCCGTGCCGTCGGCGTCATCGTCAAATTCCGTCCGCACGATGCGAAAGCCCACATCCCGCAAGTACCTTTCAGTGCGGTCTATGCTCCCGTCATCATCATCGTCAAAACTTCTCCCATCGACTTCAGCCGGGGAAACAACGGGGGAGCGCAGGTTCCACCCGAACGGGTCGGGGAAGCCGTTCTCCCAGCGGTTCCCAGCCGTCAAGGAGCGGCCGTAATCATCATAATCGCCGCGTTCCGGTTGTTGTCCAAATTCCTCGTCATGCCATGCCGCCATCGCCTCCCGGGGCCAGGGCAAACCCCAGCGAACCGTGTCGTCAAACCGTTCATCGCCATCGAAATCAAATTTGAGCGTCCGTACGAACCCCTCATCCCGATGGTAGTAATCGTACCTGTCGACCGGGGCCCCGTTGTTGAGACCGTCATCATCGTACTGCATCACGATCTGGTCCATGCGGCCGTCCGCGCCGTCGGTCTCCGTGCGGGTTTCATCCGTGATGGAGACAAGAAGCAACGTTGTGCTTACGCCGGCGGGCATTTCCCCGTTTGCCAGTTGCCGGACAACTTCATTGGATGCGGCAGCCCTGGAATAATCGATAACGCCATCCGCATCATCATCGAAGTCGGTGCGAATAATATTGCCGTTGGCGTCCCGCGCGTAGGTCTCGATGCGGTCCACCGTGCCGGCCGCGTACCTGTCGAAGTGGACGCGATCAATATGGCCGTCCGCATCATCGTCAAAGCGGGTATTGACTATTCCGCCGCGGTGGTTTCGCTCGTAGATCTCGATGCGGTCCACCGTGCCGTCCGCATCCGGGTCAAAGTGAACGCGCACCGTACGGCCGTCCGCATCATCATCGAAATCGGTGCGAACAACATTGCCGCCGGCATCCCGCACGTAGGTCTCGATGCGGTTGACCGTGCCGTCCGCAACCGGGTCGAAGCGGGCGCGATCAACACGACCATCCGCGTCATCATCGAAACTGGTGTGGATTATTCCGCCGTTGTCATTCCGCACGTAGACCTCGATGCGATCAACGGCGCCGTCCCTGTCGTCATCAAAATCGGTGCGGATGATATTGCCGTTGGCGTCCCGCGTATGAGTCACGATGCCGACAACGGCGTCATCCACGACCGGCGGCGGGGCCGCAGGCGGCGGGGCGGTATCCCCGGGCGGTTGCGACGGCGGGGCCGCAGGCGGCGGGGCGGCCTCCTCGGGCGGTTGCGGCGGCGGGGCCGCAGGCGGCGGGGCGGCTTCCTCAGGAGCCTGCACGGACGGCGGCGCGGCAGGCCCGGGACCCTGTGGGTGCGTCACGGTACGCTCCACCGTACCGTCCGCATTGTCATCGAGGTGGGTGCGAATGATGTTGCCATTGGCGTCACGCACGTAGGTCTCGACGCGGTCAACAGCACCGTCCGCATTATCATCGAAACGGGTGCGGATGATGTGGCCGTTGGCGTCACGCGCGTAGATCTCTGTGCGGTCAACAACACCGTCCACACCGTCATCGAAATCGGTGCGAATGATATTGCCGTTGGAGTCCCGCGTATGAGCATCGAACACGGGCGGCGGAGCAACATTCGCGGGCGGCGGTGTGTACGTGAAAGTGCGATCCGCCGTGCCGTCCGCATCGTTATCCTTGTCGAGGCGGATTATGTGGCCGCGTCCGTCCCGCGTGTAGGACTCAATGCGATCTACCGTGCCGTCGGCGCCATGATCAATGGCGGCGCGGATTATGCGGTCACTGCTGTCCAGAGTATAGGACTCAATGTAATTTGCCGTGCCGTCGCCATCCGTATCAAACTCGGTGCGGATTACGCGGCCAATGTTGTCCAGCGCATAGGACTTGATGTAGTCCGCCGTGCCGGCGGCCTTAGAATCAAAAGCGGTGCGGATTACGCGACCGCCGCCGTCCCGCGTGTAGGACTCGATGCGGTCCACCGTCCCGTCGGCGTTCGCATCAAACTCGCGGCGGTCCGCGAGGCCGTCGGCATCGTCGTCAAAACCAATCTGAACAACATCCCCGCCGGAGTTCCGCACGCGCGTCTCGATGCGCTCCACCGTACCGTCCGCATCGTCATCAAAGTCGGCACGGATGATCTTGCCCTGGGAATTCCGCGTGTAGGACTCGATGCGATCAACACCGCCGTCCATATTTTCATCGAAGTCGGTACGAACGATATGCCCCTGATCATTCAGCGTATGAGACCCGACACCGTCAACGTTGCCGTCCACATCGTCATCGAAGTCGGTGCGAATGATATTGCCGTTGGCGTCCCGCGTGTAGGCCTCGCTGCGAACTCGAACGGGTTCCGGGCGGTAATACAGGAGCTCCCCGTCATAGTTGCTGAAAACAAAATCCAGTGCTTGGTCTCCATCCAGGTCCGCGAATGCCGGCGTGACGTGCCTGCCCACATCGAAACCATCGAACGGGTTGGCGACGCCCGTCCGTTTTGCGAACACCGGCGCCGTGGCGCCGCCGGTGTTCTCATAGTAAACAAGAATGCCGAGGTTTATGCCCACCACCAGGTCCAGGTCGCCGTCTCCATCCAGGTCTGCGAACTCCGGCGCGGCGTAACTGCCCGCATCGATGCCATTGAACGGGGAGGCCGCACCTTCCCGTTTCGTGAACGCCGGCGCCGCGGCGGTTCCCGTGCTCTCATAATAACTGAAAGTGCCGTATTTCTCGCCAACCACCAGGTCCAGGTCCCCATCCCCGTTCACGTCCGCGAACGTTGGCTTGGCAAATCGCCCAACGTCGATGCCGTCAAAAGGGTTGGGGTTGGGGTTGGCGCCCGCATTCCCCAACCGCTCCGTAAAAGCGGGCTCCTCGGCACTCCCGGTGTTCTCGAAATAATGGATTTCACCGGCTCTATCGCCGACTACCAGGTCCAGGTCGCCGTCGCCGTCCAGGTCTGCGAACGTCGGCGCGGCGCGGCCAACATCATCAAGCCCGCCCGCCAGGTCGATCACTTCCGGGCTCGCCGCGAATGTGGGCGCACTGGCGGTGCCGGTGTTCTCAAAGTAATGGACGGCACCGAGCCTCGACCCAGTCGCCAAGTCCAAGTCGCCGTCGCCGTCCAGGTCCACGAAAGTCGGCGTCGCCCACCTGCCGGCGTCAATGGCGGCAAGAGAATCACCGCCGACGAAGCGGGCCCAACCGGCATAGCCCTCATCCCTTGCGTAGAATTCGACCCGGTCCGCATAACCGTCCGCGTTCGGGTCGAAGCGGACCCGTTCAGTAACGCCGTCGCCGTCGTCATCAAAATCGGTGCGAATGATAGCGCCGGCGCCGTTCCTGGCGTAGGTCTCACTGCGCTCCACCGCGCCGTCTGCGTTCGGATCAAAGTGAGTGCGGTCGGTAGCGCCGTCCGCATTGTCATCGAAATCGGTGCGGATGATGTCGCCGGCCTCATTGCGCGTGTAATGCTCGATGCGGTCCACATCGTCCGTAGCGGCCGGGTCAAAATCATCGTCAAAATCGGTGCGAGTGATATTGCCGTTGGCATCCAGCGTGTAGCTCTCGGCACGATCAACAGTGCCGTCCCCGTCATCATCAAAGTCGGTGCGAGTGATATTGCCGTTGGCGTCCAGCGTGTAGCTCTCGGTGCGCTCAGCAGTGCCGTCCCCGTCATCGTCAAAGTCGGTGCGAGTGACATTGCCGTTGGCGTCCAGCGTGTAGCTCTCGACACGATCAACGACACCATCCCTGTCATCATCAAAAGCAGTGCGAATGATATTGCCGTTGGCGTCACGCGTATGAGTCTCGACCACAGGCAACGGTGCGGCATCCCCGGGATCCTGCGGGTGCGTCACGGTGCGGTCCACCGTACCGTCCGCATCGTCATCAAAAGCGGTGCGGATAATATTGCCCTGGGAATTCCGCGTGTAGAACTCGATGCGCTCAACGGTGCCGTCCGCATCGTCATCGAAAGCGGTGCGGATTACGCGGCCGTTGGCGCCCCGCACGTAGGACTCGACGCGATCCGTCGCGCCATCGGCATCGGCATCGATATTAGTTCGAATCAGCCCGCCGTTAGCATCCCGCACGAAAACATCGACCCGGGTGGGGACTCCCGGCCGATAGTACAGGAGCTTGCCTAATTCTACGCCGGATACAAACTCCAGCACTTGGTCGCCGTTCAGGTCCGCGAGCGCGGGAGCGGCGCGGCGTCCCACGTCAATGCCGTGAAAGGGGTTGACGGGCGCAACGTCGGTGCGGTCCCTGAACGTCGGGCTCTCGGCGCTACCGGTGTTCTCATAGTAATGGATGTTGCCGTGTTTTTCGCCAACCAACAGGTCCAGGTCCCCATCGCCGTCCGCATCCGCAAACGCCGGCATTGCAAAGTAACCTGCGTCGATGCCGTGGAAAGGATTAGCCTCATTCTCTCTCTGCACAAACGCCGGCGCCGCGGCCCCGCCGGTGTTCTCGAAGTAATGGATGTCGGCGAGGTGCGAGCCAACCACCAGGTCCAGGTCACCATCGCCATCCAGGTCCACGAACACCGGCGCGGCATTGCTTCCCACGTCGATTCCATGGAACGGGTCGGAATCGCCATCCGCCCACTCTGCAAATTCCGGCGCCGTGGCGTCACCCGTGTTCTCATGGTAGTAGATGCGACCTGATCGCCGCCCCACCACCAGGTCCAGGTCGCCATCACCGTCTAGGTCTGCAAACACCGGCGCTGCGGCGGAGTCCCCGTTGGCGCCGTAGAAGTCGGGGTTGCCGCCGGGACGGACGGGCGGGCCGAACATTGGCCCGGCAATACCGTGGAAAGGATTGAGAATATCGC
>CAZDXS010000228.1:0-10627 GCA_964509455.1 uncultured Enterobacteriaceae bacterium | reverse complement strand
GCTTGTCTAACTCATTCATCATGCCTTACTCTATCACTGATCGCTCGTTCACTGCTGTTCGGCGACCCGGTACTTCTCCCGCAAGGTGTTGCGGATCTTGATCGCCGCCAGGTTCAGGCAAATAATGATCAGCACCAGCAGAAAAGCGGTCGCATACACCAGCGGCCGCGCCGCTTCCACGTTGGGGCTCTGGAAGCCCACGTCATAAATATGAAAGCCCAAGTGCATGAATTTACGCTCCAAGTGCAGAAACGGGAAGTTCCCGTCCAGCGGCATGGACGGGGCCAGCTTGACCACGCCGACCAACATCAGCGGCGCCACCTCGCCGGCGGCCCGGGCGATGGCGAGTATCAGCCCCGTGATCATCGCCGGGGCGGTCATGGGCAACACGGTGCGCCACAGGGTCTCCGCCTTGGTGGCGCCCAGCGCCAGGCTGCCCTCGCGAATGGAGCGGGGCACCCGCGCCAGCCCCTCCTCGGTGGCCACGATCACCACCGGCGCCGTCAGTATAGCCAGGGTCAGCGACGCCCACAAGATGCCGGGGGTGCCGAAAGTGGGCGTCGGCAGGGACTCGGCGAACAACAGCTCGTCAATGGAGCCGCCGATGAAATAGACGAAGAACCCCAGCCCGAACACGCCGTACACCACCGACGGCACGCCCGCCAGGTTGTTGACGGCGATGCGCACCAGGCGGGTCAGCGGCCCTTGCCGGGCGTACTCCCGCAGATAGACCGCGGCCACCACGCCAAACGGCGTCACCAGCACGGCCATGATCATCACCATCAGCACGGTGCCGAAAATGGCGGGGAAAACGCCGCCCTCCGTGTTGGCTTCCCGGGGAGCGCCCGACACGAACTCCCACAGCTTCTCGAAGTAGAACGCCGACTTGGCTGCTGCGCCCATGGCATTGGGGCGCCAGGCCCGCACCACCTTGGCGAACGGCAACTCCGCCACGTCGCCGGCGGCGGTCGCCGCCAGGAAAGAGGGGCCGTTCAAGCGCTGGTACAAGCGCGACAGGCGCTCGGTGAACCTCTGGTACTCCTCTTGCAGGGCCGCGCGCCGCGCCGCCAGGCGCTGGTATGCGGGGCTTGCCGGCGGCTCGTTGTTCAACTCCAGCCTCCTTTCCCGGAGCCGCAGGCGCTCCATTTCGTAGTTCACAGCGCCGATCAGGTCTTTTTCAACGCGGCGTATTTCCGCCAGCAACTCCCGGCTGCGGGCCGCGTAAGCCTGGAACGTCTCCCAGTCCGGGTCGGCGTCGACAATCTCGCCGTTTTCTTTCAGCGCTTTCAGGTAGCCGTAGAAGTTGCCCCATTCCAGCCGCTCCACGACCATCAGGTCCTGCGGGTAGGACAGGTTGGCAACGGCGGCGTCCAGCACCCAGCGATAATCGAAGCCGGAAAGGTCCCGGTTGCCCGCCTTCAGCAGGCGTCGCACGACGATGTCCTGCTCCGCCGGCACGCGCCCGTCTGCGCCCGTGACCCGCGCTCGCGGCACGGCTTCCTGATTGACGAACTCGCCGGCCAGGGCGATGACGGCGCCGTTCCGGTCCCGGTAGTCGAACGCGGCCGCATCGGCCGGCCAGAAATGCCCCAGGCCGCGCACCATGATCAGCCCCAGCAGGCCGGCCACCATCACCAGCGACAGGCTGACCGCGCCGGCGTTCAGCCAGATGTACGGCTCGCCGCCGGCGAACCAGCCGCCGGCAGTCGCTTGTTTTTTCATGGATGCGCTCTCATGGGCGTGTTCTCATGGCCGCGCTCTCGTAGCCGCGCTCTCGTAGCCGCGTTCTCACAGCGAACCGTATTTCACCCGCAACCGCTGGCGGACGACTTCGGCCGCCGTGTTGAACAGGAACGTCGCCAGGAACAGCACCAGGGCGGCCAGGAACAGCAAGCGGTAATGGGTGCCGCCCACCTCGGACTCGGGCATCTCCACCGCGATGTTGGCGGACAGGGCGCGAAAGCCCTCGAAGATGTTCAGGTCCATGATGGCGGTGTTGCCGGTCGCCATCAGCACGATCATGGTCTCGCCCACCGCCCGGCCCAGCCCGATCATCACCGCGGAGAAAATGCCCGGGCTGGCGGTGAGCAACACCACCCGGACCATGGTCTGCCAGGGCGTGGCGCCCAGGGCCAAGGAGCCGGTGGTCAAGTGGCGCGGCACGCCGTACACCGCGTCCTCGCTGATGGAAAAAATGGTGGGCACCACGGCAAACCCCATGGCGACGCCCACCACCAGGGAGTTGCGCTGATCGTAGGCAATGCCCATGCTCTCGCTTAGCCACAGGGGCATGTTGCCGTCGAACAGCGCGACCTCCAGGGGCTTGCTGAGCGCGAAGGAAACCAGCATGACGAGGATGATGACGGGCAGCAACAAGGCGGCCTCCCAGCCATCCGGCGCCTTGTGGCGCACCCGGGCGGGCAGGCGGCGCCAGGCGGCGGCCGCGGCGAGGATGCTGAGCGGCAGCAATGCCAGGCACAAGAACAGCCCCGGCAGGTGTTGCTCCACGAACGGAGCGAACCACAGGCCGGCGAGAAAACCCAGGATCACCGTGGGCAGGGCCTCCATGATTTCAATGGCGGGCTTGACGACGGCGCGCATTTGCGCGGACATGAAGTAGGCGGTATAGACGGCGCCCATGATGGCCAGCGGCACGGCGAACAGCATGGCGTAAAACGCGGCTTTCAACGTGCCGTAGGCCAGCGGCGCCAGACTGAACTTGGGTTCGAAATCACTGCTGGCTGACGAAGACTGCCAGATGTGCTTCGGCTCCTCGCGGCTCTCGTACCAGACCTTTCCCCAGACGGCGGACCAGGATATTTCCGGATGCTCGTTGTCCAAGTCCCAGAAGCGCAGGATGCCGCCGTCATCCTCCAGCAACACGGCGTTGGCGCGCGGCGCCACCGCCAGGCGCCGCGGGCGGCCCTCGGTTGCTTGCTCCAGCTTCAAGGTGCGGTGCGCTGTGGCGTGATAGACGCCGAGCCGGCCGCTGTCGTCAATCGCCAGGAAACCTTTTCGGGCGTATTCCGGCGCCAGCCCGATAACGGCGGCGGACTGGGCGGCGAAACTGCGTATTTTATGCAATGCGTACTCGTTGTTGGCGTCGCGCACCGGAAACCACTGGGTGACGCCGCCGGTGGAATCGCCCACCAGCAAGGAAATGCCGCCGCTGAGAAAAGCCAGACTGGTGATTTGCGCCGGCGGGGCCACGGCCTGCACCCGGTGCGCCAGCCGCGGCCGGGCCTTGTCGCTCACGTCGTAGTAGGAAACCAGCCCGTCCCGCCCGGCGGTGTACAGCTCCCGTTGCTCTACGTCCAGCAGCAGGTGGGTGACCCCCGGGGCGACCGGCGCCTGCGCCCGGGTTATTCCGCCGCCGCCCCCGCCGAGCGGGAAATCGTCCTCTTCCGCCAGGTTCACCAGCACCAGGCGCTGGTCTTCCGTGAGCGCGGCAATGGTGGTTTGCTCGTCGTCGGACTGCGCCGCGATCATCGTCAGCGCCCGCCCCTGCTCGTCTATGACCAGCGGCGCGCGCCCCTGGGGCCAGGTGATGGCGGGGGCAATCACGCGCACGTCGTCGGGGTAACTCACCCGATATTCGTGGCGCGCCAGCAGGGCCGTGCCGTCCGCCAGCCCCAGGGCCAGCAGACGCTGGGCCGGGTCGCCGGCGGCAAAAGCGGTGAGCGGCGCCGGCGCATCCGCCGCCAGGGACTGCCGCGCCGCCAGGGAGCCGTCGGCGGTATTGAAAAACACGGCTTCGCCGGCGGCGGTGACCCGCAACCCCAGCTCGCGCCGCTCCTCTATGGCGTAATGCAAGGTTTCGCTCTCCTGCCCCCCCGGCACCGGGTAGTCCGCCAGCTGTTCCAGGCGCGGCGACTTGAACATGGGCAGCACCACGTAGAACAGGTAAAAGGCAATCAGCACGATGGCGATGATGACGCTGACGCCGCCCAGCGCCACCAGGTAGCGCATCAGCACGTCCTTGAAATGACGGTAGCGCCGGCGGCGCTGCGCCGCGGCGGAATCGAAATCCGGCGAAAACGCCGGCGTATCCATCTCGCCTGCCGCGCTCATGTCGCCGACCGCGCTTGCCTTGCTTGCCGCCGTCCCGTTGCAACGGTGACGGGCACCGCCGAGGACGGACGGCGGTTGTTTTCCAGCGCCATGCTCGCCGGCGCACCGCTCAGCGGGCCGCGGTGTGCCGCGGCGGAATCGAAATCAGGCGACAACGCCGGCGTATCCATCTCGCCTGTCGCGCTCATCTTGCCGACCGCACTTGCCTACGCCCCGCCGTGCCGGCGACAGGCGCCGCACCAGCAAAAGAAGCCGCGACGGCGACGGGCGCCGCCGGGGGCGGGCGGCGGCGCAGGCGCAACGGCGCCGTGCCGTTATCCACGCAGGTCAACGGCCCGCGGCGCCGGCGAGGGAGGCCCCGGCGGCGGCCAGTTGTTTCGCGGCCGTCGCGGCGGGCAGGGGAATATAGCCGTCCTTGACCACCACTTCCTGGCCGGTGCGCGACATGATCATCCGCACAAACTCGCGCTCCATGGGCGACAGGGGCTTGTTGGGGCTCTTGTTGACGTACACGTAGAGATACCGCGCCAGCGGGTAGGCGCCCGCCACGGCGTTGGCGGGCGTTGCGTCGATGAAGCGGTCGCCGTCCTTGGACAACGGCACGGCGCGCACGCCGGAGGTGCGGTAGCCAATGCCGGAATAACCGATGCCGTTGAGGGACCGGGTCACCCCCTGCACCACGGACGCCGAGCCCGGTTGCTCATTGACGTTGTCTTTGAAGTCCCCCTTGCAAAGGGCCTGCTTCTTGAAGTAGCCGTACGTGCCGGACACCGAGTTGCGTCCGTACAGCTGTAGGGGCTGGTTGCTCCAGTTGCCGCCTAGTCCCAGCTGTCCCCAGCGCACCAGGTCCTCGTGATGGCCGCACCGGCGCGTGGCGGAAAAAATCGCATCCGCCTGGGGAATGGTCAGCCCGGGCAACGGGTTGTCCTTGTGTACGTAAATCGCCAGGGCGTCAATGGCGACCGCCAGGGCCGTCGGTGGGTAGCCGTATTTCGTCTCGAAACCGGCGGCCTCCCGGCTCTTCATCCTGCGGCTCATGGGGCCGAAATTGGCGGTCCCCTCCGCCAGGGCCGGCGGCGCCGTGGAGGAACCGGCCGCCTGCACCTGCACGGTGACGCTGGGGTAGAGTTTTTTGAACTCCTCCGCCCACAGGGTCATCAAGTTTGCCAACGTGTCGGAGCCCACGCTGATGATGCTGCCCGCCACGCCGCTGGACTTTTCGTACGCGGGCAGGTTTGGGTCCAGGTCGGCCGCCGCGGCGGCGCCGGGCAGCAGCGGCGCTGTCGCCAGTGCGACGTTTAGCAAGGATTTCTTGATCATGTTGTTGCCTCCCCACAGGGCTGGAATGACTTGGTTTCGTCGGAAACACGACACTGCACGGTATTGAACAACGGAATTGTTAAGGAAATATGACAACGGGCAGAGCCGCACCCGGGGCCGCGCCCGAAGCCGTGCTCGAAGCCGCGCCCAGCGCCCATTCCGGCTACGACCCGCGGCCTTCGCGGGGGCCGCATGGGACAGGACGGGCGGCGCATCTCCGCGCACAGCGCCCATTTCGGTTGCGACTCGCGGCTTTCGCGACACCCGCAAAGACGGCGCGGCGGGCAAAGCCGTGCCCGGGGCCGTGCCCGGGGCCGGCGCGACGCATCTCCGCGCACAGCGCCCATTTCGCTTGCCCCGGTTGCGACTCGCGGCTCTCGCGGCACCCGAAGTTGCCGAACCCGACTTCAACCCGCGCCATTCGCGGCGCCTGCGGCATCCGCAAGGACGATGCGGCGCAACCCCGCCCATTTGCACACCCCCGCTCGCGGCGCAAAGCCGCGCCCAGCGCCCATGCCGCCGGCGCCGACTTCATCTCTCGGTATCTTTGGCGTCCGCGCCGCCCGCGCCGTCCGCGGCGTCCGCAAAGACGGCGCGCCGCCGGGGTATGACGCAGGTCACCACGGCGCCGCGGCCCGGCTCGCTGCTGATTTTCAACTCCCCATCGTGCTGCGCCATGACGTGCCTGGCAATGGCCAGCCCCAGCCCGGTGCCTCCTTTTTCCCGGGAACGCCCCGGGTCCACCCGGTAGAAACGCTCGGTGACGCGATGAATATGCTCCGGCGGAATGCCCTCGCCGGAGTCGCGCACCTCCAGGCAGGCGTTATCGCCGACGCGGCGCCAATTGATGCGAATGGTCCCGCCCGGCGGGGTGTGTTGCACCGCGTTGAAGCAGATGTTGGAAAACGCGCTGTAGAGGCTGTCCCGGTCGCCCCGCACCGCCAGCCCCGGCTCAATCTCCATGGAAAAAACATGGCCCTGGTCGCCGCTCAGGGCGCGCGCCTCGTCGTGTACGGCGGCCAGCAACTCCGCCATGTCCACTTGCTTGTCAAGCCCCGGGGCGGGCCGGCTCTCCAGCCGCGACAGGCGCAACAGGTCTTCCACCAGGTTCTGCATGCGCGCGGCCTGGCCGCGCATCTGTTTTATTAGGGGCTCCCATTGCCGGGGAAGCAGGTCCGCGTCATTGCCAAACGTTTCAAGGTAACCGGAGATGACCGTCAAGGGCGTGCGCAGCTCGTGGGAGGCGTTGGCGATAAAGTCCTTGCGCATCCGGTTGACGCGCTGAAGATCCGTGACATCGCCCGCCACCAGCAACAGGGAAGAGGCGGCGTAGCGAGTCACCCGGACCTCCAGGGCCAGGTCGGCGTTCAGCGGGGAGGGAATCACCAGGCTTTCGGCGGCGCCGGCGGCGGCGTCCAGGTATGCCGCCAGCTCCGGTTGCCGGAACAGGTTGGCGAAGCGCTGGCCGCGGTCCTGGGGAGAGCGCACGCCCAAGTACTCAAAGGCCTTGCGGTTGCTCCACTCGATGCGGCCGCCGGCGTCCATTACCACCACGGCGTCCGGCAGGGCTTCGGTCGTCTCCCGAAAGCGGGCCAGGAAGCCGTCCAGGTTCTCCTTGCGCTGGCGGTGGCGGGCGCGCAACAGGTTGATGCGCCGGGTGATCTCCGTTATCACGCCGGGCGCGTCCGGCGGCGCCGGCTCGCCGTCGCCGCGCAGGAAGCGGCTGATGCTCTTCAGGGCCCGGTACTGCCACAGCAGGGCGATGAAAAAACCCGCGGCAAGGCCCGCGAAAACATTGCCCGCCAGCAGTCCCGCCGCGCCGGACAGGGCGGCGACCGCAACCAGCCGCAACAGGTCGGGACCCACGTCTGGTCACGCGCCCGGGCGGCGCCTATCCCTTGGCGGAGAAGAGATAACCGACGCTGCGCACCGTGCGGATGCAACGGTCGTAACCGTGCGGCTCCAAGTTGCGGCGCAGGCGGCGTATGTGCACATCCACGGTGCGGTCTTCGATATAGACGTCCCGCCCCCACACCTGGTCCAGCAACTGGTCGCGGGTATGGACCCGCTCCTGGTGCGTAACGAGGAAGTGCAACAGGCGGAACTCGGTGGGGCTGGTCTCCACCGCCTGCTCGCCGATGGCGACCTGAAATGTGTTGGGGTCCAGGACCAGCTCCTTGACCCTGACGACGCCGTCGGCGTCCTGGCCCCGGGCGCGGCGCAGGACCGCCCGAATGCGCGCCAGCAACTCCCTGGTCGAGAACGGCTTGGTTACGTAATCATCGACTCCGGTATCCAGCCCGCGCACCGTGTCCGCCTCCCCGTCCCGCGCCGTCAACATGATAATGGGAATGTCCCGGGTTTCGGGGTTGTTGCGAATGCGCCCGGCGTAATCGATGCCGCTCATGCCCGGCAACATCCAATCCAGCAACACCAGGTCGGGCTTTTCCTGGGAAAGCAACGAGCGGGCCTGCTCCACGGTCGCGGCCGCGCGCAGGGCGTAGCCCTCCTTCATCAGCGTGTATCCCAGCAGGTCCCGGATGGGGGGCTCGTCTTCAACCAGCAGTATGGTGCCTTTCATTGTCGCAACTTCTTGCTTGCGCTGTAAGGACGGCGCCGTTGCGCGGACCTCAGGTTGCGGCGCGGCCGCAGGACGGCACGGTCATCGCCAGAAGATTTCCGAGGGGGCGAACGCGCCCGCATTGATGATGAAGTGCAAGACGATGCTGACCGCATACCCCAGCAGTATCGCCCAGGACCAGCGCAGGTGGGCGAAAAAGGTATACACGCCCCGGGCCTGCCCCATGACGGCCACGCCGGCGGCCGAGCCGATGGACAGCAGGGAGCCGCCGACGCCGGCGGTCAGCGTAACCAGCAACCACTGGCCGTGGCTCATCTCCGGCTCTATTTGCAACACGACAAACATGACGGGAATGTTGTCCAGCACGGCGGAAACGATGCCCACCAGGACGTTGGCGGCGGTGGCGCCTAAGTCGGTGTAGAAAAAGTCCGACACCAGCGCCAGGTAGCCGAATGCGCCCAGCCCGCCCACGCACAGGATGATGCCGTAGAAAAACATCAACGTGTCCCACTCGACCCGTTGCAGGTTCTTGTAGATGTCGTAAGGAGCGGTGGGCGCGGCGGCCGGAGCGGCAACCCCCGCATGGTTCACGCCCGCCCCGCCCAGGTTCATCTCGGCGGCCCCGCTAAAACGCACATCGCCGCGCCTTTGCAAGTAATAGCCGAACAGCTTCAACAGGCCCAGGCCGGTCATCATTCCCAGCGCCGGCGGCAGGTGCAACAGGCTGTGAAAGGACACGGCCAGGCAGATGGTGAGAATGAACAGGCCCACCACCACCCAGGCGCCGTGGCCCAGTTCCACTTGCTCCTCGATGGCGTCCGGTTGCTCCCGGGAAACGGCCAGGCTCATGATGCCGGCGGTGACCAGCCAGCCGCCCAGGCTGGGGACGAACAACACGAAAAACTCCTGGAACTCCACCAGCCCCTTCTGCCACACCATCAAGGTGGTGATGTCGCCGAACGGGCTGAACGCGCCGCCGGCGTTGGCGGCTACCACCACGTTAATGCATGCCACGGTGATAAAACGGCGGTTGTCGCCGCCCAGGGTGACCACCACCGCGGCCATCAGCAACGCCGTGGTGAGGTTGTCCGCCACCGGCGACATGAAAAACGCGATGGCGCCGGTAATCCAGAAGATGCGCCGCAGCGAGTAGCCCTGGGACACCAGCCGCGCGCGCAACAGGTCGAAAATGCCCCGCTCGTCCATGGTGTTGATGTAGGTCATGGCGGCCAGCAGGAACAAGAACAGCTCCACGAACTCGAGGAACCCGTGCCGCAACGCCACGGCGGCCACGTCGGGCCGGCCGTGCTGCGAGTAGGCAAACGCCACCAGCACCCAGATAACGCCGGCCGCCACCATGGTCGGCTTCGACTTGCGCAGGTGGATGGTCTCTTCGGTGATGACCAGGCTGTAAGCGATGATGAAGATGATCAGGGCGGCGATGCCCGCCCAGTGCCCGGTAAGGTCCATCATCGTCGTCTCGGCGGCGGCGGCCGCGGCGGCGGGGGCGGGCAGGAACAGCAGTCCCAGCGGCAGGGCGCCGGCAATCCATGAAAAAATACGCATTATTGTGTCTCCTCGTGTTGCGTCGGTGTGTTGCGATTGTCGTGTTGTGTTTGTGCGTGGGCGTTTGTCGTGTTGCGTCTGTACGCCCCGCCCGTGCGTTAGGCCCGTGCGCCCCGCCTGTGCGTTATGTCCGTGCGCCCTGCCTGTGCGTTAGGTCTGCGCACTGAAAACCTCGGCATGGTCCCGGAAAAACTGCTCTGTGGTCGTGGGCGCGCGCCCCGTAACCTCGCGGTACTCGTCATTGGCCAGGGCGCCGTGGCCCTGGGCTATCAGGGCAAACAGCGCCGCCACGGCATCGGCGTACCAGGCGTCGGGCGTCCATTGTAACAGCGCCTGCCGGAACGCGCCCGGCTCTGCGTCCAGGTAGCGAATCTCCCGCCCCAGCACCGCGGACAGCTGCGCGGCCATGTCGTGGAATGATACCACTTTCGGGCCGGTAATCTCGTAAATCCTGTTCTCGCCGTCGGGCCGGGACAGGACGGTCAGCACGATCCGCGCCACGTCGCGCGCGTCAACGGCGCCCACCCGCCCGTTGCCCATGGGCAGGGAGAACGCATTCTGCGCCGCTATCTCGGCGGCGCAGTGAAGCAGGTTCTGCATGAAGAAACCGGGGCGCACGACGGCGTAGCGCAACCCCGATTCCCGCAGGCGACGCTCGGCGACGCCGTGCCAGCGCTTCAACAGCGCCGGCGAGTTCTCGTCAGCGCCCGTGGCGGACAGCTTCACCAGCCTTTGCACGCCGGCGGCCGCGGCCAGGTCGATGAATTTCTCCTCCCACTCCAGTTGCCGCGCATCGTTGGGGGTGAGCAGGAACGCTTGCTCGCAACCCGCCAACGCTTCCGCCAGGGCGGCGGCGTCCTCCAGGTCTCCTAACGCCGGCCGGACGCCGGCGGCTTCCAACAGGGGCGCCTGCTCCGCCTTGCGCACCAGCCCCCGGGCGGGGATGCGGAACTGCGGGAGCAGCTTCATTATCTCCCGCCCCACCGTGCCGGTGAGTCCCGTGAACAGGGTCGCGCCGGCGGGGGCGCCGTTGCCGCTGCGTTGCGCAGGCGGCGTCATGGGGATACGGCTTGGCGCGGCGCAGGCGCC
>CAZDXS010000227.1:0-2692 GCA_964509455.1 uncultured Enterobacteriaceae bacterium | reverse complement strand
GGTCCTCGTAATAGTCGTCCGGCAGGGCGTTGAGAGAGAAGTCGGCAACGGATATGTCCCGTTTTGCAGCGGCCATGTCGTCATGATACCCCAGGCCCGGCGCCCGGACTACGGGAGCGCGCTTTCGCGGATGGCGTCATCGATGTCGCGGCGCAGGGTTCGCCGGGGCGCCCGGCACGGTTCGTGTTGCGGTTGCGGTGCCTCGGGGGTTGTTCCCGCCGCCGCGCCTGCGTCCAGCCGCCGTCCATGCTGCGGCTCAGGGCGCTCCGGGCGGCGCCGGCCCGGATGGAGACAGTGTTGCTTCCGTTTCCGCCGTCAACGCGGTGAACCCGGTCAGCCACAACGCCCGCTCGTGGTCCGGCGCCAGTTCCAGCACCCGCTCCGGCCCGTATTGCTGTCTCGGTGTGCCGCCGGTTGTTCCCGCCGCCGCACCTGGTTGCGGGCGGCATCTCTACCGTGGTTCATGGTTTGCCGAACGGTGCTTGCTCTGGCACGGCCCGTGCCGCTGTCTCGGTGTGCCGCCGGCTGTTCCCGCCGCCGCACTTGGTTGCGGGCGGCATCTCTACCGTGGTTCATGGTTTGCCGAACGGCGCCCGCTCCGGCACGGTTCGCGTTGCGGTTGCGGTGCCTCGGGGGCTGTTCCCGCCGCCGCGCCTGCGTCCCGCCGCCGTCCATGCTGCGACTCAGGGCGCCCCGGGCGGCGCCGACCCGAATGGAGACAGTGTTGCTTCCGTTTCCGCCAGCATTTTTTGCACTTGTCGGTAGATCTCCGTATCACTGTCCATGACCGCCAGCAGGCGGCGCCAGTAATCCAGCGCCTGCGGCCGGTCGCCCGCCTGCAACGCGGCGAACCCGGCCAGCCACAGCGCCCGCTCGTGGTCCGGCGCCAGCTCCAGCGCTCGCCCCAGTAGCTCCGCCGGCTCGCCCGTGAAGCGGTTTTCGCGGGTTCGCGCCAGCGCCTCGGCAAGACCCACCATGATGTTCGGCTCGTTTGCGCGCGCGCGCAACAGCTCTTCATACACGGCGGCGGCCGCGGCGTCGCGTCCCATGCCGGCATAGATGCGCGCCAGGGTGGTTTTCGCCTCCACGTCGTCGGGGTTTTCCGCTACGTGCTTCTCAACGGCGTCGAGCGCTTGTTCCAGCCCGGCCGCGTCCGTTGCGTCGGGCGCGGTCTTGAACCTGCTGTCGCCGATGCTTGAATAAACAGCCAGGGTCAGCAGGGGGATGAACAACGCGACGGCCGTCGCCAGGAACGGGCTGTTGCCCTGCTCCGCCTGCTCGTCTGCGGCCGCCGCCCCGGCATCCTCCAGGGCCCGGGACTCCAGCTCAAGCCGGTATTGCCGAAACTGCTCTTCCGTGAGCGCGTTGTTTTCCAGCTCCTGCTTCAACGCAGCGGCCTGGCGGGTGAAGATTTCGATATTGGCGCGGTCGCGCCGTCGCGGCGCGGGCGCCTCCCGCCGCGACAACAGCGGCCGCAACAGGCAGGCAACGACTGCCGCGGTAATTATCGAGGCAAGGAAGAAGAGCGTCACGGCTCCCGCGTCCCGCCGTCCAGCAAGTCCCGAATCTTGTGCAACTCTTGCGGGCTCGGCGGCCTTGATTTTATCTCGTTGCGGCGGCGGCTGAACCAGGCCAGGGCGACCAGCCCCGTTGCCAACAGCGCGAAAGGCGCAAGCCACAGGAGCAGGGTATGCCGGGAGAGTCGGGGTTTGTACAGGATGAACTCGCCGTAACGGCGAGTCATGAAGTCCAGGATGTTTTCCCGGGACTTGCCGTCCGCCACCTGCCGGTACAGCTCGGCGCGCAGGTCCCGGGCCAGGTCGGCATTGGAATCCGCCAGCGACTGGTTCTGGCAGACCAGGCAACGCAACTGCGCGGCCAGTTCGTGAAAACGCGTTTCCTGCTCGGCGGACTCAAAAGTGAGATCCAGCACTTCCGCCGCCGGGCAACCGGCGAACAGCGACAAGCAAAGCAGGAGACCAGCCGGCGCTGTTTTCGTTACCCGGCCGGCGCCGTCATGGGTGGCGGGCCGCTGCGCCATACGCCCTGTTCTCAGCAGAATGCGCCGATGCCCCGCGGCCGCTCGAATATCGCTTCCAGCCGGTCAGGAACCCAGTGAATACTTGAACTCTCCATTGTAGAATACTTGTCTTTCCCCAAAGCCGTCATCGGCTTTTTGGGAGCCGTCAGGCGAGCGGCCGTCGGCCGTGTTCTGGTCCAGTTCCGTTAGCTGCGGCGCTCGCCAACATTGTTTTCGGTACGGCGCCCGCGCCCGCAACGTGCCGCAGTGGAACAAATCCGAGGGGGGGGGGGGCAACCCTGCTAAACGTGGTCATGGATAAGGCCTCCTCACGGGCGTTAGTGAGTGTGAGCATTTCGTGACCGCCAGTATACCGCACGCGCCGGCGTTCTGCGGCGCTCCCAACGGCGGCTCCGGCCGGTCAAGAACCCAGTGAATACTGGAACTCTCCATCGTAGAATATTTGTCTTTCACCAAAGCCGTCATCGGCCTTTGGGGAGCCGTCAGGCGTGTTGCCGTCGGGTGCGTCCCGGTCCAGTTCCGTTAGTTGCGGCGCTCGCCAGCATTGTTTTCGGTACGGCGCCCGCGCCCGCAACGTGCCGCAGTGGAACAAATCCGAGGGGGGGGGGGGCAACCCTGCTAAACGTGGTCATGGATAAGGCCTCCTCGTGG
>CAZDXS010000226.1:0-1992 GCA_964509455.1 uncultured Enterobacteriaceae bacterium | reverse complement strand
TCTACCCAACGCAGTGATCAAGCGACTGATCAACAAACACAGTGGGGGCATGCGCATTTCCGGAGGCGCCATCGGCATGGCGGCTGACGCTGCCGAGCAGTATCTCCAGCGCCTGGCGCAGGAGGCACAGGCGCTGGCGGCGGCGGACAAGCGCAAGACCATCATGGAAGCCGACATCGAGAAGGCGCAGGGGCGCCTCGGCGGCGGCGGCGAAGGCGGAAGCGGCGGCTGATTTTCCGCCGGGCGGCGCCCCGCGCGGCCCGGGCGCGGAAATCGCGCGTGCGGGCTAGCCTGCCTTTGCGCCGGAACCGGAGCGCCCCCCGACCGGGGCGCCTCCGCTGGCCGATTGCGCTTGGCGCCCCGGTGGTGGGCGGCGCCGCGAGGGTGGTCGTGTGAGCGCTGCCGGCCAGGGCCGGCCTTGGTACGCGCTGCGGAGCCCGTGCGCCTCCGGCTGGGGAGCGCTGCCCTATGCATTGCCCGTTTCTGCACGTTTGCTGTTTTTTGCCTTGCGCCGCGCTCCAGGGGGTCGGTAAAATACACCTCTCGCAGGCAGCGGGGGCGAGAACGGGAGCAGCCAGGTATGGGTAGAAGAAAAGGCGGTGGCGGTGGGTGGAAGCCGATCATCCAGGAGTACCGGAACTACGTTCCCATTATTGAGGGAGCGGGGAATCTGGGCGCGGGGCTGCTGGTGTCTCCTTTAGGATTCATCATAACGAACAAGCATGTTGTAGAAGGCCGGCAGGCGCTTTTTGTTTCGCTTTACGATGGAACTAGGGTCAAAGCCACCCCGGTTCATTGCAACGAGGATTCCGATCTCGCCGTCGTCAAGGCGGTGCTTGTTACACCACACTACTTCGATTTGTCCGAGCGAACAGGCGCTGAGTGCGAGGCGGGGGACGAAGCGTTGGCCATCGGCCATCCCCGGGGCCTGCACTTCACTCCCACGACCGGCATTGTCAGCGAGGGCCGTCGCTTGATGCCGGACGGAGGAACCTTTGTGCAAACAGACGTGGCCATCAATCCGGGCAACAGCGGTGGGCCGCTGCTGGATACTTCCGGAAACCTGATCGGGATCAACACCTTCTTTTTGACGGATTCCAATAGTCTGGGTTTCGCCATTCCTGCCGATCAAGTATGTGAATACTGGAATCAATTTGATGCAATGGTAGAGGAAGGAGATGTCGAGATTCCGTCGGATGAAGACATACTGCAAATGGAGCAGGCATTGAGTCCTGTGGAAATCATGAGTGCCGCTGCGGAGCTTGCTGAAATACAACTCGAATTAGATGAAAACAACTCTTCACGGTGGGATGCTACTACCCGAGGTGGTAACGACTTTGGTGTTTATGTCGATGAGAAATATTTTCACTTGGTTCAGCACATTGCGGAACTGGATGAAGACGATGTAAATAACGCGGCACTACATTACGCAATGCTGCGTTGGCAAGACGATATGCATGACGGACCTCGTTTTTGCATAGATGAAGACAACGATCTTTTTTTGAATTGTATGAGGCCATGTAAAGACCTGGATATATCGGAAGCCGCAATGTTGTTGTCTGCCATGTCGCACGCTGTGGATGTGTACCTGCCGAGTCTGCTGAAGTATTTCGAAGACGAGTGAAAGGCGCTGAGAATATTCCCGGATTCACATGGATATAACACCGCCCCCAAGACAAAACCGCCCCGGGAGATGAACTCCCGGGGCGGTTTGTTCGGAATGGTCGCTCTCCCGTTTTTGCCTCCCGTTTGCGCGGAAGCAGGAGCGCACACCGCGTCTTCCAGTACGCGGCGATGGGAGCGGCTTACATCATGCCGCCCATGTCCGGCATGCCGCCCGGCGGGCCGCCCGCCGGCGCCTTCTCTTCGGGCTTGTCGGCCACCATCGCCTCGGTGGTCAGCAGCAGCGCCGAGACGCTGGCCGCGTTCTGCAGGGCCGAGCGCACCACCTTGGCCGGGTCGATCACGCCCGCCTTCAGCAGGTCCTCGTAG
>CAZDXS010000225.1:0-4348 GCA_964509455.1 uncultured Enterobacteriaceae bacterium | reverse complement strand
CCTCGATTTTCGCCTCCAGCTCGGCCACGGGCTGCTCGAAATCGAGAAAATGGAGCGCCTGCGGCGGCACCGCTTGCGGTTGCCCCTGCGCCTGTTGCGGCGCCTGCGGTTGCTGCGCTTGCAGTTGTTGCGGTTGTTGCTCCATTGGACTACCAGTTCACCTGCCGCGGAAACTCCGGGCGTATGTTGTCGTTGCCAATTACGTTCGCCAGGTCCCGCAACAGCTCGTCACTGATCTTCACGGTCCAGTCACCGCCGCAACGCAGGACGGTGGAGGCATTGCCGTTAGTATAATCCATTATCACCGCGCTTGTCCCGTTGGCGTGCCGCCGCAACGCTTCCTTTAACCCGGCCACGGCGCCGTTGCGCAACATGTTGCTGTTCACTTTCAGGCGCAGGGAGCCAAACCGCTCGCGCAGCTGCCCCAGCGTGCAGATTTCCCGGGCGGTGATGGCCACCCCGTTGCTGATGAGCTCCCGGTTCTTGTAGTACTCGTCCGCCACCGCTTCTCCCTTGAGCAACACCAGCCGGTCCTTCGCCAGAAGCCCCTGGTAGCGCTCGTAGATTTCGTTATAGACCTTGACCTTCACGCGCCCGGTGTTGTCGTCCAGCGTCAGTTCCGCCATGCGCCCCCGGTTGTTGTTGCGGCGCTCGATGCTGTCGATGTAACCCGCCACCCGCAACCTCGTGTCGGCCTTGATCCGCCCCAGCCGGGTGGACACCAGGGACGACAGTTCCTGCTCATAGCGATTGATGGGATGCCCCGCCAGGTAATACCCCAGGGTCTTCTTCTCGCCCAGCAGGCGCTCTTCATCGTCCCAGTCCGGCGCCGCCACGTACGCCGTCGCCCCGCCGGGCGCGGCAGCGCCGTCGGGTTTTTCCTCCAGGCCGAACAAGTCGTCCTGCCCGGCGGCGGCATTGGCGGCGCATTGCTCGGCGTAGCCCAGGGCTTTCTCCAGGCTGGCCATCAACACGCTGCGGGACTGCCCGAAGTCGTCCAGGGCGCCGGCGAGCACCAGGTGCTTGATGACTTCCCGGTTGATCCTGCGGGTGTCCAGGCGCAGGCAGAAATCAAACAGGTCGGCAAACGGGCCGTTCTTCTCGCGTTCTTCCACCAGCAGGCGCATCGCGCCCTGCCCCACTCCCTTGACGGCGCCCAGCCCGAACAAGATGGTCTTCGCATCGATCACCTTGAACTTCACGTCGCTGGCGTTCACCGAGGGCGGCCGCAGTTCCAGCCCCATGCGGCCGGCATCCTCTCGAAACGGTTGCAGCTCGTCGGCATTGCCCGCATGGGCGGAGCACACGGCGGCCATGAACGGCGCCGGGTAGTGGGTTTTCAGCCACGCGGTCTGGTAGGTCAGCAAGGCGTACCCCACGGAGTGAGACTTGTTGAAGCCGTAGCCGGAGAACTTCTCCATGAGGTTGAAAATGGAGGTCGCCTGGCTTTCTGCGGCGCCGTTTTTCATCGCGCCGGCGACAAAAGCCTCTCTTTGCCGCGCCATTTCCTCCGGTTTTTTCTTGCCCATGGCCCGCCGCAACAGGTCCGCTTCCGCCATGGCGTAGCCCCCCAACGACTGGGCGATCTGCATGACCTGCTCCTGGTACAGGATCACCCCGTGCGTCGGCCGCAGGACGGGCTCCAAGGACGGATGAGGATACTTGATGGTCGCCCGCCCGTGTTTCCGCTCGATGAAATCATCCACCATGCCCGAGTTCAGGGGGCCGGGGCGATACAGCGCCAGCAACGCCACCAGGTCGGTGAAACGGTCCGGCCGCAGGGGCTTGATCACCCTGCGTATGCCCTGTTTTTCCAGCTGAAACACGGCCGTGGTGTCGGCGCGTTGAATGGTCTTGTACGTGGCCGCATCGTCCAGGGGAATGGCGTTCAGCTTCAGTTTTTGCCCCTCGCCCAACAACAGCGCGTTGACGTCCTTGACGGCCCAGTCGATGATGGTCAGGGTGCGCAGTCCCAGGAAGTCAAACTTGACCAGCCCGACGGCTTCCGCATCGCCCATGTCAAACTGGGTGGCGGGGATCTCCGAGCGCTTTTTTTCCTGGTACAAGGGCATGAACTCCACCAGGGGACGGGGCGCGATGATGATGCCGCCGGCGTGCTTGCCGGCGTTGCGCTTTAGGCCCTCCAGCTTCTGCGCCAGGTCGATGAGGATGCGCACCTCCTCTTCCTCCTCGTAACGTTGCTTCAACTCCGCGCCTTGTAATGCTTTCTCCAGGGTCATGTCCAGGTCGTCCGGCACCAGCCGGGCCAGGCTGTCCACGAACCCGTAGCCTTGCCCCAGCACCCGGCCCGCATCGCGCACCGCCGCCTTGGCCTTCATCGCGCCGTACGTGATGATGTGGGAGACGTAGTCCTCGCCGTAATGCTCGAAGACGTAGCGAATGACCTCGTCTCGCCGGTTCATGCAGAAATCCACGTCAAAATCGGGCAACGAGGCTCGGGCCGGGTTCAGAAAGCGCTCAAACAACAACTCGTGCTCAATGGGATCCAGGTCGGTGATGCCCAAGGCGTAGGCTGCCAGGGAGCCGCCGCCGGAGCCGCGCCCCGGCCCCACCGGTATGTCGTGATCTTTCGCCCAGCGGATAAAGTCGGCAACGATGAGAAAATACCCGGGAAACTGCATGTCGTTGATGACGTCCAGCTCCTGCCCCAGGCGTTGCCGGTATTCCTCCTCGTTGACGCCGACGCCGCCGGCCCGACGCTCCTCGAAGAAGCGCTCCAGCCCCTGTTCCGCCTCCCGGCGCAACCAGCCGGCCTGGTCAAACCCGTCGGGAACGGAGAAGTTCGGCAGGTAATGCTCGCCCAGCGTGATTTCCAGGTTGCAACGTTCGGCCAGGTGCGCGGCATTGGCCAGCGCCGATGGAATGTCGTGAAACAGCGCCGCCATCTGCTCCGGCGTTTTCAGGTACTGCTCGCGGCTGTAGTCGCTGGGACGCCGCGGGTCGGCCAGCGTAACCCCGGCCTGTATGCACACCCGAGCTTCGTGCGTCTCGAAGTCTTCGGGCCGCAGAAAACGCACGTCGTTGGTCGCTATCAGCGGCGCCCCGTATTCCGCCGCCAGCGCCAGGGAGCCGTCCACGCAGACGTCTTCGCCCGGGCGCCCGGTGCGCTGGAGCTCCAGGTAAAAGCGGTCTTCGAACAACTCCAAAAAGCGCACCAGGCGGGCGCCGGCCTGCTCGTAGTCGTCATTGAGCAGGAGCCGCCCAATCTCGCCCTGCCCCGCTCCCGACAGGGCCGCCAGCCCGCCCGCATGTTGCTCTAAGAAGTCCTGCAACACCAGGGGCGGCCCGGTGCGCCGCTTCTCCCGGGTATAGCTGTGGCTGATCAGTTTCGTCAAGTTTCGGTAACCGCCCTGGTCCAGGCACAGCAGCACCAGGCGATGTTCCTGGTTGGCGCCGGCGGCGTCCGCCAGGTTGATTTCAGCGCCGATGACGGGCTTGACGCCGCGCTCCAAGCACTTGCGGTAGAACTTCACCATGGAGAACGTGTTGTACAGCTCCGTTACCGCGGCGGCCGGCATGCCCGCCGCCGCCACGGCGTCCGCATAGTCGTCAATGCGCAACAGGCCGTCCGCCAGGGAGTATTCCGTGTGGACGTGCAGATGAACAAAGGGCGGTGCGCTCATGACGGGTTCCAACGCTAAGGTCTCGTGCCTGGTTACGCCTGGGCGCCGCCGGGCGAACGGCGCGGCGCCCTTGTTGGCTGCTGGGCGCAGCGGCGCACCGGCGCGAAACTGCGGCGGTGAATGGGACAGGGGCCCAAAGCGGCCAGGGCTTCCAGGTGTTGGCGGGTCGGGTATCCCTTGTGGCGAAAGAAGCCGTAGCCCGGGTAGATGCGCTCTTGCTCTTCCATTTCCCGGTCCCGGGCGACCTTGGCCAGGATGGAGGCGGCGCTGATGCAGGCCTCGCTCTGGTCGCCCCGAGGAATGGCGGTTACCGGGCAGTCGGCGCGCGGGCAGTGAATGCCGTCCACCAAGATTTTCGTTGGCGTCCGGCTGAGAGCGTTGACGGCCCGCTCCATGGCCAGCAGGGCGGCGTTGAGAATGTTCAGGGAGTCGATCTCCAGGTGATCGGCGCGTCCCAGGGCGCAGGCGATGGCGCGCTCTTCAATCTGTTGCGCCAGTTGCCGCCGCCGCGCCGGCGCCAGGGTTTTTGAATCCGCCAGGCCGTCAATTCTGCGGGACGGGTCCAGGATCACCGCGGCGGCAATCACCGGTCCCGCCAGCGGCCCCCGCCCCGCCTCGTCCACGCCGGCAATCATGGCAGTGCCGCCAGGACGGCCGCCGCCACATCGCCGTCCGCCGCCCGCAGGGACCGGCGCAACTCGCTG
>CAZDXS010000224.1:0-3511 GCA_964509455.1 uncultured Enterobacteriaceae bacterium | reverse complement strand
CTTGTCCTTGCCCGCCTTGTTGAAATAAATCAGGCCTATGGGGTATCCCTTGAGGACTGATTCAATGACCGCCATTTCCTTTTTTCCGTCGCCGTCGGAATAGATGTAGTTGCGCTGATACTCCGGCTGGATTGTGAGTTTGCCGGACAAGCCGAACAGCCCCTTACCCTCAAGTTCGTTATAGACAAACCCCTCGCAGATTGCTTTGACGGTGATGTTGGTTTTCAGGGTGGTTTTCATGCTGTTTCCCCCTTTCGTTTGATGAATATGCGCTTGAATTTTGTTTCGCCATTTACGACGCAGTGGGGATTTTTACCGTCCCAGATCCCACCTGAAAAACCCTTGCCGTTATCTTCCGCCATTCCAATAATTTCAAACTGGTCAGGGTTGTATTTATTTAAGAAACTGATCGGAACGCCCATCGCTCCCCCATGATCACTGGGAATAGCATCGGTGAACGGCACTTCAATCGCATCGTAATTTTCGTACCTGTCGTAACCTTTCTTCCCTCTGACCTCCTTGTGTTTGCTGTATTTCAAATTCTCTTCCATAGTCATAAGCGACAGTGACTGGTGCCGGCGGCCGTGGTCGAGGTTGGTAAGCCAAATGGATGGCGACCGTAAATATACAACCCCGTCAACGGTTCTGGTTGCGGTCGTTGGCTTGCTCGAAGGGTCAATTTTTTCCGGCGAGATAAACAGCATATCCTTGTTGAAGCTGGTGGCGCCCACCCACATCTTGTTTGATTGTATCAGCGGAAATACTTCCTTGTACGTTATGGCGTTTTTGTTGCCGATGATCACAAACTTTTTGTTGTAATCGCCAAGTTGCTTCACATATTGGCGAAACAGGCTGAACGGCGGATTGGTCGCCACGATGTCGGCTTGCTTCAACAGCTCCACACATTCGTCGCTGCGGAAGTCGCCATCGCCCGTCAACGGCGTCCACTCGTTTTGCTTGTTCGCTCTTAGTTGCCGGGCGATATCCTGCAAGTTGAACTCGCCGTCCCCATCCACATCCCCCACTTCGTTGATGATGAATTTATTGGCTGTAACCTTGGGGCGGCCTTTTGATTTCGGGAGCGTCTTGTCATCGCCAAAAAACTCTAATTGCGTGTTGGCTATGGGCGATGGTTTGTAACTGGTCGTGATCAACCGTTTCAATCCAAGCCGATCGAACATGAGCGCGAAGTAGCGAAAGAAGTTGCTTTCATACGGGTCGTCGCAGTTGCAATACACCGCCTTGCCCCGAAACACCTCGGGGTCGTATTCCAGGTACGCCTCCATCTCTTTCTGAATGTCGGCGTACTGCGTGTAGAACTCATCGTTCTTCGCCCGTTTTGCGTTTGTGAGATTTTCATTCGCCATCGTTGTTTCGCAGGTCTGGATATCGATGCTTTGTATATTCACGGAGTGGTGTGTGATTTCGGGAGATTATACACAACGAGACCGCACGGAACAAAACGGCCTCATTTACCCTTGGAGACGGGAGGCGCGGCGGACACGACAATGCGACACGGCAGGCAGCGCAACGGCGGGCGAGCCATGCGCGGCGCGGCGGAAGCGATGCGGCGGCGAGCGCCATGCGCGGCGCCGTGCGACGCGGCGAGAAACGCGGCAAAGCGGCGGCGCGAACGCTGCCCGGCTTGCAAAATGGCGCAGTTGTGGTATAAATAGTGCGCTTTTGCGAGTACATCATTATGCAGGAAACGACACAAAAAAATACCCTGGTGGATGGTTTCGGGCGCACCGTCAACTATCTGCGCATCTCGGTGACGGACCGGTGCGATTTCCGGTGCGTGTATTGCATGGACGAGGAGATGCAGTTTGTCCCCCGGGCCCGGTTGCTGTCCTTGGAGGAAATTGCCGTCATTGCCCGGGCGTTCGTCGGGCTGGGCGTTTCCAAGATTCGCGTTACCGGCGGGGAGCCGCTGGTGCGGCGCAACGTCATCAAGCTGTTTCGCGACCTGGGGCGGCTGGAGGGCTTGCGGGAGCTGACCCTCACCACCAACGGCTCGCAGTTGGCGGCACTGGCGGGGGAGTTGCGGGCGGCGGGCGTGCGCCGCGTCAACATCAGCCTGGACTCCCTGGACCCCGCCCGCTTCCGGCGCCTGACCCGCGTGGGCGACCTGTCCCGGGTGCTGGCCGGCATAGACGCCGCCCTAGCCGCCGGCTTCGAGAGGGTCAAGCTCAACGCCGTCATCCTGAAAAACCGCAACGATGACGAGGTGCTGGACCTAGTCGAGTTCGCCGGCGAGCGCGGGATGGACATAAGCTTCATCGAGGAAATGCCGCTGGGGGTCATCGGCGAGCATGAGCGCGCCGAATCCTACTATTCCAGCGACGCCATCAAGGCGGACCTGGCGGCGCGCTACACCTTGCTGCCCACCACCGAGTCCACCGGCGGCCCGGCGCGCTATTTCAAAATCATCGAAACCGGCGCCCGGGTGGGCTTCATCTCGCCCCACAGCCACAACTTCTGCGACAGCTGCAACCGGGTGCGGCTGACCTGCGAGGGGCGCCTGTTGCTGTGCCTGGGACAGGAACACTCCATGGACCTGCGCCGCATCGTCCGCAACCACCCCGGCGACGAGGAGCGGTTGCGGCAGGCGTTGCTCGAGTCCATGTCCATCAAGCCGCGAGGACACGACTTCGACCTCGCCGCCAAGCCGGTCATCTTTCGCCACATGAACGTGACCGGAGGGTAGGATGGCCGCCCCGGCCCGGCCGGTCATGACCCATGCCGGCATCGAACCCACCGTTGCCGTCGACGTGGTGGACGAATACCAGAACGTGCGGGAGCTGCACATTGCCGACGAACGCCCCCTGACCATCTACCTGGACAGCTACGAAATCGTCACCCTGATGACCCTGGGCAAAACGCCGGAGTTGCTGGCCCTGGGTTACCTGAAGAACCAGGGCGTCATCGAGGACCTGGCGGAAATACGGGAGGTGCAGGTGGACTGGGAGGTGAGCGCCGCGGCCGTTGCGACGCACTCCCCTCGGGACGACTGGCGGGAGCGCCTGGGGCCGCGCATCGTAACGACCGGATGCGGCCAGGGCACGGTGTACGGCAACATCGTGGAGCAACTGAAAAAAATCGCGTTGCGCCCGCCGCGCATTCGGCAATCGGACGTCTATGCCCTGTTGAAAAACCTGGCCCGTTACAACGACGTATATAAGAGCGCCGGCGCAGTGCACGGTTGCGCCCTGTGCACGGGGACGGAGGTGAAAATTTTCGTGGAAGACGTGGGCCGCCACAACGCCGTGGACGCCATTGCCGGGCAGATGTGGTTGGAGAACATACCCGGCCATGACAAGCTGTTCTACACCACCGGCCGGCTGACCTCGGAAATGGTGATGAAAGTGGCGCAAATGGGCGTCCCTACCTTGCTGTCGCGCTCCGGCATCACCCAGATGGGGCTCCGGCTGGCGCAGGATTTTGGCGTGGTGATGTTCTCCCGGGCACAAGGCACGCATTTTCTCGTCTATAACGGCGCAGAACACGTGGA
>CAZDXS010000223.1:0-5765 GCA_964509455.1 uncultured Enterobacteriaceae bacterium | reverse complement strand
GGAAGTGCGCCCGCGTCGGAGCCGCGCCGGGGGATGGGGCGCGCGCCGCGATGCCTGCCTGTATCAGCGCCGGCGCTCAGGTTGTGATGGCGGTGGGCGCCGCGCCGTGGCGCGGTTGCCGGCATGGCAGGCAACTGCGGTCGCGCCCGTGCGACTGCCGTGCGCCGGCGGCAGGGAGGTGCGCCCGCCCCTAGGAACAGGGGGCCATGTTGCGTCGTTCGCAGTGTGGCCGTTGCTTCCCATCGACGCCTGTTGCGCGGTTGCCGGCATGGGGGCGGTCGCGTTCGCTACCCGTCAGCCCGCCGTGCGCCGGCAATCGGGTTGCGGCGGTGTGGCAGGGTTTGCGCCTGCGCCGCTTGATCAGGATTCAAAAAGCCCCATAATGATCCAGGCGCTAATTTCCGATAAAACCCCGAGATTGTTCCCGACAATACTATCCAAAATGCCCAGAGGCCGGCGTTGCCTGCTACCGGCGTTGCTGTGGGCGTGGCTCCTGCCCGACGGCGCCCCGGGCGCGGCGGAGAGGTTGCGCCTGGCCACCACCACCAGCACCGAAAACTCCGGCCTGCTGACCCGGTTGCACCCGCCGTTTGAGAAGTTGCACGACGTCCGCATCGACGTGATCGCCGCGGGCACCGGCAAGGCGTTGCGCCTGGGCGGGAACGGCGACGTTGACCTGGTGCTGGTGCATGCCCCGCAGGCGGAACGGGAGTTCGTGGCGAGCGGTTTCGGCATGGAACGCCTGCCCGTCATGCACAATGACTTCATCCTGGTGGGGCCCGCCGCGGACCCGGCGGCCGTGGCCGCGGCCGGCTCGCCGGCGGACGCCATGACGCGCATCGCGGCCGCCGGCGCCGTCTTCATCTCCCGGGGAGACGATTCCGGAACGCACAAAAAAGAAATGGAGCTGTGGCGAGCGGCGCAACTGGCGCCGGCCGGCTCCTGGTACCTGTCCGTGGGGCAGGGCATGGGCGCCGCCCTGAGAATAGCCGGCAACCGCCAGGCCTACACGCTGACGGATCGCGGCACGCACCTGGCGTACCGGGGCAAAACGGCGCTGGCTGTCGTTTACGAGGGCGGGGCGGCGTTGCGCAACCCCTACCACCTCATCCTGGTGAATCCCGTGCGGCACCCCCATGTCCGCACGGACCTGGCGCAAAAATACGCGGACTTCATCCGGGGAGAGCAGGGACAACGCATTATTCGCGAGTTCAGGATTGCGGGAGAAGCATTGTTCATTCCGGATGTCGCGCCGCGTTGATGGACTCGCCGCAACCTGCTCTTCCGGGCGCCGCCGCATGGGACGCTCCCCGCCGGGGACGTGCGCCCGCTTCGCCGCGCCGCCGTGCCGCCCGCCGCGCCGCGCTTGCCGTCTGTTTGCGCCGCAACACACCGCATCTAATTTATGTGGTACAATGCGTTTGCCTTGACGGGGCAGGGCGCTATCTGGAAAGCCATAAACCGAAATGAACAACGACAATAACCACAACGAAAACGCCGCAAACGCCGCTGCCGCAAGCGAAAGCGCCATGAACGCCGGCGCCGCGGACGCCGGCTCCATAAACGCCGCCGCCGTGAACAGCGAACGCCGCCGCTTCCTCACCACCACCGCGTCCGTGGTGGGCGGCGCCGGCGTCCTGGCCACCGCCGTTCCCTTTGTCTCCACCTTGACGCCCAGCGCCAGGACCAAGGCCGTCGGCGCACCGGTGGAGGCGGACATCGGCGACCTGGAGTACGGCGAGCGCAAAATCGTGCAGTGGCGCAGCAAGCCGGTGTGGATCCTGCGCCGCTCCGAGACGGACGTCGCGGCCCTGTCCAACCTGAACGAGCAGTTGCGGGACCCCCAGTCACAAGTAGAGCAACAACCGTTTTACGCCGGCAATGAACACCGCTCGCAAAACCCGGAGTACCTGATCGTGCTGGGGATCTGCACTCACTTGGGGTGCTCGCCCGCTTACGTCAAAAAAGGGGAGGGCGCGACCTACAATCTGGGCGGCGACTGGCAGGGCGGCTTCTTCTGCCCGTGCCACGGCAGCCGCTTTGACCTGGCGGGGCGGGTGTTCAAGGGGAAGCCGGCGCCCACCAACCTGGTGGTGCCGCCGCACCAGTACCTGGGCGCCGACCGGGTGCTGATAGGGGACGATTCGGGCGTGGAGCCGTCATGAGCACGGCGGTCAAGACCCTGCGCCGGCTGCGCGACTGGGTGGACGCCCGCTTTCCGCTGATGCGGCTGTGGAATGAACACCTGGCGGGATACTACGCCCCGAAGAACTTCAATTTCTGGTATTACTTCGGCTCGCTGGCGTTGCTGGTGCTGGTCATCCAGATTGTCACCGGCATTTGGCTGACCATGAACTACAAGCCGGATGCGGAACTGGCTTTCGCCTCGGTGGAGTACATCATGCGCGACGTGGACTGGGGCTGGTGGATCCGCTACATGCACTCCACCGGCGCCTCCGCCTTTTTCATCGTGGTCTATCTGCACATGTACCGGGCCCTGCTGTACGGCTCCTACAAGAAGCCCCGGGAACTGCTCTGGATTATCGGCATGCTGATCTACTTCACCCTGATGGGGGAGGCGTTTTTCGGTTACCTGCTGCCATGGGGGCAGATGTCCTACTGGGGCGCCCAGGTCATCATCTCGCTGTTCGGCGCCCTGCCGCTGGTGGGGGAGGAGCTGGCCCTGTGGATCCGCGGCGACTTCGTCGTGTCCGATGTGACCCTGAACCGGTTTTTCGCCCTGCACGTCATCGCTTTTCCCCTGGTGCTGTGCGGCCTGGTGGCGGCGCACCTGCTGGCCCTGCACGAGGTGGGCTCCAACAACCCCGACGGCATTGAAATCAAGGAGCGCCGAGACGCCGCCGGCGTGCCCCTGGACGGAATCCCGTTTCACCCCTACTACACTGTGAAAGACCTGTTCGGGGTGGTGGTCTTTCTGATCTTTTTCTGCCTGGCGGTGTTTTTCGCGCCGGAGATGGGCGGCTATTTCCTCGAACACAACAACTTTGTCCCCGCCGACCCCTTGACGACCCCGCAACATATCGCTCCGGTGTGGTATTTCACGCCGTTTTACGCCATCCTGCGGGCGGTGCCCAGCCAGCTGGGCGGCATCATCGCCATGGGCGCCGCCACCCTGCTGTTTTGTTTCCTGCCCTGGCTGGACCGCAGCCCGGTGAAGTCCATACGCTACCGGGGCTGGCAGTACAAGACGGCCCTGGCGCTGTTTACGATCAGCTTTCTGGCGCTGGGCTGGCTGGGTTTGCAGGCCGCCACGGAGACCTACACGAAGCTGGCGCGGGTGTTCACGGTGATTTACTTCCTGTTCTTCCTGTTGATGCCCTTCTACACCGCCACCGACCGGGACAAGCCGGTGCCGGAGCGGCTTACGTGAAGCGGCGCACGATGCGGCCCGTTGTCCGCCCTGCCCGGCCTCGTTGCCGGGACGGTTCGTATGGAGGCGGCCCGCATAAGCCGGCGCCCGGCGCATTGCCCGGTCGCGCCGACATCGTTGCCGGCGCGGCTCACGCAGGGCGGCGGGCGGCGCGTTGCCTGGCCCTGTTGATATTGTTGCCGGCCGCCGCCCCGGCCGCCCTGGCCGCCGGCGGCGTTCAACTGATGCAAGCGCACGTTGACCCGTCCGACCGCAAGTCCTTGCAACGGGGCGCCCGCACTTTCGTGAACTACTGCCTGGGATGTCACGCGGCGGCGTTCATGCGCTACAACCGGCTGGGGCGGGACCTGGGCGTCAGCGAGAAAGTGCTGAGGGAAAACTTCATGTTCGGCACGGACCGGCCGGGCGACGCCATGACCACCGCCTTGCGCCGGTCCGATGCGGAAAAATACTTCGGCGGCGCCGTCCCGCCGGACCTGTCGGTGAGCGCCCGCGCCCGGGGCGCAGACTGGCTGTACACCTACCTGATGACGTTCTACCGGGATCCATCGCGTCCCCCGGGCGTGAACAACCTGGTGTTCGAGGGAACAGCCATGCCCCACGTGCTGTGGGAGTTGCAGGGTTGGCAGGAGCCGGTGTACCGGGAAAAGAGAGAGAAGGACGGCTCGGTGCGAATGGTGGTGGACCATCTTGTGCCGGCGTCTGCGCCGGAGAACAAGCCGGCGCCTTATCAGGGCGAGGATTACGAAGACACGGTGCGCGACCTGGTGAATTTCATGGCGTACCTGGCGGAGCCGGCGCAACTGAAACGCCGGGCCGTGGGCGCCTGGACCATTACCTATCTCCTGGCGTTGCTGGTGATCATGTACCTGCTGAAGCGGGAATACTGGAGGGACGTGCGATGAGCCGGCCGAGCATGACCGCCGGGGCGATGATCCTGCATGCCGACCCCGTTGACCCGGTCAGCCACTGCGCGCGCCTGGTGCTGGCGGAAAAAGACGTTGGCGAAGAAGTGGGGGTCGTGCGCTATGACGCCGGGGCGGAGGAACTGGCGGAAATCAGCCCCTACGGCACGCGACCGGTCCTGGTGGAGCGCGACCTGGAGTTGTACGACGCCCGGATCATCATGGAGTACCTGGACGAGCGTTTTCCCCATCCGCCCCTGATGCCGGTGGACCCGGTGTCCCGCGCCGTGAACAGGCAGTTGCGCTATCGCATCAGCCGGGACCTGTACCCCCTGATGCAGGACCTGGACGGAGCCAACGAGGTCGCCGCGGCGGCGGCCCGCAAGGGCCTGCTGGACAACCTGACGGCCATGGCGCCGGCGTTTTCCAGGATGCCTTATTTCATGTCCGAGGAATATACCCTGGCGGATTGTTGCCTGGCGCCCTTGCTGTGGCGCCTGGACGCCTGCAAGATCAAGTTGCCGTCCAGCGGCCGCCCCCTGCTCAAGTACGCCGAACGGTTGTTCCGGCGGGCGGCGTTCCGGGCAAGCCTGTCCGAGCAGGAACGCGGGATGCGCAAGGGCTCGTCGTGACCCCCCTGCGGCCGTACCTGCTGGGGGCGTTGAGGGAGTGGATCATGGACAACGGGCTGACGCCGCACATACTGGTTGACGCCGCCGCCGACGGGGTGGACGTGCCGGCGCAGTTCGTCAAGGACGGCAGGGTGGCGCTGAATATCGGCCCGGACGCCGTCCACGACTTCACCATGGACGACCATTACCTGTTGTTCAACGCCCGCTTCGGCGGCGTTTCCCGGCCCCTGGAAGTGCCGTACGCGGCCCTGCTGGCAATTTACGCCAGGGAAAACGGACGGGGAATGGTTTTCCCCCAGGACGAGCCGCTGGAGGAGGCGCTTGCCGACGCCCCTGCCGATGCTTCCGCCGGCGCTTCTGCGGACGCCCCCGCAAAAGCGCCGCGCCCGACTCCCCCCGTCGCCGGCAAACCGAAGCTGAAAATCGTCAAGTAGGCGCACCGCCGGGGGCGGGCAACCTCGTGCCGTTGCGCCGCTGCTTCCATGGCGCTTCACCGCCCGGCGCCCCGCAGGTGAAATCGTTTGCTGGATGTTGTCGGGGGCAGGCGCGGTCCTGTGCCGCGGTTTCCCCTGCGCTTCGCAGTTGCATCTCGCTTGTTAATGGTCGCCAGGGACAAGCGTAGCCCGGTGCCGTAGTCTCCGGAGCACCCTGCCGCCCGACATCCGGCAGGCAGGTGAAATCGTTTGCTGGATGTTGTCGGGGGCAGGCGCGGTCCTGTGCCGCGGTTTCCCCTGCGCTTCACCGCCCGGGGCCCCGCAAGTGAATATCGGTGGCTGATGGTGGTCGGGAGCAAGCGGAACGGGGGGGGGCGGGGCAGGGTGGGGCTGGGGCGCGCGA
>CAZDXS010000222.1:0-18747 GCA_964509455.1 uncultured Enterobacteriaceae bacterium | reverse complement strand
GGGCGCCAACGTGGGCAGCACGGACTTGACCCTATCGGATGAAGCCCTGTCGGTGCTGGCGGCCGGCAACGCCAGGCCGTTGCGCATTATCGGCGACCGGGAGGATACCCTGCGTTTTGACATGGCGGATTTCACCGAGGGGGACGCCGTTGCTTTCAGCGGCGAGGCCTATCGGCAGTTCGTCGGGACGAACGGCGCTTTCATCGTGGACCCGGACGTGACCCTGGTCGACATCTAATTTGGCCTTAGATCTCTCCCGGTGAAAGTTTTGCGCGATGGCGCCACGTTGTCGCACAAAACGGCAATTTGACACGGGGGCGCTTCCGGCGTACAGTACCATCACTCGCCCCAGTGGGCGGGCCTTTTTAACGAACAATGAATCGATAGGGAACCACCGATGGAAAGCCTGTTGAACAAGTTGCGTTGCTTCGCGCACACGGGTCGCATGACCCCCGGCGGCGCGGCGCACCGGGCCGCCGCCCAGGCGTTGCGCCCTGGCCTCGCGGGTCGCCGCCGGTGCGACCGCCGCCCTGTCGCAACCGCGATTGTCGGCTGAGGGGGTTGCCGCCGTGCTCAGGGACGACGGGCCTGATGAACAAGAGCGGTTGTGCGCCTGGCTGGCGTTGTTGCAGGCCGGCGCCCTAGCGCCCCATGACCTGTCCGGCGTGTTGGAGAGTTGCGGCTCGCCCGGGGCCGTCATCCGCGCCGTTGCCGCCGGCGTGATTAACCGCTCCCACCTGCCCGCGCCGGTTCTCGATGCCCTGCGCCGCCCGAAGCAGAGGGAAATAGACGCCCACATCGAATGGTTGCAACAGCCCGAGCATCACTTGATCACGCTGGACAGCCGTTATTATCCCGCCCTGTTGCGGCAGGCGCCGTCTCCTCCGCCGGGACTGTTCGTGCGCGGCGACCCGAAGGCGTTGAGCGGTTTGCAAGTCGCCATGGTCGGCAGCAGGAAACCGACTATTGACGGGCGCAAGGACGCCGTGTATTTTGCCGCGGAACTGGCGGAGCGCGGGATTACCGTGACCAGCGGCATGGCCCACGGCATAGACACGGAAGCGCACCGGGGCGCCTTGTCGCGCCAAGGGAAAACCGTGGCGGTGATTGGCAGCGGGTTGCAACACATTTACCCCCGCGCCAACATCGGGCTGGCGGACAGCATCTGTGAGCAAGGGGCGCTGGCGTCTGAATTTCCGCTGTCCTGCCGGCCGTTCGCCGCGAACTTTCCCCGGCGCAACCGCATCATCAGCGGCCTCAGCGCCGGCGTTCTCGTCATCGAGGCGGCCGCCAGGAGCGGCTCCCTGATCACGGCGCGGCACGCCTTGGAGCAGAACCGCGAAGTGTTTGCCGTGCCGGGCTCCATCAGGAACCCCATGAAAAGAGGTTGCCACCGCCTGCTTCGGGACGGCGCCGGGCTGGCGGAGTGCGTCGAGGATATTTTCGCCGGCATCGCCTCTTTCAAGGACCTCTGCCCGCCCGCAGCGGCGCCGGCCGCCGAAAACGCCGCCGCACTTGACGAACGGGAAAAAGTGTTGCTTGATAATATAGGATATGAGCCGACCAGCCTGGATGAAATTGTGCACCGCATGAAAACCGGTACGGAAGACATCGCGGCGCCGCTGTTGAACCTGGAGCTGGGCGGATTAATCACGGCGGTTTCTCCCGGCAACTACGTTCGGGCCGACCGCCCCCACGCGAACAACAACAAGGCATGACAGAGAGAAGAGTATGAGCGCCGCATTGGTTATCGTCGAATCCCCCGCCAAGGCCAAAACCCTGGAGCGTTACCTGGGAAAAGGCTACAAGGTGATGGCCTCCTACGGCCACGTGCGGGACCTGTTGCCCAAGTCCGGTTCGGTTGATCCGGAACAGGGCTTTGCCATGAACTACCAGGTCATCGACAAGAGCGCCCGGTTTGTCAACGACATCGCCCGGGCGGTTGGCAAGTCGGACGTCTTGTTCCTGGCCACCGACCCCGACCGGGAAGGCGAGGCCATATCCTGGCACCTGTGCGAGTTGCTCCGGGACAAGGGTGCGCTGGACAACAAGGAGGTGAAACGCGTCGTGTTTCACGAGGTCACCAAGGAGGCGGTGCTGAAAGCCATGGACAACCCCGGCAAGCTGTCAGAGAGCCTGATCAACGCCCAACAGGCCAGGCGGGCCCTGGACTACCTGGTGGGATTCAACCTGTCGCCCCTGCTGTGGCGAAAAATACACAGGGGATTGTCCGCCGGGCGGGTGCAAAGCCCGGCGTTGCGAATGATTGTTGAGCGGGAAGAGGAGATAGAGCGCTTCAAACCCCGCGAGTACTGGAGCATGGAAGCAGACCTGGCGCACGCCGGCCTGCCGTTCACGGGACGGCTGGTTCGCTTCGAGGACGAAAAAATCGAACAGTTCAGCATCACCGACGAACGGCGGGCGCGGCAAGTTGCGGAAGTCTTAGAGCGCAATGCCGCCGCGCAACTGGAGCAGGAAAAGGCCCGGCAAGACGGCGCCCTGAACGAGCAGGCAACCGGCGCCCTGGTGGTCAGCAACATCGAGCGCAAGCAACGCAAGCGGCATCCGGCGCCGCCGTTCATCACCTCGACCCTGCAACAAGAGGCCGTGAGAAAACTGGGGCTAACGGCCCGCAACGCCATGCGCATCGCCCAGCAACTGTACGAAGGCATAGACATTGGCAACGGCCCGGTGGGGCTGATCACCTACATGAGAACCGACTCGGTCAACATGGCGAGCGCGGCCGTCAACGAGATTCGCGGCTTCATCGAGAAGAAATACGGCGCCGAATACCTGCCGTCGGCGCCGCGCCGCTTCAAGGTGAAATCAAAAAACGCCCAAGAGGCCCACGAGGCCATCCGCCCCACCTCCGCTCGCCGCGACCCGCAATCGCTCAAGTCCCACTTGTCCAGGGAACAGTTCAGGCTGTACGACCTGGTCTGGAAGCGGGCGGTGGCTTCCCAGATGGCCCACGCGCTCATCGACACGGTGGCGGTGGACATGGACTGCGGCCGCGGCGCCGCGTTTCGCGCCAACGGCGCCACGGTGGTGGAAAAGGGCTTCACGGTGCTGTACCAGGAGGGCGAAGACGATAAAAAGCAGTCACAGCGCCCGGAAACGGACGAGAAGAGCTTGCCCCCCATGCAGCAGGGAGACAGGGTAGCCCTGCTGAAAATCCGCCCCGAGCAGCATTTTACCGAGCCGCCGCCCCGTTTTTCCGAGGCCGGCCTGGTCAAGGCCCTGGAGGAGTACGGCATCGGCCGCCCCTCAACGTATGCGTCCATCATCGCCACCCTGCTGAGTCGTGAGTACGTGGAGATGCAAAAGAAACGGTTCACGCCCACCGAGACCGGCCGCACCGTGAGCCGGTTCCTGTCGGAACATTTCACCCCTTACGTGGATTACGATTTCACCGCCAAACTGGAGGACGATCTGGACGCCGTGTCCCGGGGCGAGAAGGAATGGCGCCCGTTGTTGCAGGATTTCTGGACGCCGTTCCATGAAAAAATAAAAGACAAGGACGAGGGGGTAAGCCGCGCACAGGTGGCGGCGCGGTTCCTGGGCAACGACCCGACGACCGGAGCGCCGGTCACGGTGAAAGTGGGGCGCTTCGGCCCCTACGTGCAACTGGGCGACAAGGACGACGAGAAGAAACCCCGCTTTGCCAGCCTGCAACAGGGCCAGCGGATGGACTCCATCAGCATGGAACAAGCCCTGGAACTGCTCAAACTGCCCCGGGAGCTGGGGGAGTCCCCCTCTGGGGAGAAACTCATCGTCAATATTGGCCGCTACGGCCCCTACGTGCGCTACGGCGACAAGAAATACGCCTCGCTGGAGCCGGAAGACGACCCATACACCATTGATTTGCCCCGGGCGCTAATCCTGGTGGACGCGAAGAAAAAGGCGGACGCCGAGCGCAACATCAGGGTTTTTGAGGAGGCGGGTATTTCCGTGTTGAACGGGCGCTTCGGCCCGTATATCACCGACGGGAAGAAAAACGCCAACGTCCCCAAGGACCGCGAGCCGGCGGCGCTAAGCCTGGAAGACTGCCGCGAGTTGCTTGCCGCGGCGCCCGAGCGGCGGAGCAAGGGCAAGCGCGGTAATGCCGGCAAGCGCCCGACATAACGGGCGGTTTTTTCGGCGCCCGCCAAACGCTCGTGCGCCCGGCGCGGCAAGGTGCGGCAAGGCGCGGTAATGTCGGGGAGTGCCCGGCATAACGGGCGGCTTTTTTCGGTGCCCGCCAAACGCTCGCATGCCCGGCGCGGCAAGGCGCGGCAATGCCGGGGAATGCCCGGCATAACGGGCGGCTTTTTCGGCGCCCGCCAAGCGCTCGCGCCTCTGGTGCGGCAAGGCGCGGCAATGTCGGGAAATGTCCGGCATAACGGGTGGCTTTTTTCGGTGCCCGCCAGGCGCCCGCCAAACGCTCGTGCGCCTGGCGCGGCAAGGTGCGGCAAGGTGCGGCAATGCCGGGGAATGCCCGGTATAACGGGCGGCTTCTGCGGCGCCGGCCAAATGCCCGCACGTCCGGCGCGATAATGCCGGGCAAGCGCCTGATATAATGCACAGGCGCTGTCGGCGGTCGGCAAAGATCGGCCGCACTTATTTTTCACTGCCCGGCGCCCCCGGGTTTTATTCGTCAATTCAATGATAACTACTGCCAATGAGTAATAAAAAGCCGTTTGTCGCCATTTTAATGGGGTCGGATTCCGACCTGCCGGTCATGCGCGCCGCGCTGGATGCGCTGGAGCGGTTTTCCATCAAGGGCGAGATGAAGATCACTTCTGCACACCGCACGCCCGCCGCCACCCATGCGTACATCAAAGATGCGGAAGCGCGGGGTTGCGCCGTGTTCATCGCCGCCGCCGGCCTGGCCGCGCACCTGGCCGGGGCCGTGGCCGCAGCCACGACGAAACCTGTCATCGGGGTGCCGCTGGATGCCGGCTCCCTGGGCGGCCTGGACTCGTTGCTGTCCACCGTGCAGATGCCGGGCGGCGTTCCGGTGGGTTGCGTCGCCATCGGCAAGGCCGGCGCGAAAAACGCCGGCTACCTGGCGGCCCAGATCCTGGCGTTGCAAGATGACGGGTTGGCCGCGAAAGTAGCGGAGGACCGGGCGCAAATGAGCCAGGATGTTGCGCGGAAAGACCAGTCCTTGCAAGAACAGTTGTCCGGGCAATAACGGCTTTTGAGCAGCAACCGCGCCAGGCGCGCCCGCCGGGTGCTGGAGGCGGGCGGCGTCATTGTCTATCCCACGGAGGCGGTGATGGGCCTGGGGTGCTCGCCCTGGAATGAAGCCGCGGTTGCCAGGGTGTTGCGCCTGAAGAGACGCCCGGCAAGCAAGGGACTGATTGTCGTGGCCGCCGCCGTGGAGCAACTGGACGGCGTGGTGGATTTTTCCAGGGCGGCGCACCGGCGCCGGGAGATCCTGGCCTCCTGGCCCGGCCCCGTCACTTGGCTGTTGCCTGCGACCCCCGCCGTACCAGAGCAACTTACGGGGCGGGGCGCCGTGTTGGCCGTGAGGGTGTCGGCTCATCCGGTGGTGCGGGAGCTGTGCACCGCGGCTGGGTTGCTGGTTTCCACCAGCGCCAACCCGTCCGGTTGTATGCCCGCCCGCACCGCGCACCGCGCCCGCGCGTATTTCGGCACGGCTGTTGACTACTACGTCCCCGGCGCCGTTGGCGGCGCCGCCGGCCCCAGCAGCATCAAGGATGCGCTGTCCGGCCGCCTGGTGCGCCCGGCTTGTTGTTTTGCGCGATAACTCCTGGCTTGTCTGTTTTCCGTTATGCATCGCCGGCCTGCCTCGTTCGGTCGGTCAATGTACTAGGTGTACACTTCCCGCCCGCACTCGTTGCCCGGCTTGCCTTCCGAAAAACATCCGTCGCCAGGCGGAGTTGTTGGCGTTGCTCGCTCACTGGGTCGTGCGGTTGCGCGTTCTCGCGTAAAATTCCTGCGCCAGGATTCAGGCGTCATTTGAGCAACATCCGGACTCTGGCATCTTACGAACCCGCGCAGTGGTTTGCAATCAGTCCCGCCGGGTAATACACTTTGCGGCAAGTCAGCGTCCCGCAGGCTCCGGCGGCGACAAGCGGCATCCCTGTTCACGGAGCGGTATTTTCTTTTCACGCGACATGTCAGCCAGTCTCATCTTGTTGGAAACGGCGAGAAAACTTGCCGAGCAGCATCATTTTGACGGAGCGGCCCTGAGGGAGGCCATTCCGTACCTGGAAGCTTTCCAGGGGAAAAAGTTTGTTCTCAAGATCGGCGGCTCGGTGTTGAAAGACGAGCGCCTGCTTCCTTCCTTGGTCAGCGACGTCACTTTCTTAAAGCGCCTGGATATCAACGTGACGCTCGTACACGGCGGCGCCAACCAGCTGGACCGGCGCATGCGGCTGGCGGGGCTGGCGCCGGACAAGGTGCACGGCCTGCGGGTTACCTCCCGAGAAGTCCTGGAGCTGGCCAACGAGGTCTTCCTGGAGATCAGCAACCAGCTCAGGGAAGCCATGGCGGCGCGCGGTTGCCAAGGCGTCATCTTCGACCGCGACTCCGGCCTGGTGCGCTCCCGGGAAAAACGCGCCGACTTAGGCTACGTTGGCGAGCCGTTCTGCGTGGACTGCGCCCGCCTGGAGGAGACGCCCCATGACGCCATTCCCATCGTCACCGCCATTACGTCCGGGGAGAGCCCGGAACACCCGGGCTTTAACGTCAACGCCGACGAGGTGGCGAGCGTCATCGCCGCCGCCGCCAAGGCGGAAAAGCTCATCTTGATGACCGACGAAGAAGGCGTAAAAGACGAGGACGGCCGCTTGTTGCCCACGCTCACGCGCCGGCAGGCCGATGACCTGATTGAGCGCGGCGTCATCCACGGCGGCATGATTCCCAAGGTGCGGGCCTGTCTTGCTCCCCTGGCGGCCGGGGTAAAAAAATCCCACATCATCAAGGGAGACGCCGATTCTTTCATCAATGAAATCCTCACCGAGACCGGCGTCGGCACCGAGTTCATTGCGGAGTAGCGGCCGCCGCCGGCTGGTTTCGCCGGCCGCCGCGCCGCCGGCGGTGGTTGCGCACCGCATTGCAACGCCCGGCGCCGCAACCCCGCCCGTCGCTCGCGCCGTGCGAGGAGGCGGCAGTGCCCCGCGCTGAAAGCGGCAACAGCAGTGCGCCGCGCCGCTGGCGGCTGGTTTTGCCGCCGGCCGCCGCTCGCGTCGTGCGAGGGGGCGGCAGTGCCCCGCACTGCGCGGCCCGATGCCGCAGCCCCGGCCGCCGCGCCCCAGGCGGGGCGGCGGTTGCTTGAAATGCGCACCGGCGTTGTATAACATTCACGGACAACAGCAAAGACCAGCCGCCGGTATCCCAAGAATTCCCCCTTGCCCGTCACGACATCATGTTGAACTCATCCCAGGTTGAAAAAGCGGCGGCAACCCTGCACGCGGCGGAGCAAAATCGCCGCCAGGCGCGGGCGCTCACGTTGCAACATGCGGACATGGACATAGCGGACGCCTACCGGGTGCAATCCCGGTGGATGGAGATGAAACTGGCGGAAGGGCGCACTCTCAAGGGCTACAAGATCGGCCTCACTTCCCGCGCCATGCAACTGTCCATGCAGATTGACGAGCCTGATTACGGCACCCTGCTGGACGATATGTTCTTTGCCGACGGGGCCGATCTGGAGGCCTCCGGGTTCACCGACCCCCGCATCGAAGCGGAGCTGGCGTTCGTTCTGAAAAAGCGGCTGGCGGGCGCGGACGTGACCGTTGCCGACGTGCTGAGTGCCACGGATTACGCTGCGCCGGCCCTTGAGTTGATCGCGGCCCGCACTTTTCGGGTCGATCCCGACAGCGGTTACGCGCGCCGGGTGCAAGACACCATCGCCGACAACGCCGCGGCCGCCGGAGTCATCATGGGAGACCGCACTGTCAAACCCGACGAGATGGACCTGCGCTGGTGCGGCGCCGTGTTGTGCCGCAACGGCGTGGTGGAGGAGACCGGGCTGGCGGCGGGCGTGCTGAACCATCCGGCGCACGGCATCGCCTGGATCGCACGGCGATTCGCGCCGCACGGCATTGCCTTGGAGCCCGGCCAAGTGCTGTTGTCCGGTTCTTTTACCCGCCCGGTGCCGGTGCGCCCAGGCGATGTTTTTCATGCCGATTACGGCCGCCTGGGCAGCCTGGAATGTCGTTTTACGTGATGAATTCGCGCCCGGCGCGTTCGGGAGATGACGACAGCATTGCCGGTTAACCGCTTCGGGCCGGCATTGCGCGTGCGGCTCCGACCGTGCGGCCCGCGGCCGGAGCCGGCGGATGCGGCCCGCGTCGCCGCCAACCGCCGCCGCACCGGCCGCCCGCAATGCCGCGCCCGCGCCGACTGCCCGCGCCGCTGTTGCGGCCGCGCCGACTGCTCGCGTCGTTGCCGCGTCCGCACCGGCCGCCCGCCCCGCCGCGCCCATGAAACGCTCCGGCGGTGAGTCGCAACCGCGGGCAAGGCAATGACCAAAATCATGGTGAGCGTGGATGGTTCGTTGCGGGACGCGACCATGGACGAGCAACAAATCATCCGCCTGGACGGCAAGTCCCTGGCGCTGAAAGAGACCGCCCTGCCGCCCGTAACCGAACAGCCCGTAATCTGCACGGCGTTGAACTATGCGCAACACTACGCCAGCCTTGAATCCGCCTTTCAGCTCCCCCCCTACGAGCGCCCGCCGCGCCGCCCGGTGTTTTTCATCAAGCCCCCCAACACTCTCACGGGCCACCTGGGCGTCGTGCCGTGCCCAGACCATGCGGACTGCATCTACAGCGGCGGCGGTCTTGCCGTGGTCATTGGCCGCCGCGCCGCCCGCATCGCCCAGCGGGAATGGCGGGATTATGTGGCCGGCTACACCATCTTCAACGATTTCACCCTTGCCGACGACAGCTACTTCCGACCGCCCGTCGTCACCCGTTGCTTTGACGGCGCCGGGCCGGTGGGACCGATCGTCGTCGCCCGGGAAGAAGTCGCCGACCCGCACCGGTTGCAGATTACGACCAGCGTCAACGGCGAGGTTCGCCATGCGGCGTCCAGCGCAGACCTGCGGCTGTCCATTCCCGCCGTCCTCGAGGCGTTGACCAGTTTCATGACCCTGGAACCGGGCACGGCGGTGGTCAGCGGCATTCCCGGCGACCGGCCGGCGGTGCGCCCGGGAGACGAGGTAACAGTGGCCATAGAGCAACTCGGCGCCCTGGTGAACCGCATCGTCAGCGAGCAGGACTACTCGGCCGCGCCGGCGCCTGCGCATCCGGGCCGGCCATGAGACAGGCTTGGATACAAGCGGGCAACGCGGCGCTGCAGGTCAGCCTGGGCGCCGACAACAGCGCGACGGCGGCGGACGGCAGGACCTGGCGCGAGGACCAGGCGACCTGGTTGCCGCCGCCGCGCGGTACCGTGCTGGCCCTGGGGTTGAACTACGCCGCGCCCGGCGCCGCGCCGCCGCGCGAGCCGTTGCTGTTTCTGAAAACGCCCAACGCCTTTGTCGGCCACCGGCAATTCAGTTATCGCCCCGACCATGTTGAGCACATGCGTTGCGAGGCGGAGCTGGCGGTGGTGATAGGCGCCACGGCGCGGCGGGCAACGCGGCGAGACGCCATGGAGTACGTGGGCGGCTATACCTTGTGCAACGATTACGCGGTGCGGGATTGCCTGGAAAACTACTATCGCCCGAACCTGGCGGTGAAATGCCGCGACGCCCTGACGCCGCTGGGCCCCGCCGTCGTCTCCCGGGACGAGGTGGGCGACCCCCACCGGTTGCGCCTTGCCGCCTGGGTCAACGGGGAGTTGCGCCTGGAGGGGAATACGCGGGACATGATCTTCGACATTCCGTTTTTAATCGAATACCTGTCCGCGTTCATGACCCTGCGCCGCGGCGACATGATTCTGACGGGAACGCCCAGCGGCAACGGCCTCGTGCGCCCGGGGGACGAGGTGACAATAGAAGTTGAACGGGTGGGGCGATTGATCAATTATGTAGTCAGCGAACAAGAATACCGCGCACACCGGCAAAGCCATGAACCGACAACTTGAGGAAAACATCCGGCAGGCCGAAACCTGCCTGGCGCCTTTCCGCAACAGCGCAACGGCCCACTACGTGAACGGCGCGGCGTTCCCGGGCGAGTCCGGCGAGACCTTTGCCAACCTGTCGCCGACGGACAATGCGCCCCTCGGCGAGGTGACCGCGGGCTCGGCACGGGACGCGGACGCGGCCTGCGCGGCGGCCTTGGCGGCGTTCCCCGCCTGGGCCGGCGTTGGCGGCAAGGAGCGCAAGCGGGTTCTCAACCGCTTTGCCGACCTGCTCGAACAGCGGGCGCGGGAGATCGCCCTGGTGGAAAGCATGGATTGCGGCCAGCCGCTCCGGTTTACGCAGGCGGCGGCGGCGCGCGGCGCCGAGAACTTCCGCTTCTTCGCCGACAAGGCGCCGGAAGCGGGCAACGGCCAGGCCCTGCACCAGGCGCACCACCTGAACTATACCAAGCGCACCCCCATCGGCCCCGTGGGCGTGATCACGCCGTGGAACACGCCGTTCATGCTGGCCACCTGGAAAATTGCGCCGGCCCTGGCGGCCGGTTGCACCGTGGTGCACAAGCCGGCGGAATTCAGCCCCCTGTCCGCCATGCTCCTGGCGGAGATCAGCGCCGAAGCCGGGTTGCCGCCCGGCGCCTGGAACGTGGTCCACGGCTTCGGCGAGGTGGTGGGCAAGGCGCTGACGGAGCACCCCGCCGTCAAGGCCATTGGTTTTGTGGGCGAGACCGCCACCGGCTCTTTGATCATGCGCCAGGGGGCGGCCACCCTGAAACGGTTGCATGCCGAGCTGGGAGGCAAGAACCCCGTTATCGTGTTTGCCGATGCGGATTTTGACCGCGCCCTGGACGCCGTGACGTTCATGATCTACAGCCTGAACGGGCAACGCTGCACCTCGGGCAGCCGCCTGCTGGTGCAACGCGCCATCGAGGAGAAGTTTCTCGCCGCCCTGGAGCGGCGGGTCAAGAGCCTGGTCGTGGGGCATCCGCTGGACCCGGCCACGGAAGTGGGGCCGTTGATTCACCGCTCCCACTTGGAGAAAGTCCAGGGGTACGTGGACGACGCCCGGGCCGCGGGCGCCGCGGCGGTGCAAGGGGCCGCGCCGCCCGCCGACCTGGCCGCTGGGAACTACATGCGGCCCACCCTGCTGACGGGCGCGACCTGTGACATGAAGGCCGCCCGCGAGGAGATTTTTGGACCGGTGCTAACGGCGCTCTCTTTCGACACGGAAGAAGAAGCCGTGGCCATGGCCAACGACACGGAATACGGGCTGGCGGGCTACGTCTGGACCAGCGACAGCGGCCGCGGCATTCGCACGGCGGAAGCCCTGGAAGCCGGCATGGTGTGGGTGAACTCGGAGAACAACCGCAACCTGCCGTCGCCGTTCGGCGGCATGAAGAGCAGCGGCATCGGCCGCGACGGCGGCGACTACAGCTTTGATTTTTACATGGAGACCCGCAACGTGTGCCTGGCTCACGGCGTCCACCCGGTTCCCGTGCTGGGCAAAGCGACATGACTGGGCGGGCGCGGCGCGCGCCAGGGAACGGGAACAATGGGTGAAATCGTACTGGCGGCGAAAGTGACCCACGTGCCCTCCATGTACCTGTCGGAGTTGCCTGGCGCCCACCAAGGTTGCCGCCAGGACGCCATTGACGGGCACCGGGAGCTGGGGCGCCGCGCCCGGCAACGGGGCGCCGACACGATCATCGTTTTCGACGTGCACTGGCTGGTGAACAGCGGCTACCACGTCAACAGCGCCGCGCGTTTCAAAGGCGTCTACACCAGCCACGAGCTGCCGCACTTCATCCAGGACCTGCCCTACGACTACGAAGGCAACCCCGAACTGGGCGACCTGGTGGCGGAATGCGCCAATGCGCGCGGGCTTGCGGCGCACTCGCACCGCGTTGACAGCCTGACCCTGGAATACGGCGCCCTGGTGCCGTTGCGCTACATGAACGAGGACGGGCATTTCAAAGTGGTGGCGGCGGCCGCCTGGTGCGCTTGGCACGATCTGGATGATTCCAGGCTATTCGGCGAGGCGGTCAGGGCGGCCGTTGAGAAAAGCGACAGCCGGGTAATGGCGCTGGCCAGCGGCTCCCTGTCGCACCGTTTTAACGACAATGCCGGCGCCGGCGAGCGGATCTTCCAAATCAGCGACGAGTTTTACCGGCAAGTAGATTTGCGGGTCGTGGAACTGTGGAAAAAAGGGGATTTCAAGACATTCACGAAGATGTTCCCCGAGTACGCCGCCCGCTGTCACGGCGAGGGCGGCATGCACGACACCGCCATGTTGCTGGGCATGCTGGGCTGGGACGAGTACGACCGGCCGGTGGAGATTATCAGCGATTATTTCCCCAGCTCCGGCACCGGCCAGATCAACGCCGAGTTCCCCGTGGGATGAACTCTGCCTCGCTGCTCACCGTTGCGTCGGTCGCCGTTGCGTCGGTCGCCGCCGCGCCGGTCGCCGCCGCGGCCAGGGAACGCAGGTCGTAGATGCCCCATTTTATCCTGGAGTACTCCGCCAATGTTCGGGAGGAACTGAATCTGGACGATCTGTTCCGCGCCTTGAACGCCGCCGCGCTGGCGAGCGGCGTCTTCCCCGCCGCCGGCATTCGCTTTCGCGCCGTCTGTTGCGAGGACTATCTGGTGGCCGACGCCGACCCGCGCAACGCGTTCGTGCACCTGGCGGCCAGGATAGGGGCGGGGCGCTCCCTGGAGGTGAGGAAGGCAGTGGGGGAGAGCATGTTCCAGACGCTGACGGAACAGCTGGCGGCCCTGTACGCGGCCCGGCCCCTGGCCATTTCTTTCGAGATGTCCGAGTTAACGCCGGGATTGAACTTCAAGCAGAACAACATGCATCAAAAGCCGGACGCCGGGTAGCGCCGCCGGCGCCCCGCCCCCGGTGCGCCTCAGCTCACCGCCCGGAGGCTGGATGTACCGCTGCGCCTCGCCCCCGGCGCGCCTCAGATCACCACCAGGCGGCTGGATGTACCGCTGAGCCGCGCTTGCTCTCCCGGGCCTGCTCCCCGCGAGGCGGCTGGCGTCGTAGCTGACCCACGCCTGCTTTCCCAGGCCGGGCAACGCTTGCGGCGTTCCGGGCGTTGCCCGGCAGGACGCCCGCCGCGATGCGCCTCAGATCACCACCAGGTGGCTGGAATTGCCGCCGCGGCGCACCTCAGATCACCACCAGGCGGCTGGACTTGCCGCCGAGCCACGCTTGCTCTCCCGGGCCCGCGTCTCCAGGCAGGACGCCCGTTGCCGCGGCGCCCCACTCTGGGCGCACCCCGGCAAGAAGATCGCCGCGGCGCCCGTCCCGGTGCGCCTCAGATCACCACCAGGCGGCTGGATTTGCAACTGACCCATACCTGTTCCCCCAGGCGCAGGTTCATCGCCTCCAGCGATTGGCGCGTGATGATCACGGTGAACGTCACGCCCGCTTCCACTTCCAGGAAAATCTCTCCGTTGACCGCGTTCATCGATACGATGGCGCCGCAGAAGTTGTTGCGCATGCTGGAAGACAGCCGCGCTCGGGAGACGACCAGGTGTTGCGGCTCGATGAACAGCCTGTTGCCGGTCCTGACGCCCTCCGGCAAGGCGAAGCGCGCGCCGCCGCTGACAAACTCGCCCGCGGCGGCGTCCACCGCGCCGCTGAACAGGTTGCCGGGGGCGAGGGGATAGACGCGGCCGTCAACCAGGTTGAACCCGGCGTCGGACAGCGCCTGCGCCCGCAACCGGTCGTGGGTGCTGAAGATGATGGTGCGCTTGCGGGCGGCCCGTTGCGCGGCAAGCCACTGCTCGATGTCCCGGGCGGCGCCCTCGTCCAGGTGGGTGAACGGCTCATCCATGATGACGACGCCGGGTTGCGGCGCCAGGGCCCGGGCCAAGGCGACTTTCTGCGTTTCCCCGCCCGACAAATCACCGGCGGCCCGCTCTAACAGCGGTTGCAATCCCAGCTCCGCGGCCGCCTCGTTGACGGCGGCGGCAACAGCGGCGCGGCCGCGGCCGCGAAACCGCAGCCCCAGCCCGATGTTGTCCCGCACCGACATGTTCACCAAGTAGGGGTTTTGTTGAACGTAGCCCACTCGGCGCCGCAACGCGGCGAGGTTCGCATCCGTTGTCGGGCCGCCCTGGAACAGTATCTCGCCCCGCTCCGGCGCTCGCAAAAAGGCCAGCAGGTCAAACAGCGTGCTTTTGCCGGCGCCGTTGGGGCCGGTCAGCGCCGTCACCCGTTGCGGCTCGAAGCGCAGCTCTTCTATGTCCAGCGTCCGCCGCCCGGCGTAGGAAAAGACCAGCCCCCTGAGCTGATATGCCATGGCGCCGCCTCAGCGCCGGGACTGGAAGCGTTGCGCGGTGAAATTCACCAGGAAAGCCGTCGCCAGCAACAACAGGCCCAGAGCCAGGGCAAATTCGAACTCGCCCTTGCTGGTTTCCAGGGCGATGGCGGTGGTCATGGTGCGGGTGAAGCCGGCGATGTTGCCGCCCAACATCATGGCAATGCCCACCTCGCCAATGGCCCGGCCAAAGCCGGTCACCAGCGCGGCCACCAGGGCGAAGCGCACTTCGCTGGCGTAGATTCTTCCTTGTTGCAAGGTGGACGCCCCCAGGGCTTGCAAGGTGGGCAACAGGCGCGGGTCGGCGCCGCCGGCCGCGGCAATGGAGAGGTTCCAGGTAATGGGCAGTATCAGCACCATCTGGCCGATGATGATGGCGGTGGTGGTGTACAGCAGGTCCAGCCCGCCCAGGGGGCCCTGCCGCGTCAGCAAGCCGTACAGGAACAGCCCCACCACCACCGTCGGCAGGGCCATCAGGGTGTTGAGCGTGTGTTGCAAGAGACGCTTGCCGGGGAATTCGCGCAACGCCACCAAGATGCCCAGGGGCACGCCCAGCAGGGCGGCCAGCGCCACCGCAATAAAGGAGATGCGCAACGACGTCCAGGCTACCCCATAGACCTCCGGATCAAACCCGATGATCAGCGCCAGGGCGGCGCTGAACGCCGCGGCGAAATAGTCCACGCGCGGCTCAGGTCGCCGCCAGGGTCAGCAACGCCGTCAGGGCCGGTGCGCCGGCCAGCAAGGCGGCCAGCGCCAGGACCAGCGCGATGTTGGCGCGGCGCAGGGCGCGGCGCAGGGCGCCGGCCAGCGCCTCGTTCTGTCGCGCCAGCTGCTCGATGATGCGCGCCTGCTGCACGCCGGCTTCGTCCATGGCTTCCAGGCGCTTGACTATTTCACCCAGGACTTCCCCCTGGTCGCCCGGCGGGACGGTTCCGGCATCAGGCTGGCTCGGGGTCTCCTCGCGGCGCTCTCGAATCAGTTCGATTAACCGGCCGGCGCCCTGTATCAGCATGGGGGCGGAATTGAGAATCGTGTTGATGGTGATCGGATTCATAACTTTTTTAATGGCCATTCATTACTCGCTCATTGTAAAACGCGGGGCGCACTTGAAAAAGTGTATCCCATCCCCATTTTTTGTACCAGTGAATATATTGGCCCGCAGCGCCGGGCGCCCGGGAATTTCACGCCGGGGCCGGCGCGGCGTCAACAACCGGAGAACGCAACATGGTTACATTATTCAGCAACCCCATGGACAGCCTGTTGTCCTTGCAACGGGCCCTGTCGAACGCGATGACCAGCGACTGGTTCGGCTCGGGGCTCAGCGGCGGCGGTGGTTTTCCGCCCATCAACATCTTCGAGGCGGACGACAAGTACGCCATCATCGCCGAGCTTCCCGGCGTCAAGCGCGACGACATTGACGTGGAAATCCAGCGCAACCGCGTCCGGATTTCCGGCCGCAAGGAAGTGGATTACGGCGACGCGGTGAGTGCGCACCGGCGCGAGCGCCAGGCGGGCGATTTTGACCGAACTTTCGCCATGCCGTTCGAGATCGACGTGGACGGAGTGCAGGCGGAATGTCGCGACGGCATTTTATCCCTGCTGTTGCCGCGGGCTGGGCAGGACCAGCCGCGTTCCATCAATGTTTCGTAAGCAACGGGAGGCCGCCATGACCGAGAAGCACAACGAAAAGCGCGATTTGACCGCATTGGAGAAGAAAGAACTGGGCGCCGGCGAGGAAAAAACAGAGGCCGGCAGGTTCTACGCGCCGGCCGCCGACATACTGGAATCCCCCGAGGCCATCACCCTGTACCTGGAAATGCCCGGCGTGAAGCAGGAGAACCTGGATATCCGGCTGGAGCAACGGCGGCTTTCCATCCAGGGCAACATTGACTTCGATAACTACCGGGATTTCAAGCCGGTGTATACGGAGTACAACGTGGGACATTTCAGCCGCGAGTTCACCCTGTCCAGCGCCATTGACGCGGACGGCATCAAGGCGTCCGCCGAGAACGGCGTGCTGACCCTGGTGTTGCCGAAAACCGTGGAGACCCAGGCCAGGAAGATCCAGGTGGGGTAGGACTGCCGGGCGTCGCAGGCGTTCATAAACTGCGAACCAGCGGCGCAACCAGCAAGTCGTGGTCGTCGGGTCGTCGTCGGCATCTTCGGCGCCGGGCAGGTTGAACGGACGGCGCTCCCGTCCGAACTCGTGATGCGCCGCCCGCGTCGCGAACGGTGCGCGAGTCGATTTTGGCGTTGCAGGTTGGGAAAGTACAGGTGTCGCGCCCGCGGCGACAATGTCCATTGCATGGGCTTTCGGAACGGCGTCAGCGCCAGGTCGGGGCCTCCAACCCGGGCGGGGTGAAAGCGGGCGCAAGGGCGGTTGGTGCGTTGCCTGCGCGCGCCCCGCACGGCTGCTGCCGCTCGCCGCGGCCGGTTGGCGGCGCGGCCGGCGCCCCAGGATTGCCGTCCCAGCGATACCGGCGCAGGTCGATGGCGTCGCCCGGCGAGAAAACCACGCCTTCGGCTTCCAGCAGTATTCGTCGCTGGAGATGACTTCCTGGCGCAGTGACAGCGGGTGCAGGCGTCGGCCATCGCGTTGCCTGCGCACGCCCCGCACGGCTACTGCCGCTCGCCGCGGCCGGTTGGCGGCGCGGCCGCCGCCCCAGGGTTGCCGTCCCAGCGATACCGGTGCAGGTCGATGGCGTCGCCCGGCGAGAAAACCACGCCCTCGGCTTCCAGCAGTATCCGTTGCAGGAGATGATTTTCCGACCCGGTGCGCGGGCTGACGGCGCCGCGGCTGTTGATGATTCTGTGCCAGGGGACCCCGCTGTCCGCCGCCAGGGCGGACAGGGCGTATCCCACCTGCCGCGCCGTGCATTTTCCCTCAACCAGGGCGGCGATTTGCCCGTAGGTGGCGACTTTCCCCTCCGGCACCCGGCGCACCCATTCATATATTGCGGCGTAGGCGCTCATTCAGCATGCCTTGGGGAGGCGACGCAACTCCCTCCCCTTGCCGGCAACCAAACACCAGCCCGTTGGTCGACCACGCGCCGTGCCGGGGCGCCGGCGCAACTTGCCTCCGTTGCCGGCGTTCAACCGGGCGCCAGTCTCCCCGGCAATGCCCCGGCCGCCGCCCTGGGCGTCATGCCCCCGGGTCCCGGCCCAGCCCCAGCCCCAGCCCGCTGAGCCGCACCGTGCGCACCTGGTAGTCCGCGTACCACTTCGCGCGCCCCAGTTCCTGGGCGGCCCGGTGTTGCGGATGCGTTTTCCAGGCCTGGACGGCCGCCAGGCTTTGCCAGTACGAAATGGTAAGCTCCCGGTTGCCCTCCAAGGCGTGATGCCCGCCGATATGGCCGGGTTGTTGTTGCGCCAGCGCCGCCATGCGTTGCGCGGTTTCCTCGTAGCCGTCCCGGTCGGCGGTCATTACGGCGGTGAAAATCACCGCATAATAGTCCTCGTGCGGCGGCTCCGTGGTTTTTTCCGGCGCCGTCGGCGCCGCCGCGTTCATTCCTCCCCGCGCAGGCGCCGCGCCGTTGCCGTCAGCAGCCGCCACGCCTGTTCTACGTGTTCCAGCTCGGTGTGCGCCTGGCCGATGCACAGGCGGAGGACGAAGCGGTCGTTGAGCCGGGTGTGGGTGAGAAACAGCGCACCGCTGTCGTTGAGCGCGGCCAGCAGTTTCTCGTTGAAGGCGTCGCTTCCCCGGTGGCGCAGGCACACCAGGTTGAGCGGCGCCGGCGCGACCACATCGAAGTGCTCGTCCGCCTCGATCCACTCCACCAGCCGCCGCGTCAACTCCAGGTGTCGCCGCAGGTGGTATTGCAAGCCTTCTGCGCCGTAGTAGCGCAATACGAACCACAGCTTGAGCGCCCGAAAGCGGCGCCCCAGCGGCACCTGCCAGTCGCGGTAGTCAAACACCGCCCCGGCGGCGGACTCCCGGTTGGCCAGGTACTCCGGCAGGATGGACAGGGCGTTGATCAGGGCGGCCCGGTCGGCGACCCAGAAACAGCTGCAATCGAAGTTCGTGAACATCCACTTGTGGGGATTGAAGCAGTAGCTGTCGGCGTATTCAATGCCGTCGTGAAAGCCGCGATACTCGGGGCACAGCGCGGCGGCGCCGGCCATGGCCGCGTCCACGTGCAACCACAGCCCCTCTTCGGCACAGATCCTGCCCATGGCGGCCAGCGGGTCCATGGCGTTGGACGAGGTGGTGCCCAGGGTGGCGCAGGCGAATATGGGTTGCAAGCCGGCGGCCTTGTCCGCCCGGATCTGCGCTTTTAGTTGTTGTGCGTCCAGGGCAAAGTTCTCATCCACCGCCGCCTGTCGCAGGTTGTCGCGCCCCAGGCCGGCGATGCCCATGGCCTTTTCCAGGGAGGAG
>CAZDXS010000221.1:0-38019 GCA_964509455.1 uncultured Enterobacteriaceae bacterium | reverse complement strand
CCCCCCCCCCCCCCCCCCTTATTTTGGGCGGGCGCTTGCCGGGCATCGCACATCACGTTCGTTCTATTCACGCTTCGGGTCCTCCTAAGGACAAGTTACAGGCAAGGCGACCGAGCGCCGCACCGGAGCCAACCCGGCGGCGGGCGTATGAGTCAACCCCCACTGATTCACATATTCTGACAACTGTTACGACGCCCGACACCGGGCGATGCATCCATGCGTTTCGCACCGCGGCCGCCGCCGTTATACACGGACAACTCGCACGACAGGCGCATTCTAAGCAAATCCGCCCCAACTTGTCAAGGCGGGCGCACAGGCGCAAAGGTGCATTGTCGCCAATTTTTACAAAAGTGTCAACAAGCACAAAAAATGGGGCGGTGGGCGCGGGCGGTGGTATGACAACGCCGCACCCGGGCAACCGACGGGGCAACCAGCGCCGCACCCGGGCAACCGACGGGACGACCGGCGCCCGGATGAGGGCGGCGCACGACCCGCGGCAACGGCGCCGACATCCGGCGGAAGCCGCTCAGCGCCTGCATATCGCCAAAAACCAGCAACGCCCGCGCCTGTGGTATACTCGCAACTTCGCAGACCACGCCGAGGCAATCTGTCGACATCATGGGGCGTAGCCAAGTTGGTTAAGGCACAGGGTTTTGATCCCTGCATTCCCAGGTTCGAGTCCTGGCGCCCCAGCCAGCCAGCGTAAGGGGAGACCGATGTCCTTAGTAAATATCATGCTGTTCGCCGGCAACGCCAACCCGGAGCTTGCCGGCAACATCGCCGACCAGCTGAACCTGCCCCTGGGCAAGATCGAGGTGGACCGTTTCAGCGACGGCGAGACCCTGGTTGAAATCGCGGAGAACGTTCGCGGCCGCGAAGTGTTCATCCTGCAGCCCGTGTGTGCGCCCGCCAACGACAACCTGATGGAGCTGCTGATCATCGCAGACGCCTTGCGGCGAGCGTCCGCGGCGCGGGTAACCGCCATCATGCCCTACATGGGCTACGCCCGCCAGGACCGCCGCTCGCGGTCCGCCAGGGTGCCCATCAGCGCCCGGGTGGTGGCGGACATGATCAGCATCACCGGCATCTCCAGGGTGCTGACCATGGACCTGCACGCCGACCAGATACAGGGCTTTTTCGACCTGCCCCTGGATAATGTTTATGCCTCGCCCGTGTTGCTGGGCGACATCTGGCGGCACAAGTACGAGAAGCAAATCGTGGTGTCGCCCGACATGGGCGGGGTGGTGCGGGCCCGCGCCGTGGCGAAGCAGCTGGACGACACGGAGCTGGCCATCATCGACAAGAGGCGCCCGAAAAGCAATGAATCCGAGGTGATGAACATCATCGGCAACGTGGAAGGGCGCACTTGCGTCATCGTGGACGACATCGTAGATACGGCCGGCACCCTGTGCAACGCCGCAGACGCCCTGAAGTCTTTCGGCGCCGTGCGGGTGGTGGCGTATTGCACGCACCCGGTGCTGTCGGGGCGCGCCCTGGACAACATCACAGCCTCCGCCCTGGACGAGTTGGTGGTTACCGACACCATCCCGTTGCGACAGGAAGCCCGGGATTGTGGTAAAATCCGCCAACTCAGCGTGGCCGCGATGCTGGCGGAAAGCATACGGCGGATTTCCGAGGGTGAATCCTTAAGTTCCATGTTTCCGGAGTGAGCGGCCGGCGGCGCGGCAACCGGCGGCGCGCGCCGCTGGTTTGTGCGCCTCTAGTTAATGGGTGTTGAACAGGCGCTGGTTGCGCCAGGCGCCGAGGGCGACTTGCCCGGCGTTGCGTCCATCGGTGCCGGGAACGGTGCGCCGGCGCAGCCCAGGGGCGCAACCGAGGCGGGAACGCCCAGGGCAACAAGCCCGGGACCAGGCGCCGGGAGCACCGACCAGAAACAGGAACCCAGGGCAAAAACCCGGCGCAGGAACCGACGGCGAAAGCCCGAGGCCGGGTGCCCGGGGCAGAGGCCCGGACCAAGAGCCGACGGCGAAAGCCCAGAACCAGGGGCAGAGGCCCGGACCAAGGGCCGGCGGCAAAAGCCCAGGACCGGGGGCAGAGGCCCGGACCAAGAGCCGACGGCAAAAACCCAGGACCAGGGGCAGAGGCCCCGGACGAGAACCGAGACAAAAACCGAGAGCAGACACACGACCAGGAGTTACGAGATGCAAGCACAAGAAATCAACGCAGAACCGCGCAGCGAAACGGGCAAAGGCGCCTGTCGCCGCCTGCGGCGCGGGGGCAGAATCCCCGGTGTCGTCTATGGCGCGGCCAAGGAGCCGCAAGCCGTTTCCCTGTCCCATGACGAGGTGTTGCGGCAGTTGCAACGAGAGGCGTTTTACTCAAGCATTCTGACCATCAAGGTCAATGCCGACAGCGAGCAGGTGGTCGTCAAGGCCCTGCAACGGCACCCCCACAAGCCCGAGGTGATGCACATTGACTTCCAGCGCATCGACGAGAAGCAGAAACTCACCATGCGGGTGCCGTTGCACTTCATCAATGAGCGCGAGTGCGTCGGCGTCCGGACCGGCGGGGGCATTGTCAGCCACATCATGACCGAGCTGGAGATCAGCTGCCTGCCCCGGGACCTGCCGGAGTACCTGGAGGTGGACGTAGCGCAGATGAACGTAGGCGAGACCCTGCATCTCGGCGACATCGTGTTGCCCGAAGGAGTGGAAATCTACGCCCTGCAACACGGCGGCGACGCCGGCAGTCCGGTGGTTTCCATCACCGTCCCCAGGGTGGTCGAGGAAGTGGAAGAAGCGGCCGCCGCCGAAGAAGCCGCGGCGGAAGAGGGCGCGGAAGAGACGGCAGCCGATGCGGAAAAAGGCAAGGCGCCCGAAGGAGCTTCCAGCGAGAACGAGTAACCGGGCGCGGGCGGCGCGGCGGCGAGCGCTGTGCGGCCGCGGCGACCGACGGGCGGCGCGGCGGCGAGCGTTGCACGACCGCGACGACCGGCGGGCGGCGCGGCGGCGGACATCCTGCGGCCGCGACGACCGGCGGGCGGCGAGATGAACGCCGCGACCGGCGCCGCGGCGGCCGGGACGACCGCCGGAGAGTCCGGCTTGCAACTCATCGCCGGCCTGGGCAACCCGGGCCCCGATTATTCCGCCACGCGGCACAACGTCGGTTTCTGGTTCGTGGAGCGCCTGGCGGAACAGGGCGGGGGACGCTTCACCGCGGAGAAAAAACTCCACGGCGAACTGGCCCGCATCGACGCGCCGCGGGGCGGTTGCCGCCTGTTCAAGCCCGCCGTGTTTATGAACCACAGCGGGCGCGCGGTGCGAGCAGTAGCGGATTACTACCGGATTCCCCCCGCCGCCGTCCTGGTGGTCCACGACGACATCGACCTGGACGCCGGCGTGATTCGCCTGAAACGGGGCGGCGGCCACGGCGGCCACAACGGGTTGCGCGACATCAGCGAAAAACTGGGGGACGACGGCTACCTGCGGCTGAGAATAGGCGTCGGCCATCCGGGGCACAAGGACGCGGTGACCCCGCACGTGTTGGGACGCCCCGCCGGCACGGACGCGGCCCTGATCGATGCGGCCATGCAAAGAGGCCTGGAGATACTGCCCCTGCTGTACGCCGGGGAGACCGGCAAGGCCATGACCCGGCTGAACGCCCGGTCCTGAGCCCGGCGGGCGCAGGGGGCGCCGGCGCCGAACGACCATTCATTCTCAGCACGAACATGAAAATGCCTGAAAAACGGTGCGGCGGGACGCAAACCAGTCGCGTTGCGGAGCGACACACGAGGCGCGCACCAGTCGGGCCGGGCAGGTTCAACGCCCCGGGAAGCCAACCGCAACAAGAAGCGGGCATGACCTAAGGACGAGCAGGATGAATTGCACAACGCGGCTTAAGCGGCGTCCTAAGGCAATGTCCGCACCCGGCGCCGGCAACGGCATCGAGACATTGTCTGTGGGTTGGGGTATCATACAATCCCTTGGCCGGGTACGGATTCCGACCCGATACGGGGCAGGAAAGTCCTGCGCCGCACCGAAAGCCGCGCCCTCGGAAGTCCGCGGGCGCCCCCGTAATGAACCCGCCGGCTTTAGCGGATAGTTGGAGACGAGCATGCTTGAGTGTTTCAACCGGGTCGCCCGGCCGGCGGCGGTTGCCGGCGCCTTGTTTTGGAGCCCGGCGATAACGGGGTTTGCGACCAACCGGGGCGGCGCCGCATCGCCCGCAAGACTTCGACGAGGCCGGATAAATGAGAAACGCTAGCCCGTTTTATCACAACCAGGTCTTTCCGTTCGGTACCTGGCACGCCGGGGACGTAGTCGAGTGGGACTGGGTCGTCAGCCGGCTTGCAGTGCACTATCCGCCGTGGCGCTGGACGGGGGAAATGCAGATCGTTTGGGACCCGGAAAGTTTTGGCGGGTCGGCCGCGCCGACATATTACGAAGCGCCCGCATACGAGGAAATCCCACAACCTGAATTCGCGTACGCATCGACGCCTGTTAGTTCGCCGCCGGGAGGTCGGTGGAGTGTGTTGGACATTGAGGGCGGGTTGTCTTACCGGTGGGACTTGGGGATCCCGAGCGAGGCGGATACATGGCACACGGTGACGGTGAACCTGAACCCAGTGGTGGCTATTCCGGACTTGGGTTTGGCGGCATCCGAGCCGGACAACATAGTCCGCTGGGACATTGAATATCTGGGCATTAGAAGCAGTTCTAGTCTTGTATTCCTCGACGAGCATGAGTCGAGGCGGGTAGCCGATACGAGTTTCGTTACGCAGGAGTGGGCGGCGGGACTGGACACGCCGTTTGAAGTCGTATGGGGTACCGCCCCCCAGGCGGAGGAGGGAATTAGGATACTCCGGGACAATGATCTGGACGGAACCTGGGACACGTACTCCTGGGCTTCGCCGCATACGAGCGGCGTATGGAGCTCGAGGGACCTGACTCACTTCGAACTTGAGGTGGGCAGGTTGGAGTTCTTGTCTTCCTACGAGGAAACAGCGGAATACGTTGAATCGAGTTTGGAGAATGTGGAGTTGGCGTTGCGGCGGGAGGATCTGTCGGAAAAAGAGGGGCGGGTGTTGGCGGAATTCCAGGAGGTTGATTACGACAACGTTAACGATTTGAGCAAGCAGGTCGAGTCGTGGACTCGTTACCTTGCCGATCCGGAGATCATGGTCGATGGCTAACGGAGACAATTACGAAGCTGGAGAAGCCGGCGGCGCAACGTTGCCGGGAGGGCGAGGACGCGGCCCTGATCGATGCGGCCCCGCAAAGAGGCCTGGAGATACTGCCCCTGCTGTACGCCGGGGAGACCGGCAAGGCCATGACCCGGCTGAACGCCCGGTCCTGAGTCCGGCGGGCGCGGGGGCGCCGGCGCCGAACGACCATTCATTCTCAGCACGAACATGAAAATGCCTGAAAAACGGTGCGGCGGGATGCGAGCCGGGCCGGCGGCGGAGCGACCTGCGAGGCGCGCACCAGTCGGGCCGGGCAGGTTCACCGCCCCGTGAGACCAACCGCAACAAGAAGCGGGCATACGCAAGGACGAACATGCAATTGAACAACGCGGCTTAAGCGGCATCCTAAGGCAATGTCCGCACCCGGCGCCGGCAACGGCATCGAGACATTGTCTGTGGGTTGGAGTATCATACAATCCCTTGGCCGGGTACGGATTCCGACCCGGCACGGAGCGGGGAAGTCCTGCGCCGCGCCGAAAGCCGCGCCCTCGGAAGTCCGCGGGCGCCCCCATAATGAACCCGCCGGCTTTAGCGGATAGTTGGAGACGAGCATGCTTGAGCGCTTGAACCGAGTCGCCCGGCCGGCGGCGGTTGCCGGCGTCTTGTTTTGGAGCCCGGCGATAACGGGGTTTGCGACCCACCGGGGCGGCGCCGCATCGCCCGCAGGACTTTGACGAGCCCGAATAAATGAGAGACGTTAGCGCATTCCATCACAACCTGTTCTTTCGGCCCAGTACCTGGCACGCCGGGGACGTAGTCGAGTGGGACTGGTTCATTAGTACGTTTCCAGTACGCTATCCGCTGTGGCGTTGGACGGGGGAGATGCAGATTGCTTGGGACCCGGAAAGTTTTGGCGGGGCGGCCGCACCGACATATTACGAAGCGCCCGCATACGAGGAAATTTTACAATCTGAATTCGCGTACCTGACAGCGGCGCCGGGGAGTCCGTTGACCGCTCTGTGGAGCGTGTTGGACTTTGCGGGCGGGTTGTCTTACTGGTGGGCAGTGACGAGCTCGAACGGGACGAATACCTGGGACACGGCGGAGGTGGACCTGGCCCCAGTAGTGGTTACTCCGGACGCGCGTCTGACGGTACCCTCGGCGGGTTACACAGTCCGCTGGGACATTGAAGATCTGGGCATTAGAACAAGTTTTGTATTCGGCGAGCAGGGGTGGGCGGCCGATACGAGTTTCGTTACGCAGGAGTGGGCGGCGGGACTGGACACGCCGTTTGATGCCGTATGGGGGACGTCCCCCTGGACGCCGGCGGGAATTCGCAGACTCCAGGACGATGACTTGGACGGAACCTGGGACACGTACTCCTGGGCTTCGTCGCATACGGGCGGCTTGCTGAGATCGAGGGACCTGACTCACTTCGAATTTGAGGTGGGCAGGTTGGAGTTCTTGTCTTCCTACGAGGAGACGGCGGCGTACGTTGAATCGCTTTTGGGAAACGTGGAGCTGGAGTTGCGGCGGGAGGATCTGTCGGAAAGAGTGGAGCAGGTGTTGGCGGAATTCCAGGAGGTTGATTACGACAACGTTAACGATTTGAGCGAGCAGGTCGAGTCGTGGACTCGCTACCTTGCCGACCCGGAGATCATGGTCGACGGCTAAGCAGACGATTGCAAAGCAGGAGAAGCCGGCGGCGTAGCGTTGCCGGGAGTGCGAGGACGCGGCCCTGATCGATGCGGCCTTGCCAAGAGGCATGGAGATACTGCCCCTGCCGTGCGCCGGGGAGACCGGCAGGGCCATGACCCGGCCAGGCGCCCGGCCCTGAGCCCGGCAGGATGCGAGCCGGGCCGGCGGCGGAGCGACATGCGAGGCGCGCGCCCGGCGGCCCGGACGAGTTAAAAACCCCGTGAAACAGACCGCAACAAGAAGCGAGGGGTCTTTCCGTGAACAACCCTATGGACTTGCACAATCAGGGCGCCTGCTTGCAGGACGACCCAGCGGCTCTTGCACCACCACCAAGTCGCGGCGGATGATGTCGCGGAAAGATTCTTTCAGTCGCGCCCAGTCGATGACATCGACCTTGAACGGGAGGTCGGATTCGACGAAGTCATCCGTCAGGGCCGCAGATACGGACGGCGAAATGGGCTCTTCGCCCAGGACGGCAAGATCCAGGTCGGAGTACTGCCGCGCCGTTCGGGTAGCGCGCGAACCGAATGCCGCCACTTCCCGTTCTGGTACGCGGCGGCGCAGGATGTCGCGGACAATCGCCAGATGCTCAGGTTGCAGATCCACGGCGGGAGGCGCCTCGCTCATGCCAGCCGCTCCCGCAACCGGTCGCGCAGATAGACGGCTTCTTCTAAAAACCGCGGAATGTCCGCAACCACTTCAAGTGCGATCTCCTCGTCGTAAGAATGGCTGGTTTTCCCCCGCATGTCACGGAAGTGCCGCCAACTCGTCCAGTCGCCCAGCAACAGCCCATGTTCGTTTGCGGTGCGTATCAGGTCTGCGAATACCAACGGACTAAACGGCCCAATGCTTGCCGCCGCGTATTCGAGGTAGCGCTTTATCATCCGGTGACTGAGTTCATAAGTGAATTCGAATCGTTGCACCAGGCCGTCGCGCATTTGGATATTCGTGATGTCGGCTTGGTACTGCTCCAGTCCTTCTTGCAACCGCTCGACCAACCGCTCATACGAGGCAATGTCTGGTTTGCCGTCAGCCATGTCTGCTCCTCTTTCATTGATCTTGGTTGTCGGTGCCGGCTGGAGTATAACATGATCGCTGATTCCGAACTTCGTTTCAGCAATATCGTGTAGGGGGCAACGGTCCGAACCGGCCCGTCTTCCCAGTCGTATACCCACCGGGCGGGAGCGCCGCGCAACCCGCCCAGCATGGGCCGACGCCAGATCATATCGCGCACCGGCAAGGGGCCCGGCCCGGTCTGTCCGGCGGTGCGCTGGTCACCGGGGTAGGTCAGCGCCAGGACCGCCAAGGCACGGTGACGGCGGGTTCTCCGCTATTCGCCGCGCCGGCGACGACCCGACAATCAAGGCCCTGGCGGACGAGGAGTTGCCGCTGGGCAATCTCTGGTACAGCGGCTACCTGGAAAAACCGGCGAGCGTTTCGTGGTAGAATGGCGCGGCGGCGCTGGGCGGCGACCCGATGTTGCTTCCGTCCCAGATATCGCAGAATATCGAAGAACGCCTGCAAGCGGCCGCACGGAAAAATGCGGGGATTGACGGCGACCATTACGAGACGCTGGCCGGCAAGCTGGAGTATGCGGACTTGCGCGAATTGGAGGGCGTCATCAAGAACAAGACGCTCTGGCCGCGTTTCGAGGAGCGCTTTGGCGGCAAGGAGAAGCTGGCGCAACGCTTTAGCCGGCTGGCGGAGCTGTGCAACGGCATTCGCCACAGTCGTTTGGTGGGTGAGATCGCGCGCAAGGAGGGAGAAGCCGCGCTTCTCTGGTTTGAGGAAGCGGGCCGGCGCTGAGCGCCCGGCCCGGATCCTGGCGGGTGCGGGCGAGGGCGGAGCGACATACGGGGCGCGTGCGCCAGCACCGGGCGAGCATTTATTTTCGGCACAAACATGACAGACCCAAAACGCCTGAAAATCACGGCACAGCGGCGGCGGCAACCCCGCCCGGCGGCGCCGCGGCCGCTCAGCGGCCGGGGGGACGGCAGGCGCCAACGCGCCCGGCGCCGACGCATGCCGGCGGCGCTGCGGCGGCCGCTCCTCCTGCTCCTGTTGCCGGCGCTGGCGCTGGCGGCGGCGGGGTGCCGCGACGGCGAGCCGCCGCGGCAAGACGACCTGGCCGCCGCACCCGTGTCGCTGGTCAGCGACAAACGCCTGGTCAACGCCAACCGGGAACCCGGCAACTGGCTCAGCCACGGCCGCACCTACGCCGAGCAACGCTTCAGCCCCCTGGCGCAAATCAATGAGGAAAACATCGGGCGGTTGAAGCCGGCATGGGTCCTGGACCTGCCCAGCCGCCGCGGCCTGGAAGCCACGCCCCTGGTCATCGATGGGCGCATGTACGTCACCGGCACCTGGAGCCGGGTGTATGCCATCGATGCCGCCGCCGGCCGGCTGTTGTGGAGCTACGACCCGCAGGTGCCGCCGCAAAAAGGCATTGACGCCTGTTGCGACGTGGTGAACCGGGGGGTCGCGGCCTGGCAGGACAAAATCTACGTGGGAACCCTGGACGGGCGCCTGGTGGCGCTGGACGCCGCGACGGGCAAACCGGTCTGGTCGGTGCAGACCACGCCCCCCGACCAGCGCTACACCATCACCGGGGCGCCGCGCATAGTCAAGGGCAAGGTGCTCATCGGCAACGGCGGCGCCGAGTTTGACGCGCGCGGCTTCGTCTCCGCCTACGACGCCGCCGACGGCCGGCCGGCGTGGCGGTTCTACACGGTCCCCGGCGACCCCGCCAAGCCGTTCGAGAACCCCATCCTGGAAAAAGCCGCCGCCACCTGGCGCGGCGAGTGGTGGAAGCGGGGCGGCGGCGGCACCGTCTGGGACGCCGTCAGCTACGACCCGGAGCTCAACCTGGTATATATCGGCGTGGGCAACGGGGCGCCCTGGAACCAGCGCCTGCGCAGTCCCGGCGGCGGCGACAACCTGTTTCTTGCCTCCATTGTCGCCCTGGACGCCGACACGGGGGAATACGCCTGGCACTACCAGACAACGCCTGGGGACACCTGGGATTTCACCGCCACCCAGCACATCATGCTGGCGGACCTGGAGATCGACGGCAAGCCGCGCAAGGTGCTGATGCAAGCGCCCAAGAACGGCTTCTTCTACGTCATCGACCGCACCAACGGGGAGCTCCTGTCCGCCGCGCCGTTCGTAACCGTGAACTGGGCGTCGCACGTTGACATGCGCACCGGGCGCCCCGTGGAGACGCCCGGGGCGCGTTACGAGGAGGCCCCTTTCACCGCCTGGCCGGCCGCGCCCGGCGGACACAACTGGCATCCCATGGCGTGGCATCCAGGCGCCGGGCTGGTCTATATTCCCGCCCAGGACCTGCCCTGGACGTACCAGGAAGTAGAGAAGTTTGAGTTCAGCCGGGTCGCGACCAACACCGGGCTGGACCCCCTCATCGCCTCCATGCCGGAGGACCCGGCGGTGCAAAAGGAGATCGCGGGACTGCTCCGGGGATACCTGCTGGCGTGGGACCCGCTACGGCAGGAAGCCCGCTGGACCGTGGAGCATCCGGTCCCCTGGAACGGAGGCGCCCTGGCGACCGCCGGCAACCTGGTCTTCCAGGGGACTTCCCACGGCGAGTTCATTGCGTACGCGGCCGACAGCGGCAAACGCCTCTGGGCCCACAACGTGCAAACCGCCGTGCTGGCCGGGCCGGTCAGCTACGCCGTGGACGGCAGGCAATACGTGGCGGTGGCGGCGGGCAACGGCACGGCGTTCGGGCTTGAATCCGGCATCGTCGCCAAGTGGGCCGGCGTGCGGGCGCTGAACCGCATCGCGGCGTATGCGCTGGACGGCGCCGCGACCTTGCCGCCGTTGGCGCCGTTGCCGCCGCCGCCCCAGCCGCCGGCGCACCGGGCGACGCCCGCCGTCGTCGCCCAGGGCCGGTTGCTGTACCACCGCTACTGCTCTCGTTGCCACGGCGACGGCGGCATCAGCGCCGGCGTGTTGCCCGACCTGCGTTACCTGGATGCGGCGAGCCATGCCGCCTGGGATTCCGTTGTGCGCGGCGGGCAACTCCTGCCGGGCGGCATGCCGGGCTTTGCCGCGCACTTGACGCAAGAGGAGACCGACGCCGTTCGCGCCTACGTGATCAAGCGCGCCCACGACCCGGAGTATGTTCCCGGGGCGGCCGGCCCGGGGAAATAGGCGCGCGGGACACGGCGCGGCGCAACCAGGACATGGGCTTCAAATGCGGCATCGTGGGGCTGCCCAACGTGGGCAAATCCACCCTGTTCAACGCGCTGACCGACGCCGGGGCCGCCGCCGAGAACTACCCGTTCTGCACCATCGAACCCAACGTGGGCGTGGTGCCCGTTCCCGATCCGCGGTTGTCCGCCATCGCCGATATTGTCAAGCCGGCGCAAGTGATCCCCACCCACGTGGAGTTTGTCGACATTGCCGGCCTGGTGGAGGGCGCCGCCCGGGGCGAGGGCCTGGGGAACAAGTTCCTGGGCCACGTGCGCGAGACCCACGCCATCGCCCAGGTGTTGCGCTGCTTCGAGGACGACAACGTAACGCACGTCAGCGGCCGGGTGAACCCCATGGAAGACCTGGACACGATCAACACGGAGCTGTGCCTTGCCGACCTGGAAACGCTGGAGCGGGCCCGGCAAAAAGCCGACAAGGCGGCCCGGACCGGCGACAAGGAGCAGGCGGCGCGCGCCCGGCAACTGGAGCAACTGGCCGCGCACATCGACGCGGGCAAGCCGGCGCGGGCGTTGCCGGCGGAGTCCGCCGAGCGCGAGACGGCACAGGAGTTGCGCCTGGTGACGGAAAAGCCCGTGCTGTACATCGCCAACGTGGAAGAGGGAGGCATCGCCGACAACAAGTGGCTGGCGCAGCTGGAGCCGCGCGCGGCGGCGGACGGCGCGGCGCTGCTGCCCGTCTCCGCCGCCATAGAAGCCGAGCTGGCCGCGCTGGGAGCGGCGGACCGGCAGGAGTACTTGCACGAGCTGGGACTGGACGAGCCCGGGCTGAACCGGCTGATCCGCGCCGGTTACGACCTGCTGGGCTCGCGCACTTTTTTCACGGCGGGCCCGAAAGAAGTCCGCGCCTGGACCATTCGGGGAGGGGCGGGCGCCGCGGCCGCGGGCGGCGTCATTCACACGGATTTTGAGCGGGGCTTCATTCGAGCAGAGGTCATTGGCTATGAGGACTTCATCGAATGCGGCGGCGAGCAAGGCGCGAAAAACGCCGGCAAGTGGCGCCAGGAAGGCCGGGACTATGTGGTGCAGGACGGAGACGTGATATTGTTCCGCTTCAATGTCTGACGCGCTCGCGCCTGTTGCGCCGCGCCTAACGCCCCGCGCCCTGTTGCGCTTGCCCCCGCCCCGCGCCCGCCGCCGCCCCGAAGAACCGGGTATAATGGGCGTTTATTCAGGTTGAAACCGCCCCCGAATGACCGACTACATCATCGCACCCTCCATACTGTCCGCCGACCTGGCGCAACTGGGCCGGGAGGCGGAAGCGGTGCTGGCCGGCGGCGCCGATTACATCCACGTGGACGTGATGGACAACCATTACGTGCCCAATCTGACGTTCGGCCCGATTGTCGTCAAGGCCCTGCGCGATTACGGCGTCGCCGCCCCCCTGGACGTGCACCTGATGATAGAACCGGTGGACCGCATCGTGCCGGAGTTTGCCTCCGCGGGCGCTGATGTCATCACGTTTCACCCGGAAGCCAGCCGCCACGTGGACCGCACCTTGCAACTCATCAAGGACCAGGGGTGCCGCGCCGGCCTGGCGTTCAACCCGGCGACGCCGCTGGACTGCCTGCGGCACGTCATCGACAAGGTGGACCTGGTGTTGCTCATGTCCGTCAACCCGGGCTTTGGCGGCCAGCAGTTCATCCCCGCCGTGCTGGACAAACTGCGGGAAGCGCGGGCGCTCATCGACGCCGCCGGCCGCGACATACGCCTGGAGATTGACGGCGGCGTGAAAGCGGACAACATCGCGGAAATCGCGGCGGCGGGCGCCGACACGTTCGTGGCGGGCTCCGCCATTTTCGGCAGCGACGACTACGCCGCCGTCATCGCCCGCATGCGGGAGGCGCTGGGCGGCGGCGCGGCGTAGGCGCCAGGCGACGCGGGCAGATGCCGGGCGGCATCAGCGCGGGCATTGCGGCGCTGGGCGCGATGCGGCGTTGCAGAGCGCCGGCCGTGCGGGTAGCGCGGCGGATGGAGACGGCAGGCGACGGGTTGCGTCAACGCAAGAAGCGCGGTGCAGACGGTGCATCGAGCGACGCAGGCAGGCAGATGCCGAGCAACATCAACGCGGCGCTGGGGCGCCGGGCGGCGGCGCGGCGTGGGCGCCAGGCGACGCGGGCAGCGCGGCGAGGCACAGACGTCATGCATTCAAGATCAGCAACTCCCGGGATTGCTTGTTGTGGGACATCCCGTACGTCCACTGCGGTCGCACCTGCTTGTATCCCCGGTACAGGTCCCGGATTTCCCTGCTGTCGTTGTAGCTGAGTATCCAGCCGTCCCGCTTCCGCAACGCCGCGGCCAACTCCTCGTGGTTGAAGTCGCCGTGCATGTCGCCGCGGCGCCCGTAAAGTCTGCCGCCGGTGGCGTAGGGCGGGTCAAGGTACAAGAACGTATCTTCGTGTTCGCGCAACGTCTGCCTGTAGTCGCGGCAACGCACGAACAGGTTGCCGGCGCGAAACTTGCGCAGGCGGTCAATGGCCGACGGCGTAAAGCGCGTATGCCCGGGCGACATGCCGCCGGACAAGGTCGTGCCGCTGAACGAGCTGCGGTTCAGCACGAAGAAAACCACCGCTTGCTCCTGCGGGTCTGCGATGTCCGCGTAGGTTTTCTGCAACTGGTAGAACCTGGCGCGGCTCAACGGATAGTAGGCATCAACTTGTGCGGCCAGCGCGGCCGCGTCCTCTTTCGCGTGCTTCCAGAAGTTAATCACCGGCGCGAAAGCGTCCGCCCCATACACCCGCATGCCGGCCGCCGCGCAAGCCAGCTCCACGCTGGCGCCGCCCAAGAAGGGCGAGCAAAGACATTTCAGGTCGGCGGGCAGGTATTGCCTGATTTCTTTCACCGCCCGCGTCTTGCCGCCGGGATAGCGCAACGGCGAGCGGGCGCTATCTTGCTGGTCCTGGGCGTCTGCCTGGAGCGGCGCAACCAGGTCAAGCCCGGCGCGCTCGCCAACCGGCAGGCTGACGTCTCGCCGCTTCATTGCGCCCGCCCCCCGCCAGGCCAGGCATGGCGGACATTGCCCAGAGTCGCTTGTCCGGGCCTTGCCGGCGGGATGTTGCCCCGTGTTGTTATCGATCTTCCCCCTGGGGATGCGCTCGCGCGCAACCCCTCACGCTTTCGTTGCGGACGATAAGAACTTACGCCGCGCCGGGTTCTGCCCGGCAGGGGAGGATGATACAAGCCCGCCGGGACAAAACTTGTCTTGCGGCGGCTGTTACGGCTTTTGCCGGCTTGTCGCTTCGGGCGGCGGGCGGGGGTTTGCCGGCTTCCGTTGTCGTCCGCGTCCTGCCGGCGGAATGGCGCAACGGCGCGCGGGGGGCGTCTGTCTTGCTTGCCGGGGACGCCTGCCGGCGGCGCGGCGCGGCACCGGCATCGGGCGCCGGCCGGCGGGGCTAAGCGCCCGCGACCTCAGTGGGATGAATGATGATGGGGCGGCGCTCGGCGGCGCTTGCCGGGAACCGCCTGCCCGACCGGTGCTTGTCGGCGGGGCCTTGTCGCTTGCCGGCAGTGCGCCGTTTCTGGGGATCTGCTCGCGCCCGCTTTACCGCCGGAACAGCGCAACGGCGCGCGGGCGGCGTCCGTCCTGTCGGGCGGAGACGCCTGCCGGCGGCGCGGCACCGGCATCGGGTGCCGACCGGCGGGGCTAAGCGCCCGCGGCCTCAGTGGAGTGAATGATTATGGGGCGGCGCTTGCCGGCAGGGTCTTGTCGCTTGCTGTCAGTGCATCGCCCTGGGGCTTTGCCCGTGCGGGCGCCGCGCTCTTTCGTTGCAGACGAAATGGGCGAGGGGCTATCTCGCAGGCAGGCAAGCCCGGTTTGTCCCTGCGTCCCGGTTTGTCTCCGCGTCCTGGCTTGTCCCTGCGTCCCGGTGCATCTCCGCTCCCCGGATTATCCCCGCCTCGTTCCCCCAGGCAACCCACTGACCGTTCAACGGCTCCCGTGAAAACAACTCGATTTTCCTCTGCGTGGGAAACATCTCGTCTATGCGCCTCCTCACCTCGGCCGGCTTGGCGCTGTGCCCCTGCCGCCTGATTCGCACGTACTGCCTGATGTTCCTGCGCCCCCGGGGGGCGGGGATTTTGCCCCTCTTGAAAATCAGGCACAGCTCGCACTGGCTCATGGTGTAAAAGCCGGGGTTCACCCTCTCCTTGTCCCACACGAAGCCCACCGTCGCCCACTGAAAACCCCAGGCCTTGCCCAGCCATATTGCCTGGTCCAGGTGCGGCGACGTGGCCCACATGAACAGCAGGCAGTCGTCGGCCGCTATGCTCGCCACGTCCAGTTCCGCCAGCTCGGCAACCCGCACGGTCTGGTAGTGTATCGCCGCGCCGCCGGTGTCCCGGCCGCCTTTCCCGTTGTGCTGCCTTTGCCCCTTGTAGTCCCAGGGCGGGTCGGCATAGATGATCGGAAACCTGTCGTCGGGCAACGCTTCAAACTTCATATTCGAGATGCCTCGCAAACGCCCGCGCCCTATTGAAGCGAGCGGCGCAACCACTTGTGGGCGAAGTCCGCGTACTCCTCGTTGATCTCAAAGGCCGCAAAGTCAATGCCCAGGGATTGGGAAACCACACATTCGGACCCTGACTCTTGTGCGCCGGGCATTATTCGCCGGACGCTTTCGCGTTGCGGAAAGCGGGGTCAAGGTTCGTCTGGCAGGCGGCAATGCGCCTTTTCGCCAAGTCGCAGTACTCCTCGCTGACGTCTATGCCCACATAGTCCCGCCCCGCGTAATGGGCGGCTATCGCCGTAGAACCCGACCCCACCATCGGGTCACGCACCAGGTCGCCCGGCTCGGTAAAGACGCTGATGACGTCCGCAGGTATCTTGTCGGGGAACGGGGCGGGATGTTGGCGCTTCATCGCAACCTTGTCGCCGCCGTTGCCGTAGTCCCAAATTGTGCCGGGACACTTTGTCGGATTGATGGTCATCTTCCTGGAAACCTGGGTAACCCCGTTCTTGTCGCGGTTGGCCGCGCCGGTCATTTCCTTGCCGGCGTGCTTGCACGGGATTTTCACGGCCTCCTTGTCGAAGAACTTCGGGCGCTTGCCTTTCACGAAAATGGGAATGTACTCATGGTCAACGCGAAAGCGCCGTTTCCACCACGCCCCGTCTTTGCCGTTTTTGCGGTAGATGCAGGTCTCAAACAACCCCCAGCCGATGTTGTCGCACCAATCCACAATCGTGCGAAACGACGTCAATGTCTTCGTGCCGTTGTTCGTCTGGTCCTGGATGACCATCGCCGCCACGCCCCCTTCTTTCGTTACGCGGAGCAAGGCCGCGCCCAGGGCGTGCAGGTCGCAGTCAAAGCCGTTGTAGTCCCGCAACCCGTCATACGGGGGCGAGAACACCGTCAAGTCAAAATGGTTTTCAGGGAACTCGGCAAGCACCGTTACCGCGTCGCCGCAGATGATTTTACCCATCGCCTTTCTCCCGATACACGTTTGGATTTTTCTGGTCTTGCCGTGCCATGTTGCAGTTGCTGCACCACCATGCGACAAACTCCTCGGTTTCCGGGTCGTGACGCCTATGCCATTGGCCCGACCATGCCCTGCGGCAGCTGGGACACCGGTCGCCCGGTTTCTTTGCAACGGCATCCTGCTTACCGGGCTTGCAGGCCGACCGCAACGCGGGTCTGCTCGCTTTCGGATTGAAGCGAGCGGCGCAACCATTTGTGGGCGAAGTCCGCGTACTCCTCGTTGATCTCAAAGGCCGCAAAGTCAATGCCCAGGGATTGGGCAACCACACATTCGGACCCCGACCCCGCAAACGGGATGAGCACTCTCCCCCGGTCTTTTATGCAAGACAGCAGGAGGCGGCGCGTCAGCTCCATCGGCTTTTGCGTGGGGTGCTTCACGATGTCGTGCTGGGCGTGTTTTTGCAGTTCGCCGGGCGGCTGCACCTGCCCGCCGCAATCCCGGCACAGGAACCACCGCTCGCTTCTACCGGCGCCCCCGGCAAGGGCGGGGACCTTGATCACGTCTCTTGGCAGGGCGCCGTTCTCGTGTCCGTTATAGACGCTGCCGTTGCCGTTGCGATTGTAGCGGCACCGGGTCTCCCGGCGCGGCTTGCCGATGCAGTTTTTGTAGTTGCTTGTGTAATCCTCCCTTATCTGGTCAACTTGCAGGTGCGGGCGCTTGCCTTGCCACAGGCACAGGATGGTCTCGTGGCTGCGTTGCCAGAACCGGGAGCCCGGCACGGTCTTGTTGGTGTAATGCCAGACCAGCCAGCGTTGCCGGTCCAACGGATAGCGGGCGGCGACCCTGGCGACAATCTCGGGAAACCCGTACAGGTAAATCACCCCGTTGTCCGCCAGGCGGTCCAGGCAGATTTCCAGCCAGGACTGAGTCCACTTGACATACTCCTCGTCGGGCCTTTTGTCTGAATCGTTGCCGAAGTCCTTGCCGATGTTGTAGGGCGGGTCTGCGATGACGACGTCAAACCGGCGGCGGCCGAGAGTCGCGGCCGCCTCGCTCAGAAAGTCCCCCGTCACAATCACGAGACAGGCTCCGACTCAAACCACGGCGCGTTGCGCCGGGCGTTCTCAGTTCCGGGTCGGTTGTTCATTCCGCATCTCGTCTGCATCGGGTTGGCCCTCGACTATCTTCGTACACTATTTTTCCTGTTCTGTTTGCCCAATTTTCATTGAAACCTACATGCGAAATGGCATTTTTACTCCGATCAAGTTGATGCTTGGCTTCCCGCAGGACGTCTTCGGTCTCTAATTCGTAAATGGTTTTGCACATTGTCTGATCTTTTTTGTAAAAAACCGCCAAGTAAATTTTTGCATTCCGCGTTATTCTGCTCAACGATTTTTCCCGTTTTTCCGGTGGTTCTTTGAACATTCTGTCCAGCTGTCCTGTTGATCCCTCCTTACATGACAGGTATTCGTATTTCTCGTTTGGGTTTCCTGCCGCATGAGCATCCGCATCCCTCTTAGAGTGGATGAGCTCATGTCCCAACAAGTCGGCAATTACCATCTCTTTCACCAGCCCCGGTTGAAGGAGATTTCCGATGCCAACAGATCGGGCTAAATCAGCCGCCTTCCTAATAAACGCAATGATTTCACGATACACTTTCCTATCCATGAGATCCCACCTCTAAGATGCTTTGCTGGCGCCAGGCGTTGTCCGCGAGCCGTTGGTTTGCCAGCGCGACCAGGGCCGGGTCTTTTTCAATGGCGATGAACCGCCGACCCAGCCGCTCGCAGACCACCGGGCAGGTTCCTGTGCCGGCGAACGGGTCCAGTACGAGGTCGCCCTGCCGGGTGCTGGCTTTCACCAGTCTTTCCAGCAGCCGCTCCGGCTTTTGGATGGTGTTCAGCGCTTCCCTGCTCACCAGTTCTCTAGACTTGTAGGTGAGTTGCTTGATGTCGCCCCAGACGTCGCCGGGGTTTTTGCCCTTGTCGTTGAACCTGGTTTTGCCGAACCTGCCGCGGGTTACGGACGGGACGCGCTCGCATCGCCGCCGATGCTCCAACTCCACCAGCTGGGGAACCCGAACGGCGTCCAGGTCGAACACCCGGGGCTTGTCTCCCTTGACGAAGTAGCAGATGACGTCATAGTTGTTGGTGTAGTTGACCCGCCCTTGCGCCAGGCGACTGGGCTGGTACCAGGCGATTTTCGCTTTCAGGGTCAGGTGCGGGCGGTAGTCGATGAAGTCGATGCAGTCCGGTTTGCCGAACAGGTACAGTGCGCCGCCCGGCGCCAGCTTGCGGGAGAACAGCTTGATCAAGGCAAGGTTAAACGCCTGTATGTCGGGGATTTGGTCCCACTCGTTGGCGGTGACGCCGTAGGGGCCGTCGCACACCACCAGGTCAACGGCACCGTCGTCAATGCCGGCGGGCAGCAAGTCCAGGGCGTCGGCGCAGTGGATGCGGTTAGTTTCCAGCACGATTTTTCCAGGCGCGGTATGTTCTACTCTTTTTCAGGGTTCAGCCCTGGCCAGATGTTGGCGGCCAACTCCGCCAAGCGCTCACCGCGGGCAAACAAGCCGCTGAACGGAGAAGTTGGTTTATGGTCATTGTGGTTCATGTCCCGATTTTTTCATGTGCTGAATCTGCCTGTTAAGCGACTTGCGCCAATTGTCAAAGTCATACCAGCCGCACCCAACACACCCGGAGGGATCTTGTTTGTCTGCCGGCTTCCATGTTGATCCTCCGTCGTAGAAGAATGTGATGCCGAACGGCGTTCCTCGCTGTCCGTCCCTGAAGCACCGCTCGCATGCCCGGCTTTTAAGAAGATTATGGCTGACGCTGCCATTCGATGCCTTGAGCCATTGAAACTTGTCCACAATGTCATCATCGCTCATTTCAGCATAATTGCTTTGTTGCGACGAGGAGGATTTGTCCCAGCGCAACATTGGCAATTTATGGTCGACCGTCAATTGGTTCGGCGGCCGCCTCGTTCCCTCTACCACATCGCGAGAACCAAGAACCTGTATGGCGCGCCGGGAAAACTCGGAAGGCATTGACGGCGCCGAAACCGCATCTACAAACTGACCGTTCCAACGGTCCTGCCGAGTCTGGCGCCCGCATTTCACACAAAAGTGATTCCCACTTTCGATATCCATTCCCAGACGCTTTCTGTTTCCGCGTTGCAGGCCCTGTATGCCGGAGCCGCCGGCTATTTGGGTCGTTTGGACGTGGGGGTATTCGCACTCGCGACAATGCCACTGCCGGTCCTTAAGTACCAGATAGACCTGCCATACTTTCGTATTGCGGTCAAAAGCGTCTTCAAATTCCTGTTGCATCAAAGCAACCATCCAGCAGACGCGACCCGCTGACTGGCCGCTTCGAAAATGGCGGGGTCGTTTTCATACGCCAGCACGCGGCGGCGCTTGCCGGCGGCGGCGATGACCGTGGTTGCGCTGCCCGCAAACGGGTCCAGCACCAGATCCCCCTCGTTGCTGAACAGGTCTATGAACCTGGCAACCAGGTCCAGCGGCTTCTGCGTGGGATGGATGCGCTCTTGCGGAGACGGGGACTTGCACACAAAGATGTTGTGCACGGTCCTCCCGTTGAACTTCGTGCCGGGGCGCTTGCCCACGACCAGGGCTTCCCAGGCGTTGATGGGCTTGAACTTGTGATTGAACGGCACCGGGTTTGTTTTCTGCCAGACCAGGGTGCCAACCGCAACGAACTTGTGTTCGCGCAAAACCTGGCTGTACTCCCCAATCTGGGCTTGCGCACAGAAAATCACCGCCCAGCCCGCCACCTTGGGAAGCACGACTTCAGCCCATTCTTTCGGTTGCGGGAACGCATCGTCCCATGCCCCGAAATGCCCCCGGGGCATGATGAAGTCCTTGCCGTTTTTGCGGAGGCGGCGGGGGACCTGGTTCTCGCACGTATAGGCGTTGCTTATTCCATACGGCGGGTCCGTCAGGAGCAGGTTGACAGACCTGTCCTCCAATGTCCGGACTCCCGCAATGCCGTCGCCAAAACGAAAGTCGTAAAACTCGCCCCGGCACGGCTTGAACTCATCCTGGGCGCCGGCGGCGGCGGTCGTCGCGTACTCGTCTATTTTTTGCGCCACGTCCTGCGGCTCCGCTCCAACCAGGGAAACCCGGCTGTCCCTTATGGTCAAGTCCGCAAGTTTCCGTTGGCGTTTCCCGTCCCGCATGAACAGGCTTACCGCCCAGCAACCATTGGCTTTCATGGGTGCGGTGTGGCTAATATGGCGGCGGCGGCCGGGAAACATGTCCGAAATCCACTTGTTCACGACGGTGCGCAGTTGCAGTATTTTTTGCACGGGCGGCGCTGCCATGTCCTCCACGGTGGCGGCGTTGGCTTCCTGCATCCTCATTTGACCCGCGCCCGGCAAAGCCGCGTCCTCCCGCCGGTCGCCGAGCGCCGGCCGTTTTCATTGCTAGGTCGGTTGTTCATTCCGCATCTCGTCTGGGTCGAGTTGGCTTTCGGGCGCGACTTGTGCGCCGCGACGGTTTCTATCCGACGCACAAGGAATGATACCACCTTGCCGGGACAAAATCTGTCGTGTGTCGCGCCAGGATTTTATGGGGCGCCGGCCCCGTGCGTCGGCGCAGTGGATGCGGTTAGTTTCCAGCACGATTTTTCCAGGCGCGGTATGCCTCGAGTTTTTCAAGCGCTTGGGTTGCCGGATAGGCGGGCCAGAGTTCTTCGACGGCTATCTTGGCCAGACGCTCGCCGCGTTCCCGGATTTGGGTCTCGCCCCACTTTTCACGCTCCTGAAGTTCAGCGTTCAACCGAAATTTAGACGGGGAATTTTTAAGAATTTCCTTTTTCTCAGCAAACGAATTGTTGCTCAACTCCGTATTCTCCCCGCTACTATGAACCAGGGTCAAGTTGCCCAGCGTGTGCAGCCACTTGGTATGCGATGCTTTCCAGTCGGCGCCTAAATCATCTTTCCAGTGATCGCTCAACATCTGCGGCATAATATGTTCAATGGGGGGCAACTTGTCGTACTGCGTCCGTTTTTTCCGGTAGTAGTCTTCCAAGCGCCGCAACAACAACAAGCATTTCCACCAACGGCGCTCGTAAATATTTGCTTCTATCAGGTTGTGTAAAAACTCCTCATTCTTGGGGAACCTGTAGGTCCATCCAGCAGATTTTTCCTCATGGTCATCCTGGTTTCCGTCAGCTTGCTGTTCATCATCACCGGTGTCGTCTTCGGACTCTTGCCACAGGCTGAGGAAGCGATTTTGAATGGCGCCCAGATAATGTTCATCGGGGATATTCTCGAAATCAATAAAATCAGCAAAAATCCGGTTCATTTTGTCCGTCACCTGCCCACCAAAAATTGAGCGGCGGAACAAGTAACTCTCGATCAGACGAATTGCCATTTCAAAATCACCAGCCGTCAGCTTCTTAGCCGGCGGCTTTCTGCGGTTGTAGGAATCGTACAGCCTGAGGAGGACGGGATAAGCAACGTATATGTAGAGTTCGCGCAGGTCAGCCAGAGCATCTTTAAGGACGCCGACCTCTAAGGCATTTTCAAACTCAAAACCTTCTTCCTGGGGCAAGTGGAGATCTTTCCCCGTTCTGCCGAGGGCCATAACGCAGTAATAAGTAGCAAAAATACAAAGGTCCTTGATCAGGCCTTCATCGATTTTAGCAATTGCGGAAGAACCCCTGAATGTTTTTTTGAATGTTTCATAAACCCCGCCCTCACTTTGCACCTTGCGGGTACGCATTCTCAGATAGTGTTGCATGAATCTCCTGAAATGTTCATCTTGTCCTCTGAAATTTTCGTCCATTGGCAACCAATACTTCTCGTATATGTCTTGCTGTTTGTTCGAAGGGAGCCTCATGAGAACAAAGTTTCGGATCAGATCAATTTGGCTGAGGGCCACGCCCTTGGCATTCATGCTCTCGAAAACGAGCTGTGGATCATCAATGGGTTCCAGTTTAACACGCACGATCTCCAGGTTTTCAAGCCCGCGAAGCACTTCAAGCGTATCCTCGGGTTTTAGCCACTGCTCAAAGCACTTAAAGTTTTCCCAGATTCGGCTTTTGTCATCATTTTTTCCCTCCTTTCCTGCTGTCAAAACAGCCCGGAGTTCCGGTTCGTCGAGCCTGGTGAGGGAAAGATTGTAGCGGCGCGGCTTTTTTCCTGGCTGGGCCTCTTGCTCAGGCTCGGGCAAACACTCAAGGTCCGCGGAAAACCTTTCTCTTTCAGCCACGCCCAAGTGGTTTTGCAAGGATTTTAGAATCAGGGAGACGGTGGTCAGGCGCTGTTGACCGTCAATGACATGAAAAGACCCATCGCTCTCCACGCGAAAAACGATGGAACCGAAGAAGTGCGTCCGACCTTTCTTGCCCGCAACAATGAGATCATCCCAAAGTTGCTTGCATTCTTTTTCCGTCCAGCAGTAAGGGCGCTGGAAAATGGGAATGGTAATCTGCTTCGCCTCACGCAGAAAATTGAGTAACTTGCCTATGCTTGCTTTCATCGAATCACCGCTGGTGTTTTTTGCTCAGTCACGCTCACATTTTTTCACAGCGCTTCAAAGTCCCATCATATCACGCCGCACCAGGCGCCGGGCCTCTTGTCGCGGGCAAAAGGGCTACAGCGCGACAAATTCTGTCTTTGCCGGGTTTTACGGCCCGCAAACAAGGTACAATACCACCCCATGACCTCATCACATCCTCATCCCCTGGAAAGCCGGACGGGTGGTCGCGGTGCGTAAAGCCGCCGCGGCGCTTGAAGCGGGCGTCGGAGCGGGCGCAGGCGCCGGCATCCGAACAAGCGGCGGCGCATCCGCAACCGCAAGCGCACCCGCAGCCGCAAGCGCCCCCGTAGCCGCCCCCGCGCCGTCGGTGTTCTCCCGCCGGCGGGAGATACAGGCGCCGCGCCTCGAGTTGCCGCCGGAACTCACGCCCGACAGCCGCCTGAAAATGGACGGGCTGGAGTTCCTGGGGCTGTTGCCGGCGGGCGCGACGCCGGTGGCGTTCTTCGACCCCCAGTATCGCGGCGTGCTGGACAAGTTGCGCTACGGCAACGAGGGCAAGGGCCGCGGGCGGGCGCGGTGCGAGTTGAAGCAGATGAGTGAGCAGACCATCGGCGCTTTCATTCGCGGGATTGACCGGGCCTTGACGGCGAGCGGGCACCTGTTCCTGTGGATGGACAAGTTCCACTTGTGCACCGGCTTCTCCGGCTGGCTGGACGACACCGCCCTGGACGTCGTGGACATGCTGACTTGGGACAAGGACCGGCTCGGCATGGGCTATCGCAGCCGCCGCGCCAGCGAGCACCTGGTGGTGTTGCAAAAAGCGCCGCGGCGGGCAAAGGGGGTGTGGACGTCGCACGACATCCCCGACGTGTGGCGCGAGAAGGCGGCGCACCGCGAGCATGCGCACAGAAAACCCGTGGCGTTGCAACGGCGGCTCATCGAGGCCGTGTCCAACCCGGGCGACTTGGTGATTGACCCGGCCGCCGGCAGCTTCGGCGTCCTGGAAGCCTGCGCGCAGAGCGGGCGCCGCTTCCTGGGTTGCGACCTGAACGGCTGAGGGGGCGGCGCCATGCTGTTGATGATCGACAACTACGATTCCTTCACCTACAACCTGGTCCAGTACTTCGGCGAGCTGGGGCAGGAGGTGAGCGTGTATCGCAACGACCAGGTCTCCTTGGAGCAGATTCACGAGCTGGCGCCGCAACGCATCGTCATCTCGCCCGGCCCTTGCACCCCCAGCCAGGCGGGCGTCTCCGTTGCGCTCATCAGCGAGTTTCTCGACAAGATCCCCATCCTGGGGGTGTGCCTGGGACACCAGAGCATCGGCCAGGCCCTGGGCGGGCGCATCGTTCACGCCGGGCGCATCATGCACGGCAAGACGTCGGACATTCACCACGACGGCGAGGGCATGTTCGCCGGGCTGGAAAGCCCGTTCGTGGCGACCCGCTATCACTCCCTGGTGATTGAGCGCGAGTCCCTGCCGGAGCCCCTGGAAATCACGGCGTGGACCAACGCAGAAAACGGGGAAATGGATGAAATCATGGGAGTGAAGCACAAGGAGCATCCCGTATACGGCGTGCAGTTTCATCCCGAGTCCATCCTGACCACCTGCGGCCACGAGTTGCTGAAAAACTTCCTGGCGGCAACGACCGGCGGGCCGGGCGGCGCCGCGGCGGGCGGCGATGCCGCAGGGGCGGCGGCCGCCGCACGCCCTGCCGCATGACGGCCGGCGGGCCGCGCCCGGCGGAGTGACCTCCACCGTGGACATTCACCCGACGCTGCACACCGTCATCGACGGGGGCGACCTCACCGCCGCCGCCATGCAGGACGTGATGCGGGCGCTGATGTCGGGGGAAATGACCGACGCGCAAATCGGCGGCTTCTTGGTGGCGCTGCGGATGAAAGGCGAGACCATCGAGGAGATTGCCGCCGCCGCCGCGGTCATGCGCGAGTTTGCCGAGAAAGTGCCGGCAACGGGGGAACACCTGGTGGACATCGTCGGCACCGGCGGCGACGGCGTCCACACGTTCAACATCTCCACCACCGCCGCCCTGGTGGTTGCCGCCGCGGGCGGGCGGGTGGCGAAACACAACAACCGGGCGATTTCCAGCCGCTCCGGCAGCGCCGACGCGTTGGAGCAGGCGGGCGTGCGCCTGGGGCTGAGCCCTGAGCATGTGGCCGCCTGCATCGACCAAGTGGGCGTCGGCTTCATGTTCGCGCCCGCCCACCATCCCGCCACCCGCTATGCCGCCGGGCCGCGCCGCGAGCTGGCGACCCGAAGCATCTTCAACCTGCTGGGGCCGTTGACCAACCCGGCCGGCGTTGAGCGGCAACTGGTGGGCGTGTATCAGCCGGAGCTGCTGGACGTCTTCGCCCAGGCGCTGCAACGCCTGGGCAGCCGGCACTGCCTGGTGGTGCGCTCCGAAGACGGGCTGGATGAGATCAGCCACGCCGCTGCCACCCGCGCGGCGGAGCTGAAGGACGGGGAGATCAAGCACTACCGAATAACACCGCGCGAGCTGGGCATTGCCCCCGGCTCCCTGGACGACCTGGTGGTGAAAAGCCCCGAGGAAAGTTACGCCGTCATGCAGGGCGTGCTGGACAACCAGCCGGGGCCGGCCCTTGACGTAACGTTGCTCAACGCCGGCGCCGCTGCGTACGTGGCCGGGCTGGCGCCCGACATCGCCGGCGGCATTGCCCTGGCGCGAGACGCCGTTGCCGGCGGCGCGGCCCGAGAGAAACTGCAGGCGCTGGCGGATTTGACGCAACAGCTGGCGGCGCAGGAGGAGACGGCTTGAACGCCCCCGACATATTAGACGCCATACTGGCGCACAAGCGGGAGTGGGTTGCCGCGCGCCAGGCGGAGACGCCGCTGGAGGAGTTGAAGCGGCGGTGCGAGGACGCGGCGCCGGCGGCGGGCTTTTACCGCGCCCTGCGGCGCGTCATCGAGGAGGGCCGCCCCGCCGTCATCGCCGAAATCAAAAAGGCCTCGCCCAGCAAGGGCGTCATCCGCGAGGACTTCGACCCGGCCGCCATCGCCGCGGCGTATGCCGAGGCGGGCGCGACTTGTCTGTCCGTGCTAACCGACGAGGAGTTCTTTCAGGGCGCCGACCAGCACCTGGAGCAAGCCAGGGCCGCAACCGGGTTGCCGGTGCTGCGCAAGGACTTCATCATAGACCCGTACCAGGCGTACGAGGCCCGGGCCCTGGGCGCGGACTGCATTCTGCTCATCGCCGCGGCCCTGGACGACGACCGCCTGCGGGAGCTGGCCGCCATCGCCGCGGACCTGGGACTGGACGCGCTCGTGGAAGTGCACGACCGCGAGGAGTTGGAGCGCGCCATGATGCTGCGCACCCCCATGATAGGGATTAACAACCGCGACCTGCGCACCTTTGAGACCTCCTTGCAGACAACCCTGGGACTGCTGCCGGACGTGTTCCCCGACCGCACCGTGATAACGGAAAGCGGCATCAACAGCCGCGCGGACATCGAGCGGATGCGCCGCCACGACGTACATGCGTTCCTGGTCGGCGAGAGCCTGCTGCGAGAGAGCGACCCGGGCGCGGCGTTGCGCGCTCTGCTGGAATGAGACGGCGGCGATGCCCGCGATTTTGATAGTAACCCACCCGCGTTTTGTATAGTAAGCGACCCGCGATATTAATAGTTCGCCATCCGCGTTTTTGATAGTAACTTGCCCGCGATTTGTATAGTTCGCTACCCGCGTTTTGTATAATAAGCGACCCGCGCTATTGATAGTTCAGCACCCGCGATTCTGATAATACAGAACCCATGAGCACGAAAACAGCCGCAAGCAACGCGCCGCGAAAACTCCAGCTGGACAACATCTACCAGGGCGATTCGCTTGAACTGATCAAGGAAGTGGACACGGAGTCCGTCCACCTTATTCTCAGCGACATCCCTTATGGAATCGGGACGGAGGACTGGGACGTTTTACATGAGAATAAAAACTCCGCCTACCTCGGCTCAAGCCCCGCGCAGAAAAACGCGGGCGCCGTGTTCAAGAAGCGCGGCAAGCCCATCAACGGGTGGTCGGAAGCCGACCGCGACATTCCGCGGCAATACCAGGAGTGGTGTTTGAAATGGGCGCCCGAGTGGCACCGGGTCCTGAAACCCGGGGGCAACGCCGTCATCTTCGCCGGGCGCCGCCTCGCGCACCGTTGCGCCTGCGCGATGGAGGACGCAGGATTCAGCCTCAAGGACAACCTGGCATGGCTTCGCCGCCGGGCGCCGCACCGGGCGCAACGCCTCAACGTCGTGTACGACAGGCGCGGCGATGCGGCCGCCGCCGCGGACTGGGAAGGCTGGCGCGTCGGCAATCTGCGTCCCAGCTACGAGCCCATCCTCTGGTTCGCCAAGCCCTACAAAATTGGCGCGACCATTGCCGACAATGCGCTCGAACACGGCGTTGGCGCGTACAACGAGAAAGCCTTCCTGCAGTATGTGGATGACCCTGAAAACGTCATCAGGGGCGGGCTGGACAACGGCGAGGGGGGACTGCACCCCACGCAGAAGTCCGTCAGGCTCATGGCGGCCCTCGTTGAACTGACCACGCGGACCGGCCAGGTCGTGCTTGACCCTTTCGCGGGAAGCGGCTCAACCCTGGTGGCCGCCAAGAACCTGGGCAGGCGTTACCTGGGATTTGAAGCCGCGCCCGGGTATGTGGAGGCTTGCCGGAAGAGGCTCACGCCCGATTTGTTTTCAGACTAGGCGACCTCCATGAGGAGATTGTCGGATACCGTCTCTATGGTCTTTACGCAACTGTCAATTTTGTACATGCCTACCAGTTTTTTCAATGCTTCCTCGTGGGTGAGCCGCATAATGGCATCACGCCGGGCGGCGTAATGGGCGAGTGCGCTCTCCTTGGAAACCTTGATGCTCTCAACCATGGCCATTTTCTCCATTTTCCACAAATCAGCGATTGTTTTGCCGTAGCCCAGCATCGTGCGGTTGACGGCCTGCCAGTAGTCTGTGGCGTCTTTAGATGGATTCAATGCCTGGACAACCTTGAAGACCTCGTGAAGAAGATCGATGGCTACCCGCGTCCCCTCACCAGCCGCTAAATGCGCCAAAACAGCCAGGTGCGAATAGGAAAAAATGCAAACGTTTCTTGTTGTTGCCTGTTGATATATCTGGCTACTCCGTGAAGGGAGTTGATACAGGGGGCAAACGATCATCGCGTATGGTTTCCCGCGTTTCCAGCTGTCCATGGATTGCACCTTGAAGTCCTTTTGGTTTTTGGCTGTGCGGCTCATGCGAAAAACCTTGGCATCTGCGACAAAGCTGTAGTTGTCGCCCACAACTTCAACGTCAGCGGTATCTGATCTTTCTGTTAGTACCACGCTTTTAAGGCCCATATAAGAATAAACCGCTGAAATGAGGGCATCCGTGTACTTGGAATACAGTTTTTCCTCGCTCGTGTTATGCCCGTAGGATTCAGGGATGGCCGGGCATAAATGCAGGTGGTCCAGCAATGCGGGGAGACCGTTGTCATTGATCTCCCTGTTGAGGCAGGCATCTATGCGGTTCGAATCCGCGTCAAAATCATCGGTCAACTTGATGACCTCGTTGATCCAGTAAAACCGCCTGTCGACAGCCTCCTTTGTTATAAGACTGGCCATTAGATGTCGTTTTTCAGGGAGCACCTGGCAACCATCAGACGGTGCGGGACTTTGGCCCGCCCATTCACCAAGGGTATCACGGTATGTTTTTTCCTGTTGGCAATTTCCGTCTTTCCACGATAATGGTACGACAATAGTTGGCCATTTTCAACCGCCTGCATTAGTCCCATAACACAGGTCGTTTTGGGCGGGCAACGCCGAGAACGCGAAAGTGCGTATTGATTGGGGCCGCTCGGCGTTATAGAACTCCGGTCAGTCGAGGTGCGGCTTTCAGTTCGGACTTCGGCGTATCAGGCGGAGGCGCGGCTGCGCACGGTGGGTTCCGCCGCGATGCGGTTGCGCCAGTCGGCCAGGGCTTTCGGATCAATGTCCAGCAACCGGGCGACCGCATCGTCCAGCCGGATGCGGACTGGGTCATCCGCCATCTGGGACCAGCGCAACAGCTCTTGATGTTGCATTTCGTCATAAACCCTGGCGATAGCCTGAATATCCACCTTTGCCGGGTCCGGTAGTGACAAGGATTTGAACTGTTGCGGGTTATAAAAGGGCCAATCCAGCGTCCTAGCGCGGGCATTCAATAACAGGAGCACTCCACAGGTGGAGTTCATAAATACACACCACATTTTCATGGCCGCTTCCGCATCTGGTACAGAATCCTTGGGGCGCAGTGGTATCCAAGCACAACCAAGGACAGACTCTTCCAGAAAAATCGCAGACATTCGGACGGTCCTGGTGTTGATATTGTTTGCCAAAAGCAGTGGGCTTGCCTTGGGCCACAAATTGCGAGCTACGTAATCCTCTTCCCCCAGCTTGGGCTCCCCCACAAATTCCGGAGTAGCGGCCATAGTGCGGCGTTCATTGGTTTGATGCCGCCAGACCAGCGGGTAGGCATCTCCAGCGCGTACCTTGGGGGGCGGCGCGAACTCTTTGATTTTTAGGGGGTTTTCAAATTTAGGATTTACGGCTTGTACTGGTGGGCCAAGGACAGCGATTTCTTCAAGCGGAGCCAGCGAGAAGTGCCCCGCCAGTTCACGAGCCGCTTCCGCCAGCCCGCCATCATAAAATTGTGCCGGGGTCCAGTCGCCAGCGGCGATCCTCTCCCGTTCCCACTCGAACACCTGGTGAAATTCGTGCGGCTGGCCGGCGTGAACGGCTTCCAGCCAGTCCGCTACTTCATCGGCGAAACGCGGCATGTGGTTCAGCGCAATAAACCGGGTGGGTTTATCCGCATCGCCCGGTTGGCGGCGACGGCAGACCAGCAAGGATTCATTGATAGCAGTTTTGACTGAGAAGTTAGGCTTTCCGTGCTCATGGCAGGTAACAATGAAATCGATATGGAAGCGGGCGGCGAGAAATCTTCTTCTCGCAATGCCGCTGGCTGCCGTCAAGGCGGCGGTCGGCAGTACCTGGCTCAAGACACCCTTGTCTAAGCGCAACAGCACGTCCGCTAGGGGTGTGAAAAAAGTATCCCCATTGTTTGAATCGATCACCCCGGCGGCATCGGGAATGGCAGTTTCAACATGACCTTTGAGCAACGATTGCCGATCCTGCATCTGGCTTTTTTCTGCTGGGCCGAACTTGGCCGCTCGCTTCTTATTATTCGTAAATGGCGGATTCATCAGAATGACATCGATGTCCTTCAGATCCAACGACTGCTTGGCCCCGCGGTTTAACGCGGCATCACCGGTCTGCTTTGTATGGCCGAATAAATCAGGAGACACCCCTTCCAGAGCGGTGGGCAACAGCTCCAGGCTGCCAAGCGCCACCTCGCCCTTAGACTGCGGGCCGTGTTTCATTGTGTGGATGTGCATGGCGGCGTAATCCACGCTGGGGGCGCCCAGGGTCAGGTTGCTGGCCGCCAGTTGCGTAGCCTGGTAGTTGATATCCAGCCCCATGATGGAGTTTTCCACCAGGCGTTTGTGCAACGCCGCTTGCTGGGTTGCGGACAGTTCCGCCCCGAGGTTCGCGGCGGCCGCCCGGTCCTTGATGGTCTTGAGGGCCGCCATCAGCAGGGTTCCCGTGCCGCAGGCGGGGTCCAGTATGCGCAAGCCGGCGACTGCATCGGTGTCGGACCAGTTCGCCAGATCCGGCGACAACGCCAGGCCCGCCAACATCAGCGCCGAGATGTTGTTGGTGTAGAACGCGCCATCGCTTTCCGCGTTGCCCAGTATTCGGTGATACAGGGGTCCGGCATGGTCGTAACCCAGTTCGTTCAGCGTGTCGGCCTGGGCGTTGGCACATTCGGCAATGGCGCGAATGGCCCTGGCGGTAGCTTCTGTTCGGGGCAGTTTTTCCAGCAACGCCAGGGCGGGACGGAAAATGGGCTCATAGTCACGGGTCAGCACCTGCTTCCAGGCATCCAGCAAGGCGGGAACAGGTTCCCTGGAGGAACTGATTTCACCCAGGTCCACCAAGCCGGCAAGTCCGCCTACAGCCGACCGCAGACGCTTGTGCAACAGGCAGGCGTTGGCAATCAGCAACGCGGCCAAGGTGGCAATTTCCTTTCTTGCCTTGTTGTTTTGCGGGGGCGGCGCGTCCAGCACTGCGCCGGCATTATTCAGCAGGTCGGCATCTTCTGCAAAATACCCGGCGGCCGCTTGCACTGTGTGGACGATGTTCGTGGCAGTGGCTTGCCCGGGGCTTTCCAGGCCGGACATGGACACGAGTTGCGCGTAGATTGAATCCGCCGGAACAGGCTGAAGATCCAGGCTGATTTGAACCTCCTTAGAGGAAGCGCCGCCGTGGACAGCCTCGTCAGCGGAGTCGTCCAGGCGGGAGACAGGCGCCTGGTTATTCGGGCGAGTCTCGTACGCTATTACAAACTGGCCGGCTTGCTCCGCCAGGCGTTCATCATGGGATTGCAATGCCCGCAGAACCTGGCCGACCACCCGGTAGCCGTCCTCCCGCTTTTCCAGGGTGTCCAGCAAGTTATCGCCTCCCGCCATGGCGACCGGCACGATGACGTAGCCGTACTTCTTATCCGGGGCCTTGCGCATCACTCTTCCCACCGCTTGGACGATGTCGATTTGACTGGCCTTGGGGTCCAGGAAAGCCACTGCGTCCAAGGCAGGCACATCCACTCCCTCGGCGAACAGGCGAACATTGCAGATCATGCGGGATTCATTGGCTTTGGGCGCATCATTCAGCCAGTCGAGAGCTTGCCGGCGCTCCAACGCGGAGTGGGAATTGTCCAGGGCCTGCGCGAAGACTTTCATGGACCTGGCATCGCCCTCCAGTCGCCGGGTAATTTGACTTCGCAACGACTTGTTTTCTTTCAAGGTATCGGCATACCACCTTGAACGAAGATTGGTGGTGGCAAACGCCAAGGTGCGTTGCAGGCGCAACGGCTCATTCCGGGAAGCCCCCTGCACATAACCGTTCAGCGCCAGGGCGGTGCCGTAAAGGCGCAACAAATCCGTTTCCTGGACCTTGGTTTTGGGGTCAGCGCCCGTCAACGCCTCACGCAAAGCGGGCGTCAAGTACGATTCATCAACCCCCAGAACGATGACCCGGTAATCAGACAACCTGCCGGCGGCAACGCCCTCCTTGAATTTGACCTGGTCCAGGAGAGGGCCGTAGATATCAACATCGCCCATGTCAACCACTTCCAGCCCCATGTTTGTTGCCCGGGTTTTGGACCCCTCTTTGTAAATTCGCTGGGTTGCCGTCATATACAGGCGTTTGTTGGCTTCTATACGCTCGTGGAAATGCTGGAAACTCATCTTTTCCGCGGCCTTGGTATCCACGCCGGTGGTTCGATGGGCTTCATCGGCAATCGCCAGGTCAAACGCCGGCATGCCGTGTTCGGTTTGTGCCTTGATGATGGTCGGCAGAGAATGGTAGGTGACAAACACCGCCCGAACCCCATTTTGAGGGGAGTCCAGCAACTTTTCCGCGAGGGCGTCGGGTTTTGTAACGACCGGGCAAGTCAAGTCGTCAATGCTGGGGGCGTAACCCCTGTCGCGGCTTGCCCGGCCGCCGGCGGTGCGGTCGGAGCAAACGACAAAAGCGTTCATGGGACGGCGGGTGTGGGTCAGCCATTCAGCGCGGGCCTGGGACACCAGGGAGATGGTCGGCGCGGCAAACAGGATTAATCCCTTGGAGGGGACCAGGCGCTCAGCTGCTTGCAAGGAAACAAAGGTCTTGCCGGTGCCGCATGCCATGACGAGTCGGCCGCGCTCATGCTTTTCTTCCTTGAACCCTCTGACGACGTTGCTGATCGCCCTTTCCTGCAAGTCATAGGGGGAGCGTTTTTCTTGCCGGATAGCCTTGATTCCTTGAATGGTCTGGTCCTGGTACTCCAGGAAATCGATACGGCGAACCTCGGGGTTGAATGGCTGGTTGCTGATGAACGCTTCCGCTCCCTTTTCGTAGTCTGAGGTGGCGACCACCCAGCGCAGGTCGAATCCCAACCCCTCGGAAGCGGCGATGAATGCCTCCACGTCTCGTTTTGACACCTTGTTGTTCTCACCGTAGCACTTGCATTGGATGGCCACCTTCTCTCCGGAGACGAGATGGGCGACTAGGTCAACGCCCATATCCACGGCGTTCAGGCCAGCTGCCTGGCGATCCGGCCAGTCCTGCCAGGACCATATTTTCTCCACCTGGAATTCGGGCAACTCGCGGGCCACCGTCATAAACAGGTCTTCGAACTTGCGGCCCTTGACCGCCGGCGTTTCCTCCTGGCGAATGCGCTCTAAGATGTCCCCGATGCGCTCTTCCTCGGCGTACTGCAACTTGCTGTCAGTGGTGTTGTTCATTGCTTTCTCCAGGGTTTAGGGGTAGCGCGACTAGCCCTTTTAACTTGCGGAGGGCACGCGCTCGGCGTCGTCCGGCGACGCAATGGCTCATCGCGCCTGCCGTAGCTTTTTCTTCTCGAAATCTTTGGCTCTGGGGGTGTTGTCACGGCCGACAATAACGGGCTTTTATGTGCGGCGTCAACCAAAATACCTGGAATATTTACCGGAAGAAGCGGCCCGCGATTTTAATAGTTCGGCGCCCGCGCTTTTGATAGTAACCAGCCCGCGTTTGTTATAGTTCGGCGCCCCGCCTCAGCTGAAAAACAGCAGCTTGACGATGAACAGCGCCAGCACGATGTTCAGCGCGACCTTGATGACGCGCTCGCCGCCGGCTACCTGGGCGCGGGCGCTCAGCCATGCCCCGATGGAGGTGCCCAGGGCCAGGGCCAGCCCCAGCAACCAGTAAATCTCCACCTGGCTGGCGAACACGGCCAGGGCGGCCACGGTATAGACGGCGATGATGAAGGTCTTGTGCATGTTGACGCGGACCAGGTCCAGCCCCAGCGTGCGTTGCAGGACGGGCAGAAACAGCAGGCCGACCCCGATCTGGATGAAGCCGCCGTAGATGCCCACAAAGAACACCAGCACGTGCGCCAGCACCAGGCGCGGCTTGCTCGGGCCGCCCCCCCCGCCGGCGCCCTTGGCGGCGCCTTGCTCCTTGCCGAACGCCATCACCAGCATGACGACCAACATGAGCGCCGCCACGGCGCGGTTGAACCAGATTCCCTCGAAGCGGGCGCCGACGGCGGCTCCTAACACTGCGCCGGGCAGCGCCGCCAGCGCCAGGGTCAGGCTCAGGCGGAAGTCGGAATAGCCGTGGCGGAGGAATGCGAAGACTCCGGTGATCATCTGCGCCAGGATGGCGATGCGGTTGGTGCCGTTGGCGACAGGTCCCGGCACGCCCATGAACAGCATGATGGGCACGCTCAGCAACGAGCCGCCGCCCGCCATGACGTTCACAAAACCCGCCATGACGCCGGCCAGCAGAAACACCAGGTAGTGCCAGACCTCCCAGGATTCCATGTCGTTCAGGGGAGGCCGGCAGGCCCGGGGGCGGGCGTCGCGTTGTGATGCCGGCCACTGCGCCGCCGTCCGTTGCACTGGCGCCCGCCGACTTGGAGGCGCCATGCTTGCCAGGAGGCGCCGGCAGGCCCGGGGGCGGGGGTCGCGTTGTGTTGCCGGGCGTTGCGCCGCCGTCCGCCAAGCCGCCGACCGCCAACCTGGGCGCACATCCCGCGCCCGCCAGCGGCGCGGGGCCGGCAAGCGCTACTCCTGGCGGCCATAGTCCTTGATTTTCTCCAGGTTGAGCGCCATTTCCGCTTCGTCCAGCAACACCGGCGTCCCCGCGGCGCGGCTCAGCAGGTATTGCCGGGCAAGCTCCTCCACCAGTTGCGCCGTCTGTAGTGCGGCGACTACGTCCGCGCCCAGCGCGATGACTCCGTGGTTCGCCAGCAAGCAGGCGCGCCGCCGCTCGCCCAGGGCGCGCAGGGCGTGCTCGGACAAGGCTCGGGTGCCGAACGTGGCGTACTCGGCGCAACGGATGGAGGCGCCGCCGGCCGCGGCCACCATGTAGTGGAACGCGGGCAGGTCCTGGCGGGCGCACGCCAGCGCGGTGGCGTACGGCGAGTGGGTGTGGACGATGGCGTTGACGGCGGTGCGCCGCAGGTAGATGTCCTGGTGGAAGCGCCACTCGCTGGAGGGCTTCAAGTCGCCGTCCCGGCGCTCGCCCGCCATGTCCATCCTGACAATATCGGCGGGGCGCAACTGCGCGTAGTTCACTCCGGTGGGCGTCACCAGGTAGCCGTTTTCCACCCTGGCGCTGAGATTGCCGGAGGCGCCAATGCCCAGCCCGCTGGGTTGCAACGACTGGGCGGCGGCCACCAGCTGTGCGCGCAATTCGGAGTGCTCCGCCGCCATGCCGGACTACGCGGGATGATGTCGGGTCGGCGCCGCCGCGCCGGGTCGGGCCGCGCCGTCCGCCCGGGCCGCGCCGCGCCGCCGTGCGAAGCCGCCGCCGCACCGCCGCGCCGGGCCTGGCGCGCCAACGCCCAGCGCACGTGTTCGCGCACCAGGGCGGACGGATGGTCGCGGCGGCGCTCCAAGACTTGCACGGCCCGGGAAGACGCGGGCGCATTGCCCAGGGCGACGGCGACGTTCCGAAGCCAGCGCTTATAGCCGATGCGCCGCAGGGCGCTGCCCTCGGTTTTGCGGTTGAACTCCGCCTCGCTCCATTGAAAGCAGTCCGCCAGGGACGCATCGTCCAGGCCGTGGCGGGGCTGGTAATCCGGCGCGGCGGCGTAGCGCGCGTACTTGTTCCAGGGGCAGACCAGCTGGCAGTCGTCACAGCCGTAGATGCGGTTGCCGATGGCGGGGCGCAACTCCTCTGGGATGGCGCCGTGCAACTCTATGGTCAGGTAGGAGATGCACCGCCGCGCGTCGACCCGGTAGGGGGCGACGATGGCGCGGGTGGGGCAGACGTCCATGCAGGCCCGGCAAGCGCCGCAGTGGTCGCCGCGAAACCCGGCGTCCACCGGCAACGGCAGGTCCGTGTAGATTTCACCCAAAAAGAACCAGGAGCCCGCGTCCGGGTGAAGCAGGTTGCTGTGTTTGCCGATCCAGCCCAGCCCCGCGTTGCGGGCCAGCGCTTTTTCCAGCACCGGGGCGCTGTCGCAGAAAACGCGGTAGCCGAACGCGCCCACGGCCGCCTCGATGCGCCGCGCCAGGCGCCGCAACCGCCCGCGCATCACCTTGTGATAATCCCGCCCCAGGGCGTAGCGGGAGATGTAAGCCCGCTCCCCGTCCTGCAACACTTCCTCGGCGGGGCGGGCGTCGGGGGGATGATAATCCATCCGCGCCGAGATCACCCGAACGGCGCCGGGGCGCAAGCGGGCGGGACGCGAGCGCTTGTCGCCGTACCGCGCCATGTACGCCATCTCCCCGTGCATGCCTTGCGCCAGCCAGTCCCGCAGGCGCCGCTCGTCCGCCGGCAGGGTGACGCCGGTGACGCCCACTTGCTGAAAGCCGACTTCCCGCCCCCAGGTCTTGATGCGCGCCGCCAGCGCGGCGGGGTCTGCCAGGCGCGGCGCGGCGCCGGTGCGAGGCGTGCGCGCCGCCGGCGTAGCGGGATCTGCCAAATACGGCGCATCCGCCACACCCGCACCCGGCAACTCCGCCGGCGGCCGCAAGCGCCGCGGCGCCCCAAGTCCCGGTGCCGCCCGGCGGCCCGTGCGCTCCGAGCTCATGCCCTCCTCACCTCCGAGTGCGACGCAACAGCACGAGGGGCGTGCGCCGCCAGCGCGGCGGGATCTGCCAGGCGCGGCGCGGCACCGGCGCGAGGGGCTCGCGCCGCCAGCACATCCGGCGCATCCGACGCCCCCGCACCCGGCCCGCCTGCCCGCGGCAACTCCGCCGGCGGCCGCAGGCGCCGCGCCGCCCCAAGGCCCGCCGGCGCCCGCCGCCCCGCGCGCCCCGGGATCATGCCCGCCGCACCCGGGGGCTGCGCACCATGAACGTGCGGTACAGCAGCGGGATGACGAACAAGGTGAGCGCCGTCGAGAACGTCAGCCCCCACACGATGGCGGTGGCCACGGGTCCCCAGACCAGCGACTTGCCCGCCAGTCCCGCGGCCAGGGAGAACAGCCCTGCGATGGTGGTCAGCGACGTGATGAGAATGGGGATGACGCGGCGGCGGGCGGCGTACACGGTCGCGTGCAGCAGGCCCATGCCGTTTTGCAAGCGGGCGTTGGCGGCGGAAATCAGCACAATGGCGGCATTCACCGAAATGCCCGCCAGCGCCACCACCCCGTACAGGGTATACAGGCTCAGGGGGTTGCGGGTGACCAACAGCCCCAGGGTGACGCCGGTGAACGCCAGCGGCACGGTGGCGATGATCATGAACGGCTGGAAGTAGCTGCGAAACTGCGTGCCCAGGATGATGTAAATAATGCCCACGCCCAGCAGGAACAACAGCCAGATGGCGTCCAGGCTCTCCTGTATGTCGTCCAGCTCGCCGGACAGGTCCAGGGAGACTTCGGGGTAACGCGCCTGTATGTCGCGCCACTTTTCCCGGATCAGCTGGTTGGCCTGCACGGTGTTGATCCGGTCGTCGTCTATGTCGCTCTCCACCGTTACCGCGCGCCGGAAGTTGTAGTGACGGATGTTCTGCCGCCCCTCCCCGGGCGCGCTGTTGACCAGCTCGCCCAGCGCCACGGACTGCCCGTTCGGCAACGAGATGGTCTGGCGCATGAGGTTGTCGATGCCGCTCGCTTCGCTCTTTTTCGCCAGCACCCGCACCGTGACCTCCTCGCCTTCGTCCTGGAACGCCGTCACCAGCTCGCCGTCCACGTAGGCGCGCAGGATGCGGCTCACAGCGGCGGGGTTCACGCCGGTGCGCTGCACGGCCTCCCCGTCCAGGCGCAACACCAGCTCCGGGGAGCCGGCGCGGTAATCCATGCCGACGTTTTCATACACGTCCCGGGACTCCAGGAACCCGCGCAACTCCCGCGCCGCTTGCAGAATGACCGGGTAGCTGCTGCCCAGCACCTTGGCGCTGATGGCCTTGCGCACGGGCGGCCCGTCCTTCATCTCC
>CAZDXS010000220.1:0-1650 GCA_964509455.1 uncultured Enterobacteriaceae bacterium | reverse complement strand
TCCATGACGTCCTACCTGATTTACATGGCCCCGCGCATCATGGAGATGAAGCGCCTGCTGAAAGACACGGGCAGCATTTATCTCCACTGCGACCCGACGGCAAGCCACTATCTGAAACTGGTGATGGACGCGGTGTTTGGGAAAAAGAGCTTTCGCAATGAAATCGCATGGTGCTATTCAACCAGCGGGCGCCCCAAAAAATTCTTTGCGCAGAAACACGATGTCATTTTCCTCTACGGCAAAGCGCGGGAAACCTTTTGGAATGATTATCGCATCCCCGTTAGTCAAAAGTACCTGGCTTCGCATTACCGCCAAAAAGATGCAGAGGGGAGGCGGTGTCGAATACGAGTTGACGCGGGAAAGGAGCGAATTTATTACCCGGAGGAAGGGATGGTGTGCAACGATTGGTGGGAAATTCCCTACTTGAACTCGCAATCAAAGGAACGCACCGGCTACCCTACGCAAAAGCCGCTGGCCCTGCTTCGCCGCATCGTCCAGGCCTCCTCGAAAGAGGGCGACATGATACTTGACCCGTTCTGCGGATGCGCCACTGCCTGCATCGCCGCGGAGGCGGAAAACCGGCAGTGGGCGGGCATTGACGTCAGCCCTAAGGCGGCGGAGCTGGTGGTGAGCCGTATGCGCTCAGAGCTGGGCAGGTTGCTCTTCCAGGTAATACATCGGGAAGACATTCCCGAGCGCACCGATTTAGGGCGGGTAACGCCTTACAACGACAAGGGCAACAAGGAATACCTGTACGACGCCCAGGGCGGCTACTGCAACGGGTGCGAGACGCATTTTGAGGCGCGGCACCTGGAAGTGGACCACATCATACCGAGGGCAAAAGGCGGCACCGACCACCGGTCCAACCTGCAGTTGCTGTGCGGCAGTTGCAACCGCATCAAGGGAACCAGGACCCAGGAACACCTGCTGGCGTGCTTGACGGACAAGGGCTGGATCAAGCGGGAAAAAACGGGCAGGCAATAAGCCGGGAAGGCGGGAACTGGTTGCGATAAGGCGCGGATGCCGATTGCCGGCAGGCGGCGGCAACTCGCGCCCGTGCCTGGCTCGCGCCGCCGGCGGGTTTCCCTGTTGCATTTGCACCCGGTGCGCGTTCATGGTAAAAAGCACCCAACAGGAAAGCAATTCAGGGGCGCACAACGCCGCGCTTCGCCGCTCACTCTCGCACCCGACGGAATGTCATCGAAAAGCAAACGCTCGCCGCCCCGCGCCGCAGGCGCACCGAACTGGTCCAACCAGACCATGTGGACGGAGGACAATCTCAGCGTCATGCGGGGGATGAACTCCGCCTCGGTGGACCTGGTTTACCTGGACCCGCCGTTCAACAGCAACCACAACTACGCCGCACCGATAGGGAGCAAGGCGGCGGGCGCCGCATTCAAGGACACCTGGGGACTCAGCGACATCAACCTGGCATGGCACGGGGAAATCAAGGAGGAATACCCGGGCCTTTACGACATGCTCAACGCCGTGCGGGCCTTTCACGGCGACTCCATGACGTCCTACCTGATTTACATGGCCCCGCGCATCATGGAGATGAAGCGCCTGCTGAAAGACACGGGCAGCATTTATCTCCACTGCGACCCGACGGCAAGCCACTATCTGAAACTGGTGATGGACGCGGTGTTTGGG
>CAZDXS010000219.1:0-10791 GCA_964509455.1 uncultured Enterobacteriaceae bacterium | reverse complement strand
TGACCCCGGCGGGGCTCGACCACGTGTTCTTCACCAACTCCGGCTCCGAGGCCAACGACACCGCTTTGCGGCTGGTGCGGCGCTACTGGGACCTGGCGGGCAAGCCGGAAAAAGACGTCATCATCAGCCGCGACAGCGCCTACCACGGCAGCACCATCGCCGCCGCCAGCCTGGGCGGGCAAAAAGCCATGCACGAGCAAGGGCGCCTGCCCATTCCCGGCATTCGCCACATCGCCGCGCCCTACTGGTACCGGGACGGCGCCGGGTTGTCCCCGGACGAGTTTGGCAGGGCGGCCGCGCAACAACTGGAAGAGGAGATCAACGCCGTGGGCAGGGAGCGGGTCGCGGCGTTCATCGGCGAGCCGATACAGGGCGCCGGCGGGCTCATCATTCCCCCCGACAGCTACTGGCCGGAGATACAGCGCATCTGCAAAGAGTACGACGTCCTACTCATCGCCGACGAGGTGATCTGCGGCTTCGGGCGCCTGGGAACCTGGTTCGGCTCCGATTACTACGGGTTGCAACCGGACCTGATGCCCATCGCCAAGGGGCTGTCGTCCGGCTACCTGCCCATCGGCGGCCTGATGGTGAGCGACCGGGTAGCCGACCTGTTCATTGCCGAAGGCGAGGAATTCGCCCACGGGTTCACCTATTCCGGCCATCCGGCCGCCTGCGCCGTGGCCCTGGCCAACATCGGCGTCCTGCGCGATGAAAAAATCATCGAGACCGTGCACGACGACACCGGCCCCTACTTAGAGCAACGCTGGAGCGAGCTGGCGGAGCATCCCCTAGTGGGCGAGGCGCGCGGCGTCGGCTTCCTGCGGGCGCTGGAGCTGGTAGAAGACAAGCGCGGCCCGAAATTCTTTGACCCGGTGGGCCGGGTCGGACAAATCTGCCGCGACGTCTGTTTCAACAACGGGCTGGTCATGCGCGCCATACGCGACGTGATGGTGGTCGCCCCGCCCCTGGTGATGAAGCGGGAGCAGATTGACGAGATGGCGGCGCTGGCGCACAAGTGCCTGGACCTTACTGCAAAAGAACTGGGCCGCTAGGGGGCGTTTCGATATGGCATGGCAACAACGAGTATTGCGGGTCAACCTGTCCACAGGGACCTGCGCGACGGAGCCTCTGAACCGTGAATGGGCGGAGGCATGCCTGGGGCAACGGGGCTTGGGGACGAAGTACCTGTTCGAAGAGAGCGACCCGACGGCGGACCCGCTGGCGCCGGAGAACAAGCTGATTTTCGCCACCGGTCCCTTGACCGGCACCATGGCCAGCACCGGCGGGCGCTACGCCGTCATCACCAAGGGCGCCCTGACCGGCGCCGTCGCCTGCTCCAACTCCGGCGGCCAATTCGGCGCCGAGCTCAAGTTCGCCGGCTACGACCTGCTCATCATCGAGGGACGGGCCCGGCAACCGGTTTACCTGTACATAGAAGACGGGCAGGCGCGCCTGGCGGACGCCGCCCACCTGTGGGGCGCCACCGTCTGGGAAACGGAGACGGCCATCAAGCAGGACCACGGCGACCCGCTCCTGCGCGTGGCTTCCATTGGCCCCAGCGCCGAGTACGGCTGCCGCTTCGCTTGCATCGTCAACGACATGCACCGGGCGGCGGGGCGCTCCGGCGTGGGCGCGGTCATGGGCGCCAAGCAACTGAAAGCCGTTGCCGTGCGCGGCGCCCGGGGCGTGGTCGTGGACGACCCGCAGGCTTTCATGGCGGCGGTGGCCGCCGTCCGCCGCGTCATGGAAGAAGACAGCGAACGCAAGTCCCTGACCCGGGAAGGCACGCTGTCCATGATCGACACCACCAACACGTACGGCACCCTGCCCACCCGCAACTTTCGCGCCGTGCAGTTCGAGGGCGCCGACAAGCTAAATCCCGCCGCCATGCGCGCGCCCAACGCCAACGGGCATGTCAACCTGGTGACCAACGGCGCCTGCTTCGGTTGCACCATCGGTTGCGGCCGCATCTGCCGTATTGACCCGAACCACTTTTCCGTGAAAGACAAGCCGCGCTATCACGGCGCCTCCGGCGGCCTGGAGTACGAAACCGCCTACGCCCTGGGCGCCGCCGTGGGCGTGGACGACCTGGACGCCGCCACCTACTGCGGTTTTCTCTGCAACGAATACGGCATGGACCCCATCTCCCTGGGCGGCTCCATCGCCGCCGCCATGGAATTGTTTGACGTGGGCGCAATAAGCGAAAAGGACACCGGCGGCATGCGCCTGGAGTTCGGCTCCGCCGAAGCCCTGTGCGCCGTCACGGAAGCCATCGGCAAGGGCGAGGGGTTTGGCCGAGAAGTGGGCATGGGCTCGCGCCTGCTCTGCGAGAAATACGGGCGTCCCGAGCTGTCCATGACGGTGAAAGGGCAGGAATTCGCCGCGTATGACGGCCGCAGCATGCAAGGCATGGGACTGGGATACGCCACCAGCAATCGCGGCGCCTGCCACCTGCGGGCCAACCCTTTCGAGGACGACTTCACCACCCTGGAGCCCGACAACAAGGCGCAGGTGGTAAAAGAGTCCCAGGACCTGGTGGCCGCCATCGATTCCAGCGGCCTGTGCCTGTTCACCGGTTTTGCCGGGCTGTCGGCGGAGCATTTCGCCGCACACGTAGACGCCGCTTGCCCCGGCGAGTGGCCCTTAGAGCGCCTGCAAGAGACCGGCGAACGCATCTGGAACTTAGAGAGGCAGTTCAACCTGGCCGCCGGACTTGGCGGCCGTGACGATACCCTGCCGCCGCGCATTCTCAGCGAGCCGGCGCCCAGCGGCGTCGGCAAGGGCCGGGTGTGCCGCCTGGACGTAATGTTGCCCGACTACTACCGGTTGCGGGGCTGGGATGAGAACGGCGCACCCACTGCCGAGACCTTGCAACGCCTGGGGCTTTCTTGAGACGGGGGCAGGCGTGACTCACATCGAACACCCGCGGCCCCACTGCGGTTCCTACTACGCGGCCACCGCCAACGCCGGCGCCGCCCATCCCCGGCTGGAAGGCGCGACCAGTTGCGACGTCTGCGTCATCGGCGCCGGGTTCACCGGCGTCTCCGCTGCCCTGACCCTGGCGGAGCGCGGCTACCAGGTGTGCGTGCTGGAGGCGAACCAGGTGGGCTGGGGCGCTTCCGGGCGCAACGGCGGCCAGCTCATCGCCGGCATCAGCGGCGAGGAGAACCTGGCGAAATCCCAGGACCAGGACCGGTCCGACCTGCTCTGGGAGATGCGCTGGGCGGGGCACGAGATCATCCGGGAACGGGTGCGGAAATACGCCATTGAATGCGACCTGAAAAACGGCTACATGGATGTCGCCATCAAGCCGCGCCACTGGCGGGACTTGGAAGAAGAATATGAAATACTGCAACAACGCGGATTTCCCCACGAGTTCCGGCTGGTGCCGCAAGAGGAAATGGCGGAGGTGCTGGGTACGAACGCCTATATGGGCGGGCTGATTAACATGGGCAACGGCCACTTGCACCCCCTGAACCTGTGCCTGGGGGAGGCCCGGGCCGCCGCGCAACAGGGCGCGCGCCTGTTTGAAAACTCCCTGGTCACCGGCATCGACCACGGCGCCCGGCCCACGGTGCGCACGGAACATGGCAGCGTCAGTTGCAGCTTCGTGATACTGGCCGGCAACGCCTATCACCGGCTGGAGATGGAGCGCTTAGGGGGCGTCGTGTTTTCCGCCGGCACGTTCATCATCGCCACCGAACAGTTGCCCGAGGCGCTGGCCCGGGCGCTCAATCCCCTGGACCTGGCCGTGTGCGACCCCAACCACGCAGTGGATTATTTCCGCCTGAGCGCGGACCGGCGCTTGCTGTTCGGCGGGCGGTGCAACTATTCCGGGCGCGAGCCGCGCAGCATCCGCAAGGCCATTTTTCCAAGAATGGTGAAAATCTTCCCGCAACTGAAGGAGACGCGCATTGATTATGAGTGGGGCGGCAAGATAGGCATCGTCATCAACCGCATCCCCCACATCGGCAGGTTGGACGACAATGTTTTTTACGCCCAGGGCTACTCCGGCCACGGCGTGAACGTCACTCACCTGGTGGGGCAGGTGCTGGCCGACGCCGTCGCGGGAACCTGCGAGCGCTTTGACGTGTTTGCGAAAGCGCGACACCGCCGCCTGCCCGGCAGCCAGTGGCTGGGGAACCAGCTGGTCGCCCTGGGGATGGTGTATTTCCGGCTGAAAGACCTGCTGTGAGCGCGGGGCGCGGCGGCGCCTGCCCGCGTCCGGCTTAATCGCCTGCGCCCGGCCGCGAGACGTACAGGTACAGCGTCTCCAGGGCCAGCGCAGCGCCCGCCAGGACAACGCCCGCCAGGGCGGTGATCTCCCCCACGTTGTATGCCGGCGCCGCTTCCGCCGCGGCGCGGGGGCGCCTGCCGCGGCGCCCCCGCGCCCGGCTTAACCGCCTGCGCCCGGCCGCAAGGCGTACAGGTACAGCATCTCCAGGGCCAGGGTGGCGCCCGCCAGGGCGGTGATTTCCCCCACGTCATACGCCGGCGCCACTTCCACCAGGTCCATGCCCACCAGGTTGACGCCCGCCAGTCCGCGCAGTACTTGCTGGGCCTGGTAAGTGGAGAGGCCGCCCACCACCGGCGTGCCGGTGCCGGGGGCGTAGCAGGGGTCCAGGCAGTCGATGTCGAAAGTCAAGTAGCAGGGCTTGTCGCCGACGGCCTTTTGTATCTCCGCCACGGCCGCCGCCGCGCCATGCTCATGCACCCATGATGCGCTCAACTGGCGAAAGCCCCAGTCATCCTCGTTGAAAGTGCGCAACCCCACCTGCGCCGACTGCTCGGGGTTGACCAGCCCCTGTTTCACGGCGTAGTAGAACATGGTGCCGTGGTCAATCCGGCCGTCCTTGTCTTTCCAGGTGTCCGAATGGGCGTCGAAATGAACCAGTGACAGGGGGCCGTGCTTGTCAACATGGGCCTGCAAAATGGGATAAGTCATGAAATGGTCGCCCCCCAGGGACAGTACCGCCGCGCCCTGGGAGATGATGTCCGCCGTGTGCCGGAGAATGCGCCCCGGAATCTTTGCCGGTTGCCCCGGGTCAAAATCGCAGTCGCCGTAATCCACCACCGCCAGCTTGTCGAAAGCGTCAAACCCCCACTCGTCCAGTTGGCTCCAGCTCAGCTGGGACGAGGCCTGGCGAATGGCGCGGGGACCGAACCGGGTCCCGGGCCGGTTGGTGGTCGCCAGGTCAAACGGGATGCCGGTAACCGCCACGTCAACCTTTTCAAGGTCGCGGGAGTACTTGCGCCGCACAAAACTGAGGGCGCCGCCGTACGCCGCCTCGCTACGGGTGCCGTACAGGTCCTGCCGGTGAACGGCCTGGTCAATAGAGGAAGTCATTGGGCATCTCCAATACGTTGTTCAGTTCAGTCGGCGCACCCGGCGCAACGGCCGCTCCACCGCGCAATGCCGGCAACCCGCGGCGCCGGCGCATTTCTCTTTTGCGTGCCGCACGATCAGCGCGTGGTACTCATTATATAGTACATGGTCGGGGGGCAAGCGAGACTCGAAGAAGCGCCGCAGGGTCTCGTAGTCCTCGCCGCCGTCCGCCAGCCCCAGGTCGCGCAACAGGCGGCGGGTGTAGCTATCGACCACGAACACCGGGCGTTCAAAAGCGTACAGCAGGATGTCGTCCGCCGTTTCCGGGCCGACGCCGTTGACGGCAAGCAACTCGCGCCGCAACGGCTCCGTCTGCCGCCGCGCCGCGGCGGCCATGCCCCCCTGCCCCTGCAACCAGCGGCACAGGTTGTGCAAGCGCCGCGCTTTTACGTTGAAGAACCCGGAAGAGCGAATCAACCCGGCCAGCTCCGCCTCGGGCAAGGCAACGATGCTTTCCAGGTCCAGCAGGTCGGCTTCTTTCAACCTGGCAATGGCCCTGGCGACGTTGCGCCAGCTGGTGTTCTGCGTCAACACGGCGCCCACGATCACCTCGAACGGCGTATCCGCCGGCCACCAGCCTTGCGGGCCGTACGCGGCCAGCAGACGCTCGTATAACTCCATCAACACGTTGTCTCGGGATATCGCCATCCGGCTTGTTCTTTTACGCCATAACTTTGTTGCTGTGTTAGTTCACGTCGGTCGTGTATCAGACATACACTTCCCTTGTTCACTACACACAGCGCCGCGCTCTCACGCAAAATCCCGTCGCCAGGGGGAGTTGCAACCGTTGCCCGGCTCGCCTTCCGAAAAATATCCTGCGCCAGGGGAGTAGCCAGGCGTCGGGGGAGTAGCCGTGCGTTTGCGCGTTCTCACGCAAAACCCCGCCGCCAGGACTTCAGGCGTGCGTTTGCGCGTTCTGGCGCAAAATCCCTGCGCCAGAGCGCAACCGCCCGCCGGCCGCCACGGCACTGCCGACGCCGGGGTCAAAACGGCGCACCGGCCCGGGTGGAGCGGGCCCGTTACAGCGCCAGCGGCGTTGCGCCCGCAAGAACGGGGACGGCACGGCGGCGCCGGGCGAAGCGGGCCCGTTACGGCGCCAGTGGCGCTGCGCTCGCAAGAACGGGGACGGCACGGCGGCACCAGGCAAAGCCGGCGCATTGTGCCGGCGGCGCAACAACCGCAAGCACGAGAGCCGCCTGCCGGCCGCCACGGCAACACCGGTGCTACAACCGCAAGCGCAGGAACCGCATGCCGGCGCATTGTGCCGGCGGCGTTGCGCCCGCAGGAACGGGGACGGCACGGCGGTGCCGGGCAAAGCCGGCGCGTTGCGCCGCCGGTGCAACGACCGCAAGAACGGGAACCGCACGGGTCAGGTCTCGGGAGCGCCCCGAAACCCCGGCCCGCGGCGTTCAGTTGCCCAGTTTCGTCGGCGGCTTGACCTGTTCCATCAGGTCGTTGTCCCACTTGCCGTCCACCTTGATGTGGGAAATGGCCCCCAACATCACCGCCTCGATGAGGTTGTGCGACAAGTAAACATACGTGCCGGGTTGCTTGAACGTGTAGGTGAAAGCGCCTGCCGAGCCGGCGGCAATGATCCAGCTCTCCAGCCCGCGGGCCGGGCGGTCGGCGAAGTTGCCCCGCTCCCAGACGAAATCGCCGTGGCCGCCAATCAGGTGCGGGTAAGACTGGCGATTGGCCTGCGAGTGGATGAACAGCACCGTCTCGCCCACCGACGCGGTCATGGCGTTCTCACCGGTGAGCGCCCCCATGCGGTCGCCGAACACCACGTGGGTGGGGATTAACCCGCGCATCGCCTCCAGGTCGTCACTGAGGGAAGCGGCGGGGCTCTCGTAGCGCTTGAAATTGCCGTCGGCGTCCTTGGGCAGGTAGTAGTCCTGCTCGCCAATGTAGTAGGCGCGGTCGTACTTGATCTGGTTGCCGACGCCGTCCCGGAGGCCGTTGCGCGGCAGGACCATCACCGCGCCGTTCATGCCGTGCACCACGTGCCATGGAATCATGGCGCCGCCGGGCGCGCAATGGTAAATGAACACGCCGGGCTTGGTCGCTTTCCAGCGCAACACCACCTCTTCTCCGGGTTGCACCTTGGTCAGGTCGCCGCCGCCCAAGGCTCCGGTGGAGGAGTGGAAGTCGATGTTGTGCATCAACTGGTTGGTGCTGGGATTGACCAGGGTGAGCTCGACGTAGTCGTTTTCATGGGCGACAATCAACGGCCCGGGCACGCTGCCGTCATACGTCATCGCCCACATGAAAGCGCCGGGCGCCACCTCGATCTCTTTTTCCTCGATGACCATGCGCACTTCTATGATCCTGGGCTTGTCGCCCGGAGCGAGTTGCGAGTGCGCGGGCACCATGGGCGGCGCCACTAGGTTCTGGGTCACCCGCTCCAAGCCGTCGATCATGGCCCGGTTGCCGATTTCATAGCCCTCCAGGCCGCCGTCGTTGTACGCCAACGCCGCCGGCGCCGCCAGGGCCGCCATTGTCATAACAAGTATGAGTTTTTTCATGCTTTGGTACCTCCTATCAACACAATTATCAAAAAAACGGTTCAGGTGCGGACCTGCGTCCGCACCGCCCGGCAAGCCGCCGCTTCAAAAAAAGCCGGCGCTGACCATGAGCCAGAACTTCTCGGTATCCGCCAGGGCGGCGCGGTCGCCGGACTCATAGCGGGCGTATTTCAACATGATGCTGAAATTCTCGTTGATTTTTCTGGAGGCGACAACATCAAACTCACTACCAAGGTCAATATTGCCGTGCTCCGTTTCAAACTCGTGATAGACGACTTTCAAGTCGGCGTCCCACAGGGTCGTCGCCAGGGTGAAGCGCAGGTCCGTCAGGCCTTCCGCGGGAGTGGCGAGAAACTTGTCCGCCCAGCCGTTGTGGGGATGCAAGGTCGCCACCGGCGTGGAGAAGCCGTAGGCGCCGTCATCGGAGCCCAGCACCTCGTAGCCAACCTTGACAGTGAGCGACGCCGGCGCGTCCGGAAACTTCATTCCCGCCTCCAGCGCCAGGTAGTCGGCGCGGTACTCGGAAGCGCCGGCGGACTCCTGGTGCGCGTACTCCAGGGTGTAGATGAGGTTGCCGGCGGCGGCGCCCTGGGTGAGACGCGCGCCGTAGGAATCGTTGAGTCCGTCCAGCAGGTAGGCATAAGCGCTGATTTTTGCGTAGGGAATCGCGGTGGAGGCGGCGTGAAACAGCTTGTGGGTGCCGAGGTCCAGGCTGTCGCCGTTGATGCGCTTGATGTTGGTCACCGCCGCCAGCAACAACTCCGTTTGCGGAAGGCTGCTGTTGACCACCGCAACAGCGTCGTAAGTCTGCTCGTTCTGACGCCAGCCAACGCCGCCGACGAAGCGCTCATTGTCCAGGTTGACCCGTTGCCGCCCGACCCGCACCAGCGTGTCCGGCAACATGCCGATGTCCAGGTAGGCCTGGTTGACCTCGGTGTAGGCGGCATCGGCGACCACCGGGTAGCGGGGACGGCGGCCGGTGCCGTCGTTGTATTCATCGGCGCCGACCTCGGTGAGATTGTCGAACTCCAGGAACGCGGAAACCTTGTGGTACGGCAGGGTGCGGTACGCCAGCCGCGTGCGCACGGTCGATGCTTTCGCGTTGCGGGTGATTTTGCCGCCGGGGTCGTCCTGGTCGACGTACTCGAAGCGGTAACGGAACTTCAGCGACAGGTCGCCGCCGCCCAGGGCTTCCGCCAGGTCGGACGCTCTGTCCGCCGAGTATGCGGCGGCCGGCGCCAGCATCGCCGGCATCGCCAGCAACAGTACGAGCGTTCTCAAAAAACCGCCTCCCGCGCATTTGCGCTTTTTCACGGCCGCGACTGCCCGGGGCGGCGCCGTGCGCCGCTGCCGCGGATTGTCATCGCACCCTGGACGGAAGCCCTGCGGTACGGCAACGTACAACGCGCACTTTCGCCGCGTTACGGTTGCAAGTATAAACAGCAAGGGGGCAACTGTCAAAATTCCTGGCGCCAGGGATTTTGCGGAAACCCAGTCAGTCAGCGAAAGCAATCCTGGCGGCGGATATCGTGCAGGAGTGCGTAGAGTACACCGAGGTTGCCTGGCGCAGGATATTTTCTGGAAGGCTAGCCGGGCAACGAGTGCGGGTCTGGCGACGGGATTTTGTGTGAGCGTGCGGCGGTGCACGCCAGTGCCTGGCTACTCCCCCGACGCAGGGCTACTCCCCTGGCGACGGGGTTTTGCGGGAAAACGCATAGCAACTCGAGGTTGCCGGGCGCAGGAATTTTGCGCCAGAACGCGCAAACGCACGCCTACTCCCCCTGGCGACGGAATTTTGTGTGAGAGCGCGGCGCTGTGTGTAGTGAACAAGGGAAGTGTATGTCTGATACACGACCGACGTGAACTAACACAGCAACAAAGCTATCGCACAAAAGAACAAGCCAAGGGTGACTGCAGTGAGGGCGCGGCGCTACAAAGTTATGGCGCAAAAGAACAAGCCAGGAGTCGGCCGGCGCACGCACCGGCCGACTCCACCAAGTTGTTGGCGGGACTGCCCTATAAACCAGCGCCCAGATTGAGCATCAACGCCTGGTCGCCGGCGCGCTGGTTGAACTCTACGCCTAGGTTCAGGCGCAGGGGGTTGTGCGCGGCGGCGGGCGCCAGTTGCCAGCCCAGGCGCCACTCCGAGCCCGTCTCCGTCATCCCCAGGCCCGCCCAGGGGCGGCTCACGAAGCGGTCGCCGAAAGCGCCCAACCCGTAGCCAACCTCGGCGCCCAGACGACCGCCGGGCAACGACCGCTTCGTCCCCAGGCGGTCCGCATCGCGCAGGTTGTACAGGGCCTCGGCGCCGCCGCTAGCCCGGCCCCCGTAGCCGCTGTTCAGCGACAGGGCAAAACCGCGCTCCGAAGACAGGTCCAGGTCGTAACGCAACTCGCCGGACACGCCCCACTCCTTCAGGCTGCCCGCCTCGTGCGCCACCAGGGAGCGCCCCTTGAGGTCCACCCAGAAGCCGCCGGCGCCGGCGTAGGTAACGCCCAGACCCACGTCCAGGCCGGTGCCCTCGGAGGCGCCGCCGCGGTCATGGAGCAGTCCCAGCTCCAGGGCGGGCGTTACTGTCGCACCCCCCTGCAACTCGGTGATGCGGGAACCTTCCAGCCCCAGGCGCAGGCGCCGGGTATCTACGGAAACCGCATCCAGTTGCTCCTCTACCTCGTCGGACTGCATCTGCACGTAGAACGCATCGGCTTTCACCGCCATGGAGAAACCGGCCGCCGTCTCCGGCAACAACTCGCCGCGCAGGCCGCCGGCGCCCATCAGCAGGTCGATGTCGGTCTTGATGGAATCCCGACCTTGGGGCTGGTACTTCAAGTCGCCCATGCCCACGCCGCCGGCGACCCAGGTGGAGAACCGCTCCGTGAA
>CAZDXS010000218.1:0-4218 GCA_964509455.1 uncultured Enterobacteriaceae bacterium | reverse complement strand
GTAGCGCAGGTGTGCGATGCCCCCGTCTTCATCGGGACTGCCCTGGGCAACGGCCAGGAATGCGCCCGCCTTTTTCTTTTTCAGCTGGGCGATGCCGAGAAACTTCCTGTCCCAGCCGAATTCCGCGGCCAGGGCGGCGATGCGGCGGTGGTAGTCGCCCGGAGTCAACTCATTCTGGGGCAGGGCGGTGAGACGGCGGGCCAGGGCGTTGCCCTCGTCTTCGGCGAGCGTGCGCGCGAACCCGTGTTTTTTCGGGGCGCCGTAGAGGCGAAGCCGTTCCAGCCGGGGGAGGCGCTCGCGTTCCCTGCGATAATCGGGCATGGGCGCCGCGGCCGCCAAGGCCGCGGCCAGCAGGGCTTCTGCGACCCGCGCGGCCTGCTTCGGGGAAAACCCGACCACCGCCAGACCCAGCTCGGTGGGGCCGGCGTCTCGGTGCATGGCGATCAGCTCCCGCGCCCGTCCCAGGATCTCAAACGCGGGCTGGTCCGGTTTCACGGTCGCCAGCGCGACCCGGCTGCCCAGGGCGTTGGGCAGGTCGGTGACCAGCAACGGGCGGTTTTCGTCGTTTTGGCCCGGCAGGCGGTTGTAGCGCTGGCGCAGAACATCCCCGTAAGGGAAGCGCGGCCAGACGCGGTTCACGCCCGGCTCCTTCAGCAGGAGCGCCCAGTGCCGCAAGCGGTCAAATCCGGCGGCGGTGGGCAGTTTTTCAAAGTAGCGCGGCTTTTTCATACCTTTCAATATACCAGCAAAGCGCCCTGCATGAACACCCGGGCCGGGGGGCGCGGCGCCGTTCCCGACGAGCGGGCGCTGCCGCGCCGTGTCGACAATGCATCGCCTGATGCCGTGGTACAATGCCCGGATTGATAATCTTTAGCCGCGGAGGACATAACCATGGCGATACCCTCATTCCAGGACTGCATGCTCCCCTATCTTACCCATGTTGGCGACGGGAAAGAATGGCGCGCCGCAGATGTCTTGGGATCCCTGCACAAACATTTTGAATTGTCTCCTGATGAAATTAATGCTCGCTACCCATCTGGCAAAAATACAACCGTTATTAACCACCGCATCGGCTGGGCAAAGCACTACCTGAAAAAAGCGGGACTGGTCAGCTACCCACAGCGGGGTTACGTTCAGATCACGGAGACTGGCAAAAAAATGCTTGAATCTCCTCCAGAGAAGCTGACAGTCCGTTATCTAGCGGAAAATTACCCCGCCGCTTTGGCATCCGGGAGCGCGGCGCCGGGTACGGAAGAGGGAGAATCCTCCAGCCGGGCAACCGAAGCGGAACAAGAAGTCGACCCTGGAGATCGACTCGGGAATGCTTTTCAAGAGATTCGTGCGAGCGTAATTGACGAATTGCTGGATGCGGTGAGAAGCGCCAGCCCCCGGTTCCTGGAACAGGCGGCAGTGGACTTGATGGAAGCTATGGGCTACGGCGAAGCCCATGTAACTTCGCGTGGAAAAGACGGCGGCATCGATGGCATTGTGAACGAGGACGAACTGGGGTTGGACGCCATCTACCTGCAAGCCAAGAGGTGGGAAAGTAAGGTGAGCAGTCCCGACATACGAGCGTTTATCGGGGCGGTAACGACCACGGGTGGGCGCAAAGGCGTTTTTATCACCACCTCGGATTTTTCCAAGGAAGCGAAAGAGATGGCGAACAAGAGCCGGGCTAAAGTGAATGTCAGGCTTATCAACGGCAAGGAACTGGCGCGGCTCATGTTTGAACACGGCGTGGGCGTGGTCGTCTCGGAAAAGTTGGAAATCAAAAAGGTGGACGGCAACTACTTCGATTCATCGTTGTAGCGTAGAGGGGGAAGCCAGGGAACATCCGCAATGGCTAAAAACAGCGCCGTCGGCGTTGTTGGCTGGAACGCCAACAGTTCCGGCAAGGGAACTCCGGTGAAACAAGCGGCCTCGGGCGAGCGCCCGCCGCGCCCGCACTAAGGGACGCGCCATGGCCGGCGAAGACTGGACAGACGCAGAAAACGACCTGATTGTCGCGGATTACTTCGAGATGCTGGCGGCGGATGTTGCGCGGCGTCCGTATGTCAAGGCCGAGCATAATCGCGCACTGCAACAGCGCATCGGCCGGTCGCGCACCTCCATTGAGTTCAAGCATCAGAACATCAGCGCCGTGCTCGCGGCGCTGGGCGAACCCTGGATCAACGGCTACAAGCCCGCCGTCAATTTCCAGGACTCCCTGGTTGCGGCCGTGGAGCGTTGGTTGCGGCGCAACCCGGACTGGCTGAACATCGAAAGCCTGGCGGGCGTCCGACCGCGCCTGGGAACCGGCGAGCCCGGGTTGCTCCGGGTGGAGTACGCACCGCCGCCCCTGGGCGATGCGCTGACTCCTGAGTACGTGGAGCGGGTGCGGGCCGCCGTCCGCCATTTCGATGCGGCGCAGCGGGACGAGCGCAATCGCGCCCTGGGCGCGGCCGGCGAGGAGCGGGTGTTCGAACATGAGAAGGCGGTGCTGGCCAATGCCGGCAGGGACGACCTGGCGCGGCAGGTGCGTTGGACGTCCCAGGAGGACGGCGACGGGGCCGGTTACGACATCGGGAGTTTCGCCCCCGACGGTCGCCCCCGGTTGCTGGAAGTGAAGACGACCTGCGGCCGGGCGCACACGCCGTTCTACATCACGCGCAACGAGTTGGCGGCAGCAGCAGAGCGCCGCGAAGATTGGCGCCTGGTGCGCCTGTGGGATTTTGCCCGCGGGCCGCGCGCCTTCGAGTTAAGCCCGCCCTTAGAGCCAAGGGTGCGGCTGGAGCCGACCGTTTTTCAGGCGGGATTCCCCCGCCCGGAACGGGATTAGCGCCCCTGGAGCCGGGCGCCGAAAAAAATCGCTGGACTACAGCCGCGGTTCGGTTATAATCGGCGGTGAGTAAACGGGCAATCCGGATTTATCCGGGTTGCCCGGATAATTGCGGGTTGCCCGCCCCTGAAACCAACCTCGGAGGCAGCAACCATGAGCATCGATTATCAACTCATTGCCGGCATTGACTCTGCGATTCAGGCAGAGCAAAGTGAAGACGGCTGGTACACAATAGTCAGGGACGGAGAAGTAAGGACTGGTGACCTGGTCACCGACAGGCGCCGCGACCGGACTTTTGAAGTCACGGGACTTGGCGCCCCTTTCTACGTTGCTGAGGTTCCTATTGAGGATCCTGCGAGCGGCTATTGCACGACTGTCATCATTGATTACCATGAGGCGGTTCGGAATTTCGTTCATTACGAAACAATAGAAGTTTGCCAGGCGTTCCTGGAACCTGTGTGCCATCTTCACGGCGCCGACCAGCAACGCGATGCACCCATCGCGCTTGCGCAAGGCCGGCGTTAACTGGCGGAAAGGCGATCTTCACAGGTCGCCTTTTTTATAACGGGCGCGCCCCGGGCGTTGCCCTTGTGCTGATCATCACAACACGGAGTAAAGGATATGAGACGGTTTGTTTGCGCCGCGTTATTGCCGGCGTTGCTGTTCCACGGCGCCGCTGCTGCCGGCGCAACCTTGTTGACGGGAAGTACGCGCCTGTCCTGCGAGGCCTTGCTGTGCCTGTCCTCGGCGACGCGCCCGGGCGCTTGCGCCGCGGCCCTGTCCCGCTATTTTTCCATCAAGAAAATTACCTGGCCCGCCACTTTTGCCGCCCGCCTGAAGTTCCTGGGCAAGTGTCCCACGGGCGATGCGGGACTGGCGCGAGTGGTGGCGCAGGGCGCCGGCCGGTGCGACGGCGACAACCTGGTCAATTTTTTGAATTCCCAGTCGGAGCGGTTCCGCTATGCCCGGAACGAAACCCCAGACCCCCGGCGGGTTTGGAAAGCGCTGCCGGCCTATTGCGTTGCGTACTTCAATCACCCGCGGACCGGTGCGTTCGACCTGCCCGAATACCGAAAAGTCTGTCCTGCGCCCATCGACCCGGTCATGGCCTGGTGGTCGGGAGGATGGGGCGCGGCGTCGCGCAATCCTTGTTATCTGCGCTGGCGGGTTGCGCCGCAGCGCTGAGGGAGGCAAGAGTCGTCCCCGGCGCGGCGGCGTAACGCAGGGGCAGGGCAGGCGCTCGCCGCTGGCGCTACTTCTGCCGGCGGCGCGAGGCACGACCAGCGGTCAGATCCGGCGGCCTCCTGCGGGGTAGCGGTGTGCAACCCCTGTCGCCTGTGCCGACGGGTTGCGCCGCGGCGCTGAGGGCGGCAAGAGTCGTCCCCGGCGCGGCGGCGTAA
>CAZDXS010000217.1:0-8435 GCA_964509455.1 uncultured Enterobacteriaceae bacterium | reverse complement strand
ACGAACTCAGGCGCCAGCCGCAGTTGCCCTGGCGGATCATATTGGATGAGGCCGTAACCCTGTCCAAGCGCTTTGGCCCGGTTGACTCCTACAAGTACGTCAACGGCGTGCTGGACCAAGCCGCGCATCGCCTGCGGGAGGATGCATGATGGCGTTAGGGCAGGCCGCGCATCGCCTGCGGGAGGGCGTATGAGGGTGCTGGACCAGGCCGCGCATCGCTTGCGGGAGGGCGCATGACGGCGCTGGACCAAGGCCGCGCATCGCCTGCGGGAGGACGCATGACGGCGCTGGACGAGTTCTCCATCATCCAAAAGTATTTTGCCGGAGCGGCCGCGGGCGGCGGCGTGGTGCGCGGCATCGGCGACGATGCGGCCCTGCTGAATGTGGATGCGGCCTGCGAACTGGCGGTCACCACCGACAGCCTGGTCGCCGGTGCGCATTTCTTCCCCGACGCGGAGCCTTTTGACATTGGCTACAAGGCCCTGGCGGTCAGTCTCAGCGACTTAGCGGCCATGGGCGCTGCGCCGCGCTGGTTCACCCTGGCCCTTACCTTGTCAACGCCCCAGTTGCGCCATGACTGGTTGGCTGAATTCAGTCGCGGCCTGGCGGCGCCGGCCCGTGAATACGGGGCGGCGCTGGTGGGCGGCGACCTGTGTCGCGGCCCCCTGGCGGTGACCGTGCAGGCCCTGGGAGAGTGTCCCCGGGGGGAGGCCATTGGCCGCGACGGCGCCCGCCCGGGCGATGCCATCTACCTGAGCGGCAACCTGGGAAGCGCGGCCTGCGCGTTGACCCTGATGCAATCCGGTGCAAAGACGCCTGCCGCGCCCCTGGTCCAGCGCTTGCTTCGACCGACGCCTCGCGTGGCGTTAGGGCTCGCGTTGCGGGGCACGGCCGGCGCCATGATCGACGTCTCCGACGGCTTGCTGGCGGACTTAGGGCACGTGTTGCGCGCCGGCGGGGTGGGCGCCTGCATCGACCTGGACGCCGTTCCCCATGACGAGGCCCTGGACGCGGCCGGCGACGCCGCCGCAAAACGGCGCTGGATGCTGGCCGGCGGTGATGATTACGAGCTGTGCTTCACCGTGCCCAGGGAGCGCCAGGGGCAACTGGAAACCCTGGAGCACCGGGTATACCGCATCGGCGAGGTCACCCGCGAGCGGGAACTGCGTTGCCTGGAGGGGGGACGGCCCGTGGAACTCCCCGAAACGGGGGGCTACCGCCATTTTTGACAGCGCCGTGCGACCGCGGGCGAGACGCCCCCGGCGGGCAAACAGGCGCCGCCGGCGCAGACCCGCACGTTATTTTTGCTTGACCAGCGCCCGTTTCGCGGGTAAGATGGCGCGACTATGACAACACGGAGGACTTTTAGTTAGATGACCTATTGCATAGCCATAGCGGTGGAGCAGGGACTGGTGTTCACCTCTGATTCCCGCACCAACGCGGGCGTTGACAATGTCAGCACGTACAGCAAAATGCATCTTTTCGATGCGGGCGACGAGCGCCAGTTCCTGTTGCTGTCCGCGGGCAATCTCGCCACCACCCAGAGCGTGATACAGCAACTGGAGAAAGAGTTGCAACAGGGAACGCCGCTGGGACTGCAGACGGTGGCCAACATGGCCGAGGCCGCAGACCACGTGGGCAGGATCAGCGTTGAATACCAGCAAAAACACACGGCCCCCGGGGTTAATTACGGCGCTGATTTCATCGTTGGCGGGCAAATCGCAGGAGAGGCGCCGGAGATTTACCTGGTGTATTCGCAGGGCAACTACATCACCACCTCCAAGGACACGCCCTACCTGCAAATAGGGGAGGGCAGATACGGCAAGTCCATCCTGGACCGGGTGTTGGAGCCCGAATTGAGCCTGGACAAGGCCGCCCTGTGCGCCATGGTCTCCATGGACTCCACCATGCGGAGCAACCTGGCGGTGGGGCCGCCGCTGGAAGTGGTGGTGTATCCCGCCGGTTGCTTTTCGCTGGAGCGCTATTATCGCTTCGAAGAGGACAGCAACTACCTGCGGGACTTGAAGCAGAGCTGGGACCAGAACCTGCGCAACGCTTTCAGCCAGTTGCCGCCCATTGCCTGGAGCGCCAACTGGGACGACCGCCGCAAGCAAACGGAAGACGACTGACCGCACGCACCGGCGCTCGCCGCTGACAACGCCCGCCGTTGACGATGCGGGACTGCGCCTGGCTCGCGGCGGGCGGGTTTGCTTCGCGCCTGGCGTTTCTACGCGCCCGCACCTCAGAAAGCGTCTGCGTTCGCGGGACGGGGCGGACTGCCTCTCGGCGACATCCGCCGTTGACGATGCGGGACTGCGCCCGCGCTCGCGGGTGTTGGCAGGTTGCTTGTGCCGCAGGCCATACCGAGTGATTACGGACGGCGGGCGGGTTGTTTTGCTCCGCCGGCGAACCTGCCCGAATGATTGTTGCTCGCAGCGGGCGGGTTTGCTTCGCAGGCGCCGCCGGCAAGCCCGGGCGATTACGCCCGCAGGGCAGTCGGGTCATTACGCCGCCGGGGGCAATTCTGGGCGGTTGTCTCGTGCCGGTGGGACGATTGTGGGCGCCGGCGCGGTGGATTGCTTCGCGCCCGCCGCCGCGAGCAGGTCTGGACGACTACGCCGGCGCCTGCCGGCGCCGGCAGCTTGTTGCGCCCCCGCCGGGCGCCGCCGTCAATGCCGAAACCAGGTCTGCTCCACTTGCTGGTGAATGTCCACCAGGTTGAGCTGGATCTGGTCCATGAGCGCGTGCAACCCGTCTTTTTGCATCAACCGAGCCGCTTCCGCGGTCTCTAACAACTCCTGGGTGCGCTGTACGCTTTTCAGCGGCAGGCTGTTGTACGGCAACCGGGCGAGGCCGCCGTGAATCGCTTCCAGGCAATGGGAGACGCTGCGCGGCGCATTGTCGTTGCGCAACAGGAAGTTGACCACGTCCTCCCCGTTGGGGCGCACTTTGACGTGTTGCCGGTACACCTGGTAGCTGCTCAGGGAGTTCAGCACGTTCAGCCACAGCAGGTCGTCAAAAGCGACCGCGGCGTCGTCTTCATCGGGCAACAGGTTGAGATAGCCGGCGTCGATGATGCGCGTGCTGAGGTCGGCGCGCTCCAAGTTTCTGCCCGCCAGGACGAAGCCGTAGGACTCGCCGTGGCTCATGTCGCTGGACAGCAACCCCGTGATATGGTGGCAGAAGCCGATGATGTCGCCCAGGAACTTGTGGCGGCCGCTGCGCTTTAGCCCCGCCGTCTTGTGCTTGCGGGTGTACAGGTAGAACTCGTTGATTTTTTCCCAGGCCTCGATGGGAATGATCTCCCGGGAACTGCGGGCGTTCTCCCGGGCCATGCGCACGGTGTTCAGCAGGGAGGCGGGGTTGCCCTCGTCGGCCAGGATGAACAGCAGCACGTTCTTCTCGTCGGCCTCGTCGTAGCGCGCATAAAAAGCGTCCCGGCTGCCCATGATGTCAATGGCGTTCGCCCACAGCCGCAAAAAGGAGCGCGGCAGGTCCATCAGCAGGTTGGCGTTGACGCCGGCCAGGCGCGCGGTGTTTTCCGCCCGTTCGACGTGGCGGCCGAACCAATACACCTGTTCTGCTACGCGGGAGAGCATGGTCAGTACGGGGCGATGACCCAGGTGTCCTTGCTGCCGCCGCCCTGGGAGGAGTTGACCACCAGGGAGCCGCGGGGCAGGGCGACCCGGGTGAGGCCGCCCGCGGTCACGTAAGAGCAGTCGCCTTGCAAAATGAACGGCCTGAGGTCCACGTGCCGCGGCTCAATGTTGCGCCCGCGCAGGGTGGGGGCGGTGGACAGGGAGACCACGGGCTGGGCGATGTAGTTGCGAGGGTTGGCTTTCAGCAGTTTCGCCGTGGCCGCCAGTTGACGTTTGCCGGCCCGGGGGCCGATGACGATGCCGTAGCCGCCGGATTCGTTGACGGGTTTGACCACCAGCTTGTCCAAGTTGGCGAGAACGTGGTCCAGCTGCTTCTTGTCGTCGCAACGAAAACTGGGCACGTTGGGCAGCAATGGATCCTCGCCCAGGTAATAGCGAATCATGTCGGGCACGTACGTATAGACCAGCTTGTCGTCGGCGACCCCCACGCCGGGTGCGTTGGCCAGTCCCACCTTGCCTTTTTTCCAGGCGCGCATGAGGCCCGGCGCCCCCAGCAACGAATCTTTTTTGAATACCTCGGGGTCCAGGAACAGGTCATCCACGCGGCGGTAGATGACGTCCACGCGGGTCAGCCCTTCTATGGCTTTCATATAGACGCAGTCATCGTCCGCCACCAGCAGGTCCGGGCCTTCCACCAGCTCCGCGCCCAGTTGCCGCGCCAGGAAAGAATGCTCGAAGTAGGCGGAGTTGTAGATGCCCGGGGTCAGCACGGCGACCTTGGGGTATTCCTGGGGACGGGGCGAGATGGAGCTCAGTATGTCGAACAGCTGCATGGTGTAGCCGCCCGTGTGCATGATGGAGTAGTTCTCAAACAGCTCTGGGAAAGCCAGCTTGGTGAGGCGGCGGTTCTCCAGCATGTAGGACACGCCGGAGGGGATGCGCAGGTTGTCCTCCAGCACGTACATGACGCCGTCGTCTCCCCGCACCAGGTCGCTGCCGCAGACGTGGGACCACACCCCCATCAGGGGGGTCACTCCGGTGCACTCCGGCAGGAAGTTCTTGGAGGATTTCAGCAGGTCCGCGGGGAATTTCCCGTCCTTGATGATTTTCTGTTCGTTATAGACGTCGTTGATGAACAGGTTGAGCGCGGCCAGGCGCTGGATCAGCCCTTTTTCAATGCCGTTCCATTCGTCTTGCAAGATGACGCGGGGGATGACGTCGTAGGGCCAGGCCCGGTCAATGTTGGCGCCCTGGCTGTAGATGGTGAACGTGATGCCCATGGTGGAAATCGCCAGCTCCGCATCGCGCCGCCGCCGCGCCAGCTCGCTGTAATCCAGGCGTTGGATGGTCTCCACGAAGCGCTCCAAGCCCGGGCGCGCCTGCAACTCCGGCGTCAACACCTCATCATAGAAGTCCCCGGCGGGGTAGTTGTCCAGGTTCACTGCTGAGCTCTCTTCAGGATGGACGCGGGAAAAATCGTGGTTGTCGTTGCCGGCCCGTCTAACGGTGCGCCGCTTCCCGCCGGCGCGCCCGTTGCAGGGCTTCCCGTCCTAATATGCGGGCGGCGTATTCCGGCACGCCTGGGGCGTCCAGGGATTGCCTGGCGGCGCCCGCCCATGCCAGGGTCTGGCCCGCCAGTATGTCCGCCGCGCTGAAATTATCTCCCAGGATGAACTTCTTTCCCGCCAGGCCTTTAGAGTAGATATCCAAGGCTTTTTCGAACTCCCATTCGGCGGTTTTCACCACCTCTGGGACGCGCTTTTCCGGCGGCAGGATGAAGCGGTGTTTCGCCTTGGTCCACAGGGGTTGCTCCAACTCCGAGATGACGAAGCAACACCACTGGTCGTGCTTGCCCCGCAGGGCGGAGCCTGCCGGCGGCACCAGTCCCCGGTCGGGGAACTTGTCGCCCAGGTAGGTCACGATGGCCGCCGATTCGGTCAATACCAGGTCCCCGTCCCGCAAGGCCGGCACCTTGCCGGCCGGGTTGACGTCCAGGAAAGAAGCGGGCTCAACGCCGTTGCTGGTGAAGGCGACGGGGCTGAACTCGTATTCCGCCTGCAATTCCTCGAGCATCCAGGCAACCCGGGTTCCGCGAGTATTGGGGGAGCTGAACAGCGTAATCATCTGGTTTTTAATTTTTCGGGGAGATTTGCGGCTATTGTACCCCACTGGCACGGCGCGCGCTACATCGAAAAGAGAGATTCTGGCGCGCGGGCGTCCGGTTGCGGTCGCGGCGGCTCAGTCCTTCCTTGAAAAAGACGGCGCCGGCGGTTGCATCTCGCCTGCTTTCAGCCGCCGGAGGTAGTCCTTGTAGGCGCGCATGGCCTTGTGTCCAAAAAACACGATGATGGGCAGGTTGGCCCACAGCATCAGCCCGTTGCCCAGGCTGGAGAAATAATCCAGCTCTTCGGTGGTTTCTATGAAGCCCAGGGTGGCGACCAGCAACAACAGGCAGGCCGCGTAACGATAAGGCGTCACCAGGCGCGGGCCGCACATAAAGACGACGCCTTGCTCGCCGTAGTAGCTCCAGGAAATGGCGGTGGATACGGCAAACAACCAGCATGCCAGGGTAATCAGCCACTTTCCCAGCCCCGGCCAGGCGCTGTCGAAGGCCTTGGCGGTGAGCGTGGCGCCGGTGTAGTCCCGGTACACGGCCGCATCGCGCAAGGTCGGCGCAACGCGCATGGCGACCTGTTCATAGACGCCCCGGCAACGGCCGGCGGCGGCATCGCACTGGACCGTGCCGTTGAGCCGATGCAGGCGGTTGCCGGTATCTTCGTTGGGACCGCCGACCAGCACCAGGAAAATGCTCTCGCCCTCGCTCCAGTCCGCGCCGGCGGCGGGAGCGGGCAGGGGCTGGGCGGCGACGGTCCAGCGGCCGGGGGCGGCGCCCTCGATGACGGGCGGCGCCCGTTTGTATGAAGCCTCGCCGCCGCGCTCCCACACGCCGGAAACCAGTATCACCAAGGCGGTGAACGTGCAGACCACGATGGTGTCGATGAACGGCTCCAAGCCGCCCACCACGCCTTCTCGCACCGGCTCGGCGGTCCTGGCGGCGGCATGGGCGATGGGAGACGAGCCGGCGCCGGCCTCCGATGAAAACAGGGCGCGGCGCATGCCGATCAGTATGGCGTAGCCCACGGAGCCCCCCAGGAAAGCGCCGCCGGCCTCGTGGGGATGGAACGCCGAGACGAAGATCATGCTCAGGGCGCCGGGGATGAGTTGCCAGTTGCTTGCCAGGACGAAACAACCGCCCAGCAGGTACAGCACGATCATGAAAGGAACCAGGAAACCCGCCACGGCGCCGATGCGCCGGATGCCGCCGATGATGACCAGCCCCACCAGGACGGCCAGTACGGCCCCGCTTATCCAAGCGGGCACGGCGAAGTACTCCTGGGTGATGTCGCCCACGTTCCAGGACTGGAACATGATGGCGGAGACGGTGTACGCCAGCAGGGTGACGCAGAAGAATTTTCCCGCCAGTCGGCCGCTGCCCGCCCAGCGGGGGTTCAACTCCGCCAGCCCCCGGGCGATGACCCACATGGGACCGCCGTGGGGATTGTTCGGATCGTCGGTGTTGCGGTACAGCATGGACAGGGTGACTTCCGTCAGTTTCAGGGCCATGCCGAACAGCCCGACCATCCACATCCAGAAGACCGCGCCGGGCCCGCCCAGGGAGACGGCAATGGCCACGCCGCCGATGTTGCCCAGCCCCACGGTGGCGGAGAGGGCGGCGGACATGGCCTGGAAGTGGTTGATGGCGCCGGGGTCGTTCTTGTCGTCGTAGCGGCCGCGCAGTACGTTGACGCCGTGGGTCAGCGCCTGGTACTGGCAAAAGCCGGACCAGATGGTGAAAATCACGCCCACGCCCAGCAGGGTGAACAAGAACGCATCCTGGAACAGGAAGTCGCTGGCGGCGCCTATGGCGGCGTTAAATGCGTCCATGGAGTGTTGTTGTTGGTTTTTTGTTGTGAAAGGCCGACTGCCGCAACAGGGGCGAACCAGGCAATGTGCGTTGTCGGCGGTTTTCTCACCGCGCCCGCCTCCCCGCCGGGAGCTTGCCGTGCCGTGTTGCCTGCGCCCGCTCCAGTGCCGGCCCGGCCGGTGAATGTTTTGCCCAGTGTACCCCAGGTCGGAGCGCCGCGGGAGATCGCATGCGTCCGGTCCCGCCCGGGCGGGGCGGCCGGGTGCGCCGGGTAGGGCGCCCTCGAAGCGGAACCTGCGCCCGGCGCTGCGGGTTTATTCGCAACGCGGGCCGCGCCGGGGACGCGCTCTACGTCCGGCGGTGCGGGTTTAGGCGCGGTGCGGCGGGATGTTGCGTTCAGGATGGATGCATCTCTAGGTCGCCATAGTAATACTTGTCCGTGCCGAACGTGGTCGTAAACTCTGTAGGGTCGTCCTGCGTTTTGGTGTCCACGTTGTTCTGTTTCAGGCGGACCAGGGCGGGTTTGTTCCAGTGTTTTTTGCCCGCGCCCGATTTTTCAGGGGGGGGGGGGGATTGGCAGTCATTCATGGGTTCTCCTCAGCTGTCATTGAAACCGGTCGCCCAAGTATATACTACGTTCATTCCTTGTGCTGAAATACGCAGGGAAGACTGCCCGCAAGCGACCTGTGGACTACATGACGACTGCCCCGGATAGCGCAAACGCCCGTCCCGGCGCCGCCGCACGACGGCGCGACGAACGCCGCTTGGCTGACGCCCGACTCTCACCTGCCCAGGCAAGGCGGCAACCCGGGGCGCGGGGTCTGCCCCGGTGGCGCGGCGCTTTGCTCAGGAAGGATGCGCCATCTGGTCGCCATAGCGGTACTCGATTACTTCGCCACCCTCCTGGAATG
>CAZDXS010000216.1:0-10443 GCA_964509455.1 uncultured Enterobacteriaceae bacterium | reverse complement strand
AGTTCAGGCGCGGCAAAAATCCCTGCGGAAAGCGCTCGGCGGGGGCGGGACGGTCGCGGCACTGCCCGCGGTCGCCCCGGGCTAATTCCGGGGATAACGGTTCCGCAACAGCACCAGTATGCGGGAGGCCTCGTCCGTGGTTTCCCAGTCGCCTTTCTCATTCAGCACGATCAACTCCGTGGAGTCGCCCACTCCCGTCAGGCTCAGCTGGCGCACCGCATCGTCGCCGCCGCCTTTCCAGAAAGCCAGCCGGGACAGGAATCCTTTCTTTTCACCCTCTTCATCGGGCTGATAGACGAACTGGTACAGACCCTTGTCCGGGTCCTTGCCCAGCACTTTCATGCCGGCGTCCCGCAGGGCGGTTTCCGTGCGTATCCAGGCCTGTTCAAAGGCATCGGGAATGACCAGGTACAACTTGCCGTCGCCGACGTCAACTACTTGCAACTCTTTCCGCTCCGCCGCGGCGCCGGGTTGCGTCGCGGCCGCGGCGCCGCCCGCCGACAACGGCGCCAGGAATGCGCCCAGCTCGGCCGCGAACCGGCCTTCCGCGCGCGGGTCCTTGTCCTGATTCACCCAGTCCTCGGCGGCGGCCGGCCGGGTCTGGCGTTGCTGGTTGAGGTAGAGCACGGCGGCCCCCGGGTTGGCGCCCGGCTCAGCGAAAACGCCGTACTTGTAGCGGGTGACCAGCCCCTCCTGCTCAACGGGGGGCGACCAGCCGGTCTCCAGCACGCCCAGTTCCTGGTCGTCCACCGCCAGGGGAAACTCCCTGGAGCGGAAAAACTCCGCCAGTTTCGGCCACAGGGCCTCCCGGGACTCCGTCACGGCTATCCAGCGCTCTTCGGACTCGGTGACGCCCGTTTCCGTCGGCGCCCGCCGCGCCGTGGGCGGGTTGGCGTAGCTGGACAGGGTCGCCGGCGCCTCGTCGGGGATGGTCATGGAATCATTCAATGCTCCCACGGTCAGGTCGGGAGGGATTTCCAGGTCGGGCAGGCTCTGGCTTTTCTTGTATTCGTTCTTCCTGTCGGGCAGGACCTTGTTCAGCCCCGGAATGTAGGAGCACGCCGTCGCCAGGGACAGCCCCGCCAGGAGCAGCGATGTTTTTAACAAAGGTTTTCTGGGAATTATATACATAGATCCGCAAGGGATTTATGATCTGTTTCACGCTTCACAGGCCGAGCTGGAACTACCTCGCCGCCTCCGCGCGCAGTCGCCCCGTTCCCGAAGGCCAAAATGTTTAACGCGGCGTTTATGTCCGCATTCGCCCGATGGCCGCAAGCCGTGCAGACGAACTTCGACTGCGACCGGCGGCTCTTTTTGTCAATCGCCCCGCACTCGTAGCACCGTTGACTGGTGAAGTGCGGCGGGACCTTGATTACCTTGCCCTTGTACTCCAGCAACTGCAACAATTGGCCCCAAGTGCTGGCGAGGATGGCTCTGTTCATCCTTGCTTTCCGCTTTACCCCTCTCCCGGGGTTGTCTTTCGTCCCTTTTGCCGAGGCGGTCATGCCCTTGACGTCCAGGTCCTCCACGGCCACGCACTTGCCCCGCAACCTGTTGCTGACCTGATGCGCCCAGTCGTTGCGAGCTTGCCGGATTTCCCTGGACGCTTTCTGGCACCGGCGCTTGGCTTTCAGATACCGATTGGAGGGCTTGACGCCTTGCTTGCGATTGGGCGCTTGTCGCCTTGCCATCCTGCGCTGGTAACGACGGAGCTTTGCCTCTAACCTGGAGGCGTCCGGCGTATGAATGATCTCGCCCGTGGAAAGGGCTATCTGCCCGGCGTTGCGGTCTATGCCGATGGTGGGCGTTTCTTCTGAGGCGGGGTCGACGGCTTCAACCTCATAGACGACATAAGCGTACCAGTCTCCCGCCTCCCGCCTCAAGGTCGCTTCTCTCGCTTCCCCCTCAGGGTAGGGGTTGGCGCCGACCAGTTTCATGTACCCGATTTTCTGCAGGTGCAACCACTCGCCGTTCAACTTGAACGTCCCATGCGGGCAGGTGAACGACGGAGGAGTAGCCCATTTGCCGTGAAATTTCGGCAACCCGCCCTGTCCATTGAAGTATTGCCTGTAGGTTTGTTCTATCCCCTGCAACGCAGACCTTGTTATCGCCGCCGAATGTTTTTTCAGCCATGCCGTCTTGTCCAGGTTCCGCAACTGGGTGAACCGCTTACCGAGGGAGTAGAAACTGAATTCACACTCTCCCGTTTCCCGGTAGTCCCGTTGCAACTCGCCGATGAAATGATTGCGGACGAAACGACAGGCCCCCGCCTGTCGCTCCAGCAGGGAGTACTTCGCCTTTGTCCCGGCGTGAACGCGGTAACGGACCGACCTGTGCTGGATGCTCATTTCGTCAACTCTGACACCTTGCGATAATTCCCCCGGTTGTTATGTTGTCTGCTAAGCATTATATGCACATTCTCCAAATTTGCCAACAATAAATTTCAGGACTGCGGATTAAAGTAATTCCTGGTTTTCTCATTATGTCTGCAGTTGCGTTTCCCGTTGTGTTCATAATACGCCGGCCTTGTTCATGGCGGCTTCCACCTGCGGTTGCAAAGCCTCGGGCAACCAGGTCATGGGCAGGCGGATGCCGTCCTCGATAAGCCCCAGGCGGTGCACCGCCCACTTGACCGGTATGGGGTTGGATTCCAAGAACAACAACCGGTGCAAGTCTTGCAACCGGGCGTCCACGGCCCGGGCCGGGTCGCGCTTGCCCGCCGGCGCCAGTTTGCAAAGCTCATGCATGGCGGCCGGGGCCGCGTTGGCGGTCACGGAAATCACTCCGTCGCCGCCGGCCAGCATGAAGTCGCACGCCGTCTCGTCATCGCCGCTCAGCAACAGGAAGTCGGCGCCGCAACCCTGCCGCAACGCCGCCGCCCGCGTTATGTCGCCGGTGGCTTCCTTGACGCCGATGATGTTGTCGTGCGGCGCCAGCCTGGCCACGGTCTCCGGCAACATGTCGCATGCCGTGCGCCCGGGAACGTTGTACAGGATCTGCGGAATGTCCACGCTGTCGGCGATGGTCATGAAATGCTCATACAGGCCCGCCTGGGTGGGCTTGTTGTAGTACGGCGTGACCAGCAGGCAAGCGTCTGCGCCCGCGTCCCTGGCGCAGGCGGTCAGTTCCATGGCCTCCATGGTGGAGTTGGCGCCGGTGCCGGCGATAACCGGTAGGCGGCCGTTGACAATGGATACCGCCTGGCCGATGAGGTCGCAGTGCTCCGCCGGCGTGAGGGTGGCGGATTCACCGGTGGTGCCGACGGCGACAATGCCGTCCGACCCGTTTTCAATATGGAACTCAAGCAGACGCTCCAAGCCCTGCCGGTCCAGGGGAGTGTCCGGTTTGACCCCGCTCTTCATGGGGGTGACGATGGCGACCAGGCTGCCTGTAAACATTGGCGTTTGTTGTTTCGTATCAGCGCGGCGGGACCGTGCGGCCCGTCGTTCCGTTGAAATATGATGCGAGGAGACCTGCTTGTGCTGGTATAATGAGCCGTATACTACTTGCTTGCCCCGCTAATGACAAGACAAATTAAACGCCGCGTTGGTTCCCCGGCGCGGCCGCCCGCGCCGGTGGAGCGCCGGTTGCCTGCCGTGCATGGCGACCGGCAGGCGGTGCGGGCCGCCGTGGAGGTCGCACTCGGGGACGCGGCGGGGGCAACAACGTCGGCGGCAACCGCCGGGCCGACCTGCCGCAGGTAAGGCGCCGCTCTTCACTCACTCGTTGTCCGCCCAGTCCGCAAGAATGTCCCAGTACCTGGCCATTACCGTAATCGGCAGGCATGAACCGGCCCTGCCGGAACGCCTGACCGGCGTCATCACGGAGTGTGGTTGCAACATCCAGGAAAGCCGCATCAGCATGTTGGGGCAGGAGTTCTCCATGCTGTTGTTGCTGTCCGGCAACTGGCATGCGGTGGGCAAGGTTGAAGAGGCGTTGAAGAGGTTGGACCAGGAAGAGGACCTGTCCGTCAACGTGCGCCGCACCGAGTTGAAAAAACCCGAAAAAGACCTGTTGCCCTACGCCATAGACGTCATCTGCGGCGACCGGCCCGGCGTGGTCAACAAGATTGTCAAGTTCATCCTGGAAAACGGGATTCACATACGCGATTTACACACCACGACGTACGAGGCGTCCCATACCGGCGCCGCCATGTTCTCCTTGCATCTGACCATCCACATACCGGTGGAGCTCTCCATTTCGATGCTGCGCAACAACTTCCTGGAGTTCTGTGACCACTTGAACCTGGATGCGATCATTGAACCGGTCAAATAAACGGGTACAATGCGCGGCTTGACCCCGCTTCCGCCATAGACGAGATTTCCCGCTAGACAACATGAGCGCCCCGACAACAGGCAAAAAAGTGCCGGATTTTGAGCTTCCCGCCACCGGCGACAAGACCGTCAGGTTGTCCGACCTGCGCGGCAACAACGTGGTCCTGTTCTTCTATCCCCGGGACAACACGCCCGGTTGCACCCTGGAAGGGCGGGACTTTCGCGATCACATCAAGGAGTTCCAGGCCGCCGGGACCGTGGTTCTGGGCGTTTCCCGGGACAGCATCAAGTCCCATGAAAAGTTCAAGGCGGGCCAGGCGTTTCCGTTCGACCTGCTGTCGGACCAGGACGAACAACTGTGTGCGCTGTTCGACGTGATCAAGGGGAAAACCATGTTCGGCAAGAAAGTGCGGGGCATTCAGCGCAGCACGTTCTTGCTGGACCGGCAGGGAACCTTGCGCCGGGAATGGCGTAAGGTCTCGGTGAAAGGACACGTCCAGGAGGTGCTGGCGGCGGCCCGGGAACTGGCGGGGTAGGCCGCCGGGTCTTTTCGCCCCGGGTTTTCTGCGCCCCGCTACACCACCTGACCCTGCCGGACCGGCAGGGGACGTAGCGCCGGGAATGGCGTAAGGTCTCGGTGACAGGACGCGCCCAGGAAGCGCCGGCGGCGGCCCGGGAACTGGCGGGGTAGGCCGTCGGGTCTTTTCGCCCCGGGGTTTCTGCGCCCCGCTACACCGCCTGACCCTGCCGGACCGGCAGGGAACCTTGCGCCGGGAATGGCGTAAGGTCTCGGTGACAGGACGCGCCCAGAAAGCGCCGGCGGCGGCCCGGGAACCGGGCGGGACAGGCCGCCGGGGTTTTCGCCCCGGGGTTTCTGCGCCCCGCTACACCGCCTGACCCTGCCGCACCGGCAGGGGACGCTGCGCCGGCCAGCGCTTCGTTTCCGCCTCAGCCGGCGGCGGCGGCCGCCTCTTCCTCCTCCCGGGTGGGCCAGATATTCAGCAGGGCTTTCACCAGCGTTGCCAGCGGGATGGCGAAAAACACTCCCCAGAAGCCCCACAGGCCGCCAAAGACCAGGATGGCGCTGATGATTGCCACCGGGTGCAGGTTGACGATGTCCGAGAACAGGATGGGAACCAGGACGTTGCCGTCCAGGAACTGCAAGACGAAATACGCCGCGATCAGCCAGGCGAATACCGGGCCAAACCCCCATTGAAACCATGCCACCAGCGCCACCGGCACCGTGACCACCGCGGCGCCCACGTAGGGAATCAGCACGGACAGCCCCACCGTGCCGGCCAGCAGGGGGGCGTAGTTCAGGCCGAACAGGCTGAACACCAGGTACGCCGATGCGCCGACGATGATGATCTCGTAGATCTTGCCGCGTATGTAGTTGCCGATTTGCGCGTCCATTTCCCGCCACAGGTCGGCGACCAGGCTCCGGTCGCTGGGCAAGAAGCGATTCAGCCAGTCCAGGATGGCGTCCTTGTCTTTCAAAAAGAAAAAAATCATCAGCGGCACCAGCACCAAGTATACCAGCACCGTGATGATGGCGGGTATGGACTCCACGGAAAAGGACACCAGGCCCTGGCCGAAACCGCTGACGCCGCGCCGCAGGGTAAGCCCCACCTCGTTCACCAGTTCCGCGGAGATGACGCCAGGGTATTTTTCCGGCAGGCGCAACAACAACTCCTGGCCGCGGCTGATCATGCCGGGCAACTCCTGGAAAAACTGGCTGGCCTGCCCGGAGAGTATGGGCAACAGGCCGATGACGATGAAGCACATGAACAGCACGAACAGCAGAAACACCAGGGACACGGCCGGCCCGCGCGACATGTAGCCGCTGGTCAGCTTGGCGATGGGGCCCTCCAGCATGTAGGCAATCACCACCGCCGCCAGCAACGGCGCCAGCATGCCGCCCATGAAGTAAAGAACAATGAAGCCGACCGCCAGCAACACCACCAACAGGGCGGCTTGGGGATCGGTGAAATACCGCTTGTACCACCGGGTCAGAAAATCGTACATGTCGTCGTGCTTGGTTGGGGGTCGTTCGCTCAGGAACCGCTATGATAGCCGTAACCCGGGCGTTGCGCCACCTTTTCCGCCGGCGCGCGCCGGTTCGCGTCGCCCGGGGCGGGCGGCGCTCAATGCCCGATGCGGATAACTTCAACTCCGCGCCAGGCGCGGCCGCCCGCCGGCAACGCCAAAACCGGGCCGGAGACCCCGGCTCCGCCACCGCTTCAAGGCAGCCGGGGACGATGTTTTTATTTTGGCGAAAAGACGACATTCCGGGTTTTGGTTGACATTCGCGGCCGGGCGCTTGCTTTGCGCGCGCCGCTGGAGTATCATCGGACGAAGTGGTGGGGCAACCCGCCCGGCGTTGCCTGGTTTGGCCTGATGATGACTGCGAAGCCGTGCAGAAATTTCCAGACTGCAGGGAGTGCGCCGGTCAACATCCGACCCTGCGAGAAATTCGCGGCAGCGCCGTCCCATTTTGAAGAGGAGGAATGAAAATGATACGACCGACGACTGAACTGCGAACCGTAGAGAATATTCCGGCTGTTTCTCCTGTCCCGCCCGCGGCGCCGAGCGGTGGGCGCCGCATTGCACAACGCCTTGCCCTGGTTGCGTTGCTGTTGCCCGGCCTGAGCGCCTTGTCCCATGCCCAGGACCTGGCCGACCAGGAACTGACGCAGGCGCAACGCTGGACCACGGTGAGCGAGACGCTTCTGCCGGAGCTGGCGCGGCCTTTTGGCGCCGGGGCGCGCAACGCGGTGACGGAATGCATTGACGAGGCCATGGAACCTGGCAGCGGCGACGCCTCCAGCAGTTTCACCGCATGCACCGGTGGCGAATACCGGGACATGGTCGATGAGACCGGGCGCGACCCCATAGACTGGGCCAACTTTGTGCGCTCCGTGCACGTGGGCGGCAACCTCCTGATGGGCGAGAGCATGGCGGTGGGCGCCGCGTTGTCCTGGTTTGACGGCCGCTTTGACTACGTGGACGGTCGCGGCGACGGCAGGGAGAGCCAGTACCAGACGCGCATGGTGGGAATTCATCCGTACCTGGCCTGGTTCTGGGACGAGCGGGTTCAGCTGTGGGCGACGGCCGGCTACAACTGGGGGGAGACGACCATAGAGGACTTCAGCTCCAACGCATTGCAACGGGAGGAGAGCGATAGTTCCCTGTCCACGGCAGCGGCGGGCGGCAGCCTGCAGCTGACGGAGCAGAGCGATTCCATGGCGTCTTTCCGCCTGAAAGCAGAGGGCTGGGCGACCTGGCTGAAACTGGACGAAAACGGCGCAAACATCGAAGAAACGGATGTAGAGGCCAGCGGCGGGCGCTTGGCCATAGGGGGCGCTTATGAGTTTTCGTTGGCGGACCACGGGATGTTGCGTCCGGAGCTGGAGGTGGGTGCGCGTTACGACAGCGGCGACGGCGCCGAAGGTTTTGGCGTGGAGACCTTGGCCGGCCTGCGCTACGCCCAGGGTCGGTGGAACCTGATCATGCGCGGCCGCACCCTGCTGGTTCACGAGGGCGACATGCATGACTGGAGCGTGCACGGCGTTCTGGCGTTGGACCCGGCGGCCGGCGGGATGGGCTGGTCGGCCCGCCTGGGAACGAACTACGGCCTGCCGGGCAGCAACGCCGCGGCGCAACCGTGGGGCGCTGACTTGCGCGGCGCCGCCGTTGATTATCGCGCCGACCAGTCCGCCCTGGCGATGTGGACGCGCGCCGAGGCCGGCTACGGCATCGGCTTATGGCGGGGACTGCTGACGCCTTACGGCGCACTGGACCTGGGCCAGGGCGGCAACTACATTTACAGCCTGGGTGCGCGGGCGCAACTGGAATCCGGGTTGCTTTTGCATGTCAAGGGCGAGCGCCGGGAGTATGACGACAGCTGGGCCAACCACGGCCGCGGCGGCACTGACCACAGGTTGTGGTTTGACCTGGAGGTGCCCCTGTCCGACCTGTTCCTGTAAGCGTCGGCCGGCGGCCCGGCTTGCCCGACGGGAAGTCCCCGCCTGCCGGGGGTTCTGTCGCACGGCGCCTTGCCGCAGCGCAACGTCCCGCCGCCGGGGTTGCCCTGCGCGGTTGGGCTGGAGTTTGTCCGACAGTGCGCGGCTGAGGTGAGTGTGCAAAAAACAACCGTCCAGGCGCGGCGCCCGCGACGCCTGCGCGAACATGAGTTCATCCGCCGGCTGGTGCGCGAGGCAACGTTCACGGCGGCCGATCTTGTCTGGCCCGTGTTTGTCATGGAGGGCGCCGGCCTGCGCGAGCCGGTGGCTTCCATGCCGGGCGTCTCGCGCCTCAGCGTTGACCAGTTGCTCGCCGAGGCGGCGGCGGTCGCAGAGCTGGGAATTCCCGCCTTGGCCCTGTTTCCCGTTGTTCCCGAGAAGAAAAAAACCGAGGACGGCAGGGAGTCCTGGAACCCGAACGGGCTGGTGCAAGTTGCGGCGGGCGAACTGAAAGCCGCCCTGCCCGGGCTTGGCGTCATCGCCGACGTGGCCCTGGACCCGTTCACCACGCACGGCCATGACGGGTTGCTGGACGAGCAGGGCTATGTCGTCAACGATCCCACCGTTGAGGTGCTGGTGCGCCAGGCCCTGTCCCAGGCCGCGGCCGGAGTCGATATTGTCGCGCCTTCCGATATGATGGACGGTCGCGTCGGCGCCGTTCGCCAGGCCTTAGAGCAAGCCGGTCACGTGAATACCCGCATACTCGCCTACTCGGCGAAATACGCCTCCGGGTTCTACGGCCCGTTTCGGGACGCCGTCGGTTCGGCGGCGAACCTGGGCAAGGGCGGCAAGCAGACCTACCAGCTGGACCCCGCCAATGCCGCCGAGGCCCTGCGGGAGGCGGATCTGGACGTCAGCGAAGGCGCGGACATGGTGATGGTGAAGCCGGGGTTGCCGTACCTGGATATTATTCACCGGATAAAAACCCGGTTCGGCATGCCCACGTTTGCCTATAACGTCAGCGGCGAGTACGCCATGATAAAAGCCGCCGCGGCGCAGGGGTGGCTGGACGAGAAGGCGGCGGTGCTGGAGACCCTGCTGGCTTTCAAGCGCGCCGGCGCCGATGGGGTGCTGACGTACTTCGCGCGCCAGGCCGCCGAATGGCTGGACTGACGCCCGCCTGCCGTTGCCGCGGCGTCGGTCCCGGTCGCGCCCGCCGCCCAGAACCTTACTCCTCGAACCGCTCGTCTGGGAAGTTCAGCAGGATCTGTTAGGAGCTCTGGGCCGCCCTGGCGTCGTAAACGGTGCCCGGTTCGGGGTCGTTGGCGGTCGGGTTGCTGAAAGCAGCTAAGGTGTTGCCCTGGCCGTGTGTGCCAGGCCGCGCCGGCGCCGATGGGAGTATGACGTATTTCGCGCGCCAGGCCGCCGAGTGGCTGGACTGACGCCCGCCTGCCGTTGCCGGGCCGGCGCCTCTGGTTGTCTCCGCCGCCCCCGGACACCGCCCGCCCGGGACGTTACTCCTCAGAACCGCTCGGCCAGGAAGTTTAGCAGGCTTTGCCGGGAGCGCCGGGCCGCCGAACGGCTGGACTGACGCCCGCCTGCTGTTGCCGCGGCGGCGCCTCTGGTTGCCTCCGCCCCCGGGGCACCGCCCGTACGGGACGTTACTCCTCGAACAGCTCGTCCAGGAAGTTCAGCAGGCTTTGTTAGGAGCGCCGGGCCGCCCTGGCGTCGTAAACGGCGCCCAGTTCGGGGTCGTTGGCGGCCGGGTTGCTGAAAACAGGCAAGGTGTTGCCCTGAACGTGTCTGCCAGCCCACGCCGGCGCCGGATGGGGTCCTGACGTACTTCGTGCGCCAGGCCGCCGAACGGCTGGACTGACGCCCGTCTGCCGTTGCCTCGCCGGCGACCCAGAGCGCCCTCGCCGCCTGGAGCGTTACCCCTCGGACAGCTCGTCTGGGAAGTTCAGCAGGCTTTGCCGGGAGCGCCAGGCCGCCCTGGCGTCGTAAACGGCGCCCAGCTCGGGGTCGTTGGCGGCCGGGTTGCTGAAAGCGTGCAGGGTGTTGCCCTGGCCGTGTGTGCCAGCCCACGCCGGCACCGATGGGGGCTTGACGTACTTCGCGCGCCGGGCCGCCGAATGGCTGGACTGACGCCCGCCTGCTGTTGCCGCGGCGGCGCCTCTGGTTGCCTCCGCCCCCGGGGCACCGCCCGT
>CAZDXS010000215.1:0-12998 GCA_964509455.1 uncultured Enterobacteriaceae bacterium | reverse complement strand
GCGCAGGACTTCATGGACGAGTTCGCCGCCGTTGCCGCCCGGGTCAGGGGCGAGTTCAACGAGCTGGTGGGGCCGCTGGAGTAGTCGCGGCCTGTTGCCGTTGCGCCCCGGATTTCATTGCAGGAGTTCGCCGCCGTTGCCGCCCGGGTCGGGTGTGGGGCCTCATGGATGAATGCGCCGCCGGCCGGGGCAAGGCGGGATTCAGCAACTTGTTCGCGCCCCTGGAGCCGCCGCCGCTTGTTGCGCCGCCGGCGCTGTTCCCGTCCGGGTCAAGTGCGGGGCCGGGTTCAGCGGGCTGTTCGCGCCCCTGGAGCCGCCGCTTGTTGCGCCGCCGTTCCCGTCCCTGCCGCCGCCGTTGCCGTCCGGGTCAAGTGCGGGGCCGGATTCAGCGATCTGTTCGCGCCCCTGGCGCCGCCGCCTGCCGCGCCGGCATCACCGTCCCTGGGGGCAACGGCTGGCAGGGGAACAGCCGTTCTTCGGGTACGTATTCCAGCAGGGCGCGGGCGCAGAACGACATTAACTCATCTTGCAGGTCTTGCCGGTAGGCGACCATGCCGGGCTCCGTCTCCTCCAGGGGCGAGGAAAACAAGGCGTCCTCCGGGTAGAGGCGCGCCAGGGTGCGATAGAACGGCCGCGGCAGGCGAAAACCGCCCAGGCTGACCGAGTGCAACCCGTCCGCGTCTAGGTGTTCGAAGATGCGGGCGAACAGCGCCTGGTACTGCGCCAATGCGCTGTCATGGTAAATGAGCGGGTCAAACCGCAGTCCGATCAGCCAGCCTCGTTCTTGCAAGCGGCGCAGGGCGCGAATGCGGCTGCCTACCGGCGGCGCCCCGTGCTCCAGGGCCGCGGCGATGGCCGGCGGCGTGAAGCTGTAGGCGACGACGCAGTTGGGCAAGGGCTCCTGCGCCAGCAGGGAGCGGATTTGGACGCTCTTGGTGCGCAACTCCAGCAAGGCCTGGGGATGTCGCCTGAACACGGGCAGAAACGCCTGGGTAAAACCGCTGACCCGGTCCAGGGCCAGGCTGTCGCAGTCGTAGCCGGAGAAGAAATGGACGGAGGCGTCGCCCGCGCCTGCCGCGGTTTCCTCAATGGCGTCCATGAAGCGCTCGTAGTTCACGAACAGAACGTAATGCGCCGAGCGGTACATGCCCTGCAAGAAGCAGTAGCGGCAGTCATACGGGCAATTCAGCGCATGGGAAAAGTAGTAGTTCTGCGCACCGCCAATGGCGTATTCGGGCGGCGCCGGCAACACGCAGCGCCCGAATTTCTCCGCCAGCACCAGGGCGGGGTTGCGCTTTTGCAGACGAAAGTTCTGCCCGCGGCGGTTGAAGATTTCGCCGTAGCGCTCACATTCCGTCACCACGGCCCGGGAAAAGCGTTTCAGGATGGCGCGGGTTCGCGGGTGAGCCCTCACGGCCCGCTCTACGTAGATCTGGTCAATCATGGTCGCCTCGCGGCGGCGTGCACAGGGGCCGCGGCGCCCGCTCCAGCGGGTCCCGGAGACGCGCCGGCAGTTGCGCGGGTTCGTGGATGGGTCGCCACGGATCGCTCCACGTAGATTTGGTCAATCATGGTCGCCGTGCCCGGCGTGCACAGGGGCCGCGGCGCCCGCCCCAGCGGGTCTCGCAGGCGCACCGGCAGTTGCGCGGGTTCGCGGATGGGTCGCCACGGCCCGCGCCACGTAGATCTGGTCAATCATGGTCGCCTCGCGGCGGCGGGCGCAGGCGCAACGGCGCCCGTTCCAGCTGGTCCCGCAGACGCGCCGGCAGTTGCGCGGGTTCGCGGGTGGGTCGCCACGGCCCGCGCCACGTAGATCTGGTCAATCATGGTCGCCGCGCGGCGGCGGGCGCAGGCGCACCGGTGCCCGTTCCAGCTGGTCCCGCAGGCGCGCCGGCAGTTGCGCGGGTTCGCGGATGGGTCGCCACGGCCCGCTCCACGTAGATCTGGTCAATCATGGTCGCCGCGCGGCGGCGGGCGCAAGCGCAACGGTGCCCGTTCCAGCTGGTCCCGCAGGCGCTCCAGCAGTTGCTCGGGGGAGTGCGCCGTCTCCAGCCCTGCGGGCAACCCCGGCGCCTCGGGACAACGGGCGCGCCATTTTTTGAGCAACTCCCGCAACTGGTGTTGCCGGCTGACGCTGAAGCGCCGGCGGGCCGTGAGCGCGGCGAAGTCCCGCTCCGCCCGGCTGTCGGGCCGCAACACGGCGGCCAGTGTTTGCAACTGTTTTGCGACATCCTCTATGGCGGGCAGGTTTTGCGCCACCAGCCGGCGAATCAGTGCCGGGCGCACCTGCTCCATGGGTTGCGCGGCATTGTCCGAGATGATTTTTATGGAATGTACCAGCTCCAGGGTGGCGAATTTCGTCACCGCCCGGAAAAAACCGGCGCATTCCATGTCAAAGACTTCCGCCTGGTAGGCCCGGCCGGGGCGCTCTAAGGTGACCAGGTCGCAGGCGGGCAAGACGGTGGCGAAGGCGCGGGATGGGAACCAGCTTTGCCGCGTCGCGGCATCGGTGACTTTCTTGATGAAGACCGCCTGTCCCAGCGGCAGGTCGGCGTGGCCGGCCACTCCCGTGTTGAGCCAGGCGTGGGTCTTGTCCGCCTGGAAATACTCGCGGGTGAAGTCCGCGGCCGCCGCGGCCGCGGCCGCGCCCATGCCGCACCGGGTGAGGCTGATGGTCGCGTCCCGGTCCTGGTAGATGCGCGGCGCCCCGCTCGGGGTTGCCTGCGGCCGCAGCCTGAAATGATCCAGCAGGGGCGCGGCTTCTGGTTTCAGGGCGCAGATGATGTGCAACATTCGCGGTTACCCCGGCGTCGGGTCGGGCGCTGGGTCGGGCGCCGGGCGCGAGGCGGAGCGCGATGTCCTGTCGGCGGCAGCTTGCCCCCCGCCGCCGCGGGGCGAGCCGCCGTAGCGGGCCAGCATGGCCGCGCATTCTGGTACGAACGCCCGGTTGCCGTGCTTGCGGGCGCCGGCCAGGTAAATGGCCGCTTTGCTGAGCAACATGTCAACGGCCGCCCGGCGGTCGGCAGGGGACAGGTTCGCCTTGTTGAGCACCTTGTCCAGGGCCAGGATGCGGTAGCGGTCCATGCCCCGGTAACGCCGGGAAAGCTGGTCGGCGTGGCCGCCGTATTTTGTGACCAGCGGCTCTGGAATGAACAGCACCGGCATGCGGGCGCAGATGCGCAACCACAAATCGTAGTCTTCGCAGACCGGCAAGTTCTCATCGAACATGCCGACCTGCTCAAAAACCTGTCGATGCACCATCACGGACGAGGGGGAGATGACGCACAGCGGCAGGCAACGCTGAAAGATCCAGCCGCCGTATTTTTTGTGTTTCAACTTTGGATTTACCCGTGCGCCGTTGCGAATCCATATTTCATCGGTGTGTGCGACCCGGTGCCCGGGATTGTCCGCCAGGGCCGCGGCCTGGCGCTCCAGCTTGCGGGGAAACCAACTGTCGTCCGAGTCGAGCAGGGCCAGCCAGTCTCCCGCGGCCGCCCGTATGCCCGTGTTGCGGGCCGCGCTGACTCCCCGGCCCGGCCCCTCGAGCAGTCGCACCTGGGGATAGTTCCGGGCCAGCAGGGAGCGGGTCTCATCGGTGGAGCCGTCGTCGATGACGATGATTTCCAGCGGCGCGAGACTCTGGGCGAAGACCGAATTCAGGCAACGGGGCAACAGTCCCGCACGGTCGCGGGTGGGGATAATGACGCTGATGGATGGTTGCCGGGTCACGGGTTCTTCACAATGCGGGCGCACCGCCGCGGTGGGCGCCGCGGCGGCGAGCGGCGAAAACGGCAGTGTGGACAAAATCGCAAAGGTATGCAAGCCCCGTTGTGCGCCGTCCCGCCTGTTGCCCTGCTTGTTGCGCCCGGTTGCCGTGCCGCGGCGCTCCCGCCGCCGGCGCTTGGGCCCCGCTCGCCGCGTTCGCCGTGCGCTCGCCTCTTGGCGGCGCCGTCCGGCGCGGCTGGCGCTTGCCCCGTTGCTCGGCCGGCGCCCGGCCCGCCGCGCCCGTTGTCTTGCTTGTCTCACCGGCCCGCGCCGCACCCGCCGCCGGCTTGTAAGGTACAATAGCGGCTATGACGCGACTCCAGGACAAGGTTACCGTGATCACCGGCGCCGGCTCCGGCATCGGGCGCGCCATTGCCCTGGCGTGCGCCGCGGAAGGCGCGCGCGTGGCGGCCGGCTACAATGCCTCCCGGGAAAGCGCCGAACAACTGGCGGACGAGATAACGGCCGGCGGCGGCACGGCGCTGGCGCTGGCGGCGGACATTACCGACCCGGCGGCCGTACAGGGCTTGTTGGACGCGACCAGGGCGGCGTTTGGGCGCATCGACGTGTGGGTGAACAACGCCGGCGCGGATATCCTGACCGGCGCCGGCGCCGCCTGGAGCGACGAGCGAAAACTGGACGCCCTAGTGGACGTTGACCTGAAAGGAACCATCCGTTGTTGCTGGGCCGTTGCGCCCCTGATGCGCGAGCAAGGCAGCGGCGCGATCATCAACATGTCCTGGGACCAGGCGTTGACGGGCTACCCGGGAACCAATCCCCAGATGTTTGCCGCGGTGAAGGGGGGCGTGCAGGCATTCAGCAAGTCCCTGGCCAAGAGCGTCGCCCCGCAGGTGCGGGTCAACGTGCTGGCGCCGGGCTGGATTGCCACTGCTTTCGCCGAGGACGTCATGGAGCGTGAGTATTACGCGGCCCGCTGTAATGAAATTCCCTTGCAACGCTTCGGGGTGCCGTCCGAGGCGGCCGCGGCCGCGGTGTTCCTGGCGTCCGCCGAGGCCTCCTACATCACCGGCTCGGTGCTGACCGTGGGCGGCGGCGTTGCCTGATTCGCTTCGGACAGGGCGCGGCGCCCCGCTCGCCGGACGGCAACGCCCAACTACCGCCGCGGCGTTGCCCGGCTCTCCCTGGACAGGGCGCACCCTGGTCCTGGCGGTTGCCTGCCTGGCGGCGGCCCTCCTGGCGCCTGGCTCCGCCGCCGGCGGGGCGCAGGACGAGTATGGCGCGGCGCGGCGCGAAATGCTGCGGGCCATCGAGTCCATGGCGGCGGACACGAGCAGTTACACCGGCATCGAGCGCCTGGATGAAAAAGTCATGGCGGCCATGGACGCCGTGCCCCGCCACGAGTTCGTGCCGGCGTACCTGCGCCGCTTCGCCTACCTGAACCGGCCGTTGCCCATTGGCGAGGAGCAGACGATTTCCCAGCCCTATATTGTCGCGCTGATGACGCACCTGGCGGCGGTGAACGGCGACTCCGTGGTGCTGGAAGTGGGCACCGGGTCCGGCTACCAGGCGGCCGTGCTGTCGCGCCTGGTGCGCCGCGTGTATTCCATAGAAATCATCGAGACGCTGGGCCGGCGGGCGGAAAGCGCCCTGGCGCGTCTTGGTTTCGATAACGTGACCGTGAAAATCGGCGACGGTTATAACGGCTGGGAGGAACACGCGCCTTACGACGCCATCCTGGTGACGGCCGCCCCCGAGGAGACGCCCGAGCCGTTGCTGCGGCAACTGAAAACCGGTGCGCGGCTGGTGATTCCGGTGGGGCCGCAAGGTCGTTCGCAGTCGTTGCGGGTGCTGGAAAAACAGCCCTCCGGCGCCATTGAAGAGGAGAACGTGTTGCCGGTGGGGTTCGTGCCGCTGGTGCGCGGCGCCAAGGCCGGCGGCGCGCGCTGAGCGCGGCGCCCCGCGCTTCAGTCCGTGCGTCCGCTCTTGCCGAACCGCTTCGCGCCCACCGCGTCGTCCGCCCGCTTGCCCCGCCTCATCCCGTGCGGGCGCGGCGTAGAAGCCGGTGGGATTTGTGCCGCTGGTGCGCGGCGTCAAGGCCGGCGGCGGTCGCTGAACGCGGCGCCCCGCGCTTCAGTCCGTGCGTCCGCTCTTGCCAAACCGCTTCGCGCCCGCCGCGTCGTCCGCCCGCCTGCCCCGCCTCATCCCGTGCGGGCGCGGCGTAGAAGCCGGTGGGGTTCGTGCCGCTGGTGCGCGGCGTCAAGGCCGGCGGCGGTCGCTGAGCGCGGCACCCCGCGCTGAACGCGGCGCCCCGCGCTTCAGTCCGTGCGTCCGCTCTTGCCGAACCGCTTCGCGCCCGCCGCGCCGTCCGCTCGCTTGCCTCGTCTCAGGCCGCCGCCTCGCCCTCGCTGAACCGGTCTTTCTCCCGCCACCCGCATAAATCATGCACCAGGCAGGCGCCGCACCGCGGCTTGCGCGCCGTGCAGGTGTAGCGCCCGTGCAATATCAGCCAGTGGTGGGCGTGCCGCAGGTACTCGCCGGGCACTCTTTTTAGCAGGCCGCGCTCCACCTCCAGCACGTTTTTTCCCGGCGCCAGTCCGGTCCTGTTGGCCACCCGAAAAATATGGGTGTCCACGGCGATGGTGAAATGTCCGAAAGCCGTGTTTAAAATGACGTTGGCCGTTTTTCGTCCCACCCCGGGCAGTTTTTCCAGGGCTTCCCGGCTGTCCGGCACTTTGCCTGCGTGTTCGTCGACCAGGATGCGGCAGGTCTTGATGATGTTGGCGGCCTTGGTGTTGAACAGCCCGATGGTCTTTATGTACTGCCGCAACCCGTCCTCGCCCAACTCCAGGACGTCCCGCGGCGTGTTGGCCCGCTTGAACAGTTTCTCCGTGGCGCGGTTGACGCCTACATCCGTGGATTGGGCGGACAAGATGACGGCCGTCAGCAACTCGAAAGGGCTGTCGTAGCGCAACTCCGTCGTGGGCGCGGGTTCCCGGTCCCGCAACCGGGCAAAGAACAGCTCGCGACGCGTCTTGTTCAAGGGGGCGGATCAGGTTCCGGGCGTTGCGGGCGCGCGCCGGCAATACAGCCGGAAGCAACCGTGGGCGCCCAGCAACAGCCCGGCCATGAGCAGGGCGCCGGCGGCGCCGTTGACAACGTGCAGTCCCCCGTCCACAATCTGCAGGGAGGGCGCTAGGGCGCCGATCCCGGGCAACAGTTCCGGGTTCGTCAGCAGGCTGCCCCGTCCCGCCAGCTCCCGCGCCGCGCCCGCCAGGGTCAGCAACGCGGTCGCCGTGACGCCGGCCCGCAACCCGGCCCGGGCACCGCGCCCGGGCGGAGCCGTCAGAAAGGAGCGCTCCAGGTGGTGAAACAGCGCCGCGTTCACCGCCAGGACGTAGAGATAAACGCCCAGGTGCTCCCGCAACGGGTAGCACCAGGCCTGCAAGGACAGGTCAACCAGCGTCACCCAGGTTGCCGCGATGAGCAGCAGGTAAACATGCATTTGGGAAGGGGGTATAAGGCGCCGCAACAGGGAGGCGGTCACGCCGGCCGCCGTCAACACGGTGAGAAAGACGAGGCCGGTCGCCAGCCCGGACAAGACGGTGTCGCTGACCGCCAGCAGGGGCGCCAGTCCGCTCAGCTGCAACGGCGTTGAGCGGGGATTGAACAACCCGGGAGCGCCGCCGCCGTGTTGGGTCACTGGAGCGGGGTGTTGCGTTTTTCCAGGTCGAACCCGATCTCCATATCCAGCAGGTTCGCGCTGATCAACTCCATGCGCCCGGCCGTGGCGTCCGTTTGCAGGATCTCCTGTTTCACGGCGCCGTCAAAGGGCAGGAACTCCGCCAGGCGATAGCTCAGCGTTGCGGCGCGAATGGCGGCGTGATCTTCCGCCTGGTACGGGGTGTCGTAGTTCTCCACTAGGTGCAGGTAGATGTCGCGGAGCAACGGGTACTGCTCGGCATCCTCCGTTTCCCCGGTTTCCGCCAGCCAGTCCACCTCCCCCACCAGCAGGTTGTTGTCCTGCGTCCGGGCGCGGCGGATGCGAAAGCGCCGCTTGCCGGTGACGACGACGTTCAGCAAGCCGTCCGTCCGCCGCGAAAAGTCGACAATCTGCGCGTAGGCGCCGATGTTGAAACACGCGGCCGCCGTTCCCGTTTCACTCCCTTCCTTGATCTGGCAGACGCCGAAGCCGGCGTTGTTCTTCATCTGCTCGCTGATCATGTCCAGGTAGCGGGGCTCGAAGATTCGCAACGACATGGTGCACTGCGGATACAGCACCGCATGCAACGGAAACAGGGGAATGGCGTCTTTCATGCCGCCAGCCGCGCCGCCAGGCGCTGGTGAATGTTCTCAAATCCTCCGTTGCTCATGATGACAATATGATCGCCTTGTTTTCCCTCTTTGTCCAGTTGCGTGATGACGTCCTCCACGTCGGCGCCCAGCCGCAGCGCCGCGCCCAGCCCCGCCAGGGCGCCGCGCAGGTCCCAGTCCAGCCCCGGGGAGTCCAGCACGTGCACCCGATCCGCCGCCGCCAGGGCCGCGGCCAGGGTTTTCCGGTGCGTACCCGCCTTCATGGTGTTGGAGCGCAACTCCAGCACGGCAATGAGGCGTTGTTCGCCAATGCGGTTTTTCATGGCGCGCAACGAGTGGGCGATGGCCGTGGGGTGGTGGGCGAAATCATCATAGACGGCAATGCCCCGCACGGTGGCCAGCAGTTGCAAGCGGCGCTTCACGCCCTTGAATCGGGACAAGTCGGCGGCGGCGGCCGGGGGGACGCCTGCCTGCGCGGCCGCGATGAGGGCCGCCAGGGCATTGTCGGCGTTGTGCTCTCCGGGCAGGGGACTGGTTGCCTGCGCCGCCCGGCGCGTCCCCTCGAACACCTGGAACGCCGAGTAATCCAGGTTTTGCGGCTCGGTATGCCAGTCGCCGCCGGCGCCGAACCGGGTCACCGGCGACCAGCAACCCAGCTCCAGCAACGCATCCACGTTCGGGTCTTGCGCCCGGGCGATGATGCGGCCGTTGGCGGGCACGGTTCTCACCAAGTGGTGGAACTGCGTGATGATTGCGGCCGTGTCTGGGAAAATGTCGGCATGGTCGTACTCGATGTTGTTGATGATTAGCACGTCCGGGCGGTAGTGGATGAACTTCGAGCGCTTGTCGAAAAACGCGGTGTCGTATTCGTCGGCCTCGACCACGAACAGGTTTGATGCGCCCAGGGCGGCGGAGCGCCCGAAGTTCTCCGGCACGCCGCCGATTAAAAAGCCCGGTTCCAGTCCCGCGTCTTGCAACATCCAGGCCAGCATGGCGGCCGTGGTGGTTTTGCCGTGGGTGCCGGCAACCGCCAGCACCCGGCGCCCCGCCAGGACGTTCTCCGCCAGCCATTGCGGGCCCGAGATGTACGGCGTCTTCTCCGCCAGCGCGCGCTCCACGGCGGCGTTGCCCCGGGACAGGGCGTTGCCGACGATGAGCAGTTCCGTGTCGGCGGGAATGCGGGCCGGGTCGTAACCCGCCGCCGCTTCTATGCCCGCCCGCGCCAGCTCCTCGCTCATGGGCGGATACACGTCCTTGTCGCTGCCGGTCACCCGGTGTCCCAGTTGTTGCGCCAGCTGCGCCAGCCCGCCCATGAAAGTGCCGCAGACCCCCAGCACGTGCAGGTTCATAACCGCGGCGCCCCTGTTGCGTCCGCCCGGGTCGACGCCTCGCTCACGCTCATGGGCGGGCGCGCGTCCTCGTCGTTGCCGGTCGCCCGGCGTCCCAGTTGTTGCGCCAGTTGCGCCGGTCCGCCCATGAAAGTGCCGCAGACCCCCAGCACGTGCAGGTTCATAACCGCGGCGCCGCGGCAGTGGTCAGCAACCGCTCCAGGCTTTCATCAGCGGCTTGAGCTCCTCTAAGGCGCGCTTGTAGACGTCTCTTTTGAAAGAGACAACGCGCTCGACGGGCTCCCAGAAGTCTATCCAGCGCCAGTGGTCGAACTCCGGGCGGTGACTGGCGGACAAGTCGACGTTGTTCTCATCGCCGATGAATTTCAGCAGGTACCAGAGTTGTTTCTGACCGATGCAAAGAGGGCTGGAGTCGTGCCTGAGGTATCTCTCCGGCAACCTGTATTCCAACCAGTCGCGGGTGCTGCCCACCACCTCCACGTGCTCGGGCAACAGCCCCACCTCTTCGCGCAGTTCCCGAAACATGGCCGCTTCGCAGGACTCGTCCGGCCTGACGCCGCCCTGCGGGAACTGCCAGGCGTTCATGCCGACCCGCTTGGCCCAGAACAGTTGTCCCGCGCTGTTGAACAGGACAATCGCTACGTTGGAGCGAAACCCGTCTTCGTCAATAACCTGCGAGCCTGGTTGACCCATTGCGCCGCCTCCACGTTGGTGTTTGTCGCCGGTGAAAGGGACATTTTACAGGAAGCGGGCGGTTCGCGCCAGTTCTTGCGCGAGGCTGTTGCGCGCGGCGAGGCGCAGAGCCATGGCATCGTGTCGTTTTGGACGGCCGGCGCGTCCCGCCTAGGCGGAAATTTTATGCTCAGCGCCTGCTTCGGCCGTCCCTGTCCCCGGCGTTTGCTTGCAGGTTGCAGTTGTTTGCCCCTATACTTGTGCTTGGTCGCCGAGTAGGCCGGGTAATCCGCCCCTTCCCGGTAGATGGTAGGCCTGCTTCGGCGGGCATGCGTACTGCATCGAGGGTGGCGTCTCGTCTCGGCGACCGTTTCATTCCAGTCCTTTCAACATTTGCTTGCCTGTCGTAGTTGTTTGCCCTTATACTTGTGCATGGTCGCCGAGTAGGCCGGGTAATCCGCACCTTCCCGGTAGATGGTAGGTCTGCTTCGGCGGGCATGCGCACTGCATCGAGGGTGGCGTCTCGTCTCGGCGGCCGTTTCATTCCAGTCCTTTCAACATTCGCTTGCCTGTCGTAGTTGTTTGCCCCTATACTTACACGTGGTCGCCGAGTAGGCCGGGTAATCCGCACCTTCCCGGTAGATGGTTTGCCCGCTTCGGCGGGACGGCGTACTGCATCGAGGGTGGCGTCTCGTCTCGGCGACCGTTTTATTCCGTTCTCTCGGCTTTTGCTTGCATGCCGCAGATATTTTTCCTACACTTGCACTTGGTCGCCGAGTAGGCCGGGTAATCCGCACCTTCCCGGTAGATGGTTCGCCCGCTTCGGCGGGCCAACGCACTGCAACGAGGGTGGCGTCTCGTCTCGGCGGCCGTTTTATTCCAGCCCTCCCAGCATTTGCTTGCATGTCGTAGTTGTTTTCCCCTATACTTGTGCCTGGTCGCCGAGTAGGCCGGGTAATCCGCACCTTCCCGGTAGATGGTTTGCCCGTTTCGACGGGCCAGCGTACTGCATCGAGGGTGGCGTCTCGTCTCGGCGGCCGTTTCATTCCAGTATTTTCAACATTCGCTTGCACGTCGTAGTTGTTTGCCCCTATACTTGTACGTGGTCGCCGAGTAGGCCGGGTAATCCGCACCTTCCCGGTAGATGGTTTGCCTGCTACGGCAGGTTTATAGCGTACTGCAACGAGGGTGGCGTCTCGTCTCGGCGACCGTTTCATTCCAGTCTTTTCAGCGTTCGCTTGCACGTCGTAGTTGTTTGCCCCTATACTTGCACGTGGTCGCCGAGTAGGCCGGGTAATCCGCACCTTCCCGGTAGATGGTTTGCCCGTTTCGACGGGCCAGCGTACTGCAACGAGGGTGGCGTCTCGTCTCGGCGGCCGTTTCATTCCAGTTTCCCTACAGCCAGCTTGTAGCGAGATTCTTTCAAGTCGGCCAGACGCACATAGCCGGCGGTGCGCACCACGTTGGCGATAATTCTTTCTCCCCTGGGCTTCTCGGGATCCCCAGGCTTCCCCTCAAATTTTGTTTTCACACTGAAGTTGAATCGCACCACCACCTTGCCCAAGCGTCTTTTGGTCCTGTCCGCCGGGGCGAACACGTACAGCAAGGCCGGGTCTTTCGTGTCGTACAGCACTGCTTTCGGGGCGGCGATGATTGCCGGCATGCGGTCCAAGTCGGCTTCCGTCAACTTCGCGGCGAAGCTGTGCTTATTCGCTATATGGTGCTGGACTTCCCGCGTGGTGATCACCGCTACGTTCTCCACCTCCACATTATGTTTCCTCTTCAGATAATCCAATACGCCGGGCAGGAGCCTGCCCAGTTTAAATGCTTCAACTTTGTGGCCGGCGGCGACAGGCCGCTCGCGCCGCCACAGTTTCCATTCTGCAGTCATGGCCTACGGGAAGCGCGGGCGTTGCTTGGCGGCGGTCGGCGCACCGCAACCAGACTGGCGTCTCGTCTCGGCGGCCGTTTCATTCCAGTCCTTTCAACATTCGCTTGCCTGTCGTAGTTGTTTGCCCTTATACTTGTGCGTGGTCGCCGAGTAGGCCGGGTAATCCGCACCTTCCCGGTAGATGGTAGGTCTGCTTCGGCGGGCATGCGCACTGCATCGAGGGTGGCGTCTCGTCTCGGCGACCGTTTCATTTCAGCTCACCCTCTACCAGCTCATAGCGTGGTTCTTCCAAGTTAAATGGATCTACGTAGCCGGCGGTGCGCACCACGTTGGCGATAATTCTTTCTCCCCTGAGCTTCTCGGGGTCCCCAGGCTTCCCCTCAAATTTTGTTTTCACACTGAAGTTGACCCGCACCACCACCTTGCCCAAGCGCTTTTTGGTTCTGTCCGCCGGGGCGAACACGTACAGCAAGGCCGGGTCTTTCGTGTCGTACAGCACCGCTTTCGGGGCGGCGATGATTGCCGGCAAGCGGTCCAAGTCAGATTCCGTCAGCTTCGCGGCGCAACTGTGCTTGTTCGCTATATGGTGCTGGACTTCCCGCGTGGTGATCACCGCTACGTTCTCCACCTCCACATTATGTTTCCTCTTCAGATAATCCAGTACGCTGGGCAAGAGCAGGCCCAGTTTAAATGCTTCAATTTTGTGGCCGGCGGCGACAGGCCGCTCGCGCCGCCACGGTTTCCAGGATTTCGTCAAGGTTTCCACAAGTGAGGACATTACAGCGCTTCCCTGGCATTACGGGTGGCAACGACGGCGGACCGCCGGGCGCTGTTTTGTTGCCGTCGGCGTACTGCAACGAGGGTGGCGTCTCGTCTCGGCGGCCGTTTTATTCCAGTATTTTCAACATTCGCTTGCACGTCGTAGTTGTTTGCCCCTATACTTGTGCCTGGTCGCCGAGTAGGCCGGGTAATCCGCCCCTTCCCGGTAGATGGTAGACTTGCTTTGGCAAGTGTTCGTACTGCATCGAGGGTGGCGTCTCGTCTCGGCG
>CAZDXS010000214.1:0-2997 GCA_964509455.1 uncultured Enterobacteriaceae bacterium | reverse complement strand
CCGCCGGACGTTTGCCGCCGCTTGCCGGCGGCCGCGGCGGGGCGGGGGCCGGGCGGCGGGGCGGTTGCGGCGGATGTTTTTCGGCGCTGTTTCGCGGCGCCGTCCAGCGGGCGGCCGGTTGACGCATTGTCTCCCGCCGGTGGTTGCGGCGGATGTTTTCCGGCACCGTTCCGCGGCGCCGTCCAGCGGGCGAATTAAACCTGGCAACGAGGAGTCTGAACGTGAAAATACAGAGTTTTGTCAACAACCAGTGGGTGAACGGCGAAGCGCCCGGCACGGAGGTGCTCAACGCCGTCACCGGCGAACCCGTCGGCACGGCGTCCAGCGCCGGCATCGATTTCCAGGCGGCGCTGGATTACGGGCGGCGCGTGGGCGGCCCCGCCCTGCGCGGGATGACCATGCACGAGCGCGCCGCGCGCCTGAAAGCCCTGGCAAAGTACTTGCTGGAGCGCAAGGAGAAGCTGTACGAAATCTCCGCCTGGACCGGCGCCACCCGCGCCGACAGCTGGATCGACATAGAGGGCGGCATCGGCACGCTGTTCAGCTACAGCAGCCTGGCGCGGCGCGAGTTTCCCGACGAGCCGTTCCTGGTGGAAGGCGCCCAGGAGCGGCTGTCCCAGGACGGGACCTTCACCGGCCGGCACCTGCTGACCCCGCGCGAGGGCGTTGCCGTTCACATCAACGCTTTTAACTTCCCTTGCTGGGGCATGTTGGAGAAGATTGCGCCCAGCCTCTGCGCCGGCATGCCGGTGCTGGTCAAGCCGGCCACCGTTTCCTCCTACCTGACGGCGGCCATGGTGCGGGAGATTGTCGAGAGTGCAGTGTTGCCGGCGGGCGCCTTGCAACTGGTCTGCGGCGGCGCCGGCGACCTGCTGGACCACTTGGAGGAACAAGACGTAGTGACGTTCACCGGCTCCGCCGCCACGGGGCGCAAGCTGAAATCCCACCCCCGGATGCTTGCCGCCGCCGTGCCGTTCAACATGGAGGCGGATTCTCTGAATTTCTCCCTGCTGGGGGAGACGGCGGCGCCGGAAGAGCCGGAGTTTAACCTGTTCATCGAGGAAGCAGTGCGGGAGATGACGGTCAAGGCGGGCCAGAAGTGCACCGCCATTCGCCGCGCCCTGGTCCCCGCCGCCCGGGCGGATGCGGTGCTGGAGGCCTTGCGGCGGCGGCTGGACGCTGTTCCCCTGGGCGACCCGGCTGTAGAGGGCGTCAAGATGGGCCCCCTGGTGGGACGCGAGCAACGCCAGGACGTGTGGGACGCCGTGGCGTCCTTGGCGGAAGCCGGCGAGATCGTGCACGGCGGCGACCAGGATTTCGAGGTGCGCGGCGGCGACCGGGAAAAAGGCGCGTTTTTTCCCGCCACGCTGCTGTATTGCCGCCGGCCCCAGGAGGCGGCCGCCCCCCACGAGGTGGAAGCTTTCGGCCCGGTCTGCACCGTGATGCCGTACCAGGACGCAGAAGACGCCGTCGAGTTGGTGAAAAAAGGGCGCGGCAGCCTGGTGGGCTCCATCTTCACCGCCGCCGACGATGAGGCGCGGCAACTGGCGCTGGGCACGGCGGCCTGGCACGGGCGCCTGTTGCTGGTGAACCGCCACTGCGCGGCGGCCTCCACGGGCCACGGCTCGCCCCTGCCCGCCCTGGTGCACGGCGGCCCGGGACGCGCCGGCGGCGGCGAGGAGCTGGGCGGCGCCCGCGCCGTCAAGCACTACATGCAACGCACCGCCATACAAGGCTCGCCCACCACGCTGACGGCGCTGACCCGGGAACACCACCAAGGCGCCGCCGCGCCGCCGGGAGACGGCCGCCATCCGTTTCGCAAGCGCTTGGAGGAGTTGCAGCCGGGGGAGACCTACGTCACCCATCGCCGCACCGTGACGGAGGCGGACATTGTCAACTTCGGTTGCCTGAGCGGCGACCACTTCTACGCCCACTTCGATGAGATCGCGGCCCGCGACTCCCTGTTCGGCAAGCGGGTGGCGCACGGCTATTTTCTCATTGCCGCAGCCGCCGGGTTGTTCGTGGACCCGGCGCCGGGGCCGGTGCTGGCCAACTACGGCCTGGAAAACCTGCGCTTCATCGAACCCGTGGGCGTCGGCGACACCATACAGGCGCGGCTCATCGTCAAGCAGAAAACGAAGAAAGAGCGGCGCCCGGAGGAGACGCGCGCCACCGGCGTGGTGCGCTGGGCGGTGGAGCTGGTGAACCAGGATGAGAAGACGGTGGCCAACTACGACATCCTCACCCTGGTGGAGCGCGCCGATGATTGAGCTGCGCGGCGCGGCGGCCGCTCATGTTGTGCGCGTTGCGTGCGCTTGCGTTCGGCGGCGACTGGCGGGGTGCGCCGATGACTGAGCTGCGCGGCGCCGCGGTTGCTCATGTTGCTCGCGCTTGCGTTCGGTGGCGGCTGGCGGGGTGCGCCGATGACTGAACTGCGCGGCGACGACCTGGCGCGGGCCTGCGCCGCCGCCATGTATGCGCAGGACCAGGCGTCCCGCGCCATGGGCATTGCCATAGAAGAAGTGCGCACGGACTACGCCCGCGCCGTGATGACCATACGGGAAGACATGCTGAACGGTCACGGCATCTGCCACGGCGGCTTCATTTTCAGCCTGGCGGACTCGGCTTTCGCTTTCGCCAGCAACAGCCGCAACCAGTCCACGGTGGCGCAGAAGTGCGTCATCGAATACAAGCGTCCGGGGCGGGGCGGCGACCGCCTGGCGGCCGTTGCCCGGCGGCTTTCCCAGGACGGACGCTACGGCGAGTACGAGGTAACGGTCACCAACCAGGATGAGACGCTGATTGCCCGGTTTCGCGGGTATTCCTGCCGCATCGAGGGGACGCTGCTGGACGTTTGAGGCGGGACGGGCGGCGGTGCTACGGCGTTGGGTGGACGACGCCCTTGAGGTTGCGACGGGCGCCGGGGAGCGTTACTGCCAGGTGGGTCGCCCGGCGGCGCGGCGGCGTTACGGCGAGCGGCGCGGCGGTTTGCGGCGG
>CAZDXS010000213.1:0-2211 GCA_964509455.1 uncultured Enterobacteriaceae bacterium | reverse complement strand
ATGATTGAGGGCAAACAACACTTCGTTGCGGGTCACCGTCACCGTTTCGGCGCCGCTGACGCGCCCTTTCACCTCGATGAACCGCAAGCCGCCCGTGTTCGGGTCGCGGCTCTCGATGTCGTAACCTACTTTTTCAAGCTCCCGGTCAACAGGATCGAAGCCCAACCGCCTCTCCACTTCCATAACAATGTCCCGCGCCCGCTTGGCGGAGGTCTGGGTGTCAATGGGGCGCGGCGGCGGGGCTTTCGTCTTTTCCGCCATCGCCTCGAGTAACCCGCGGGGGATGATCAACGCGCCCCCTGACACTACCGGCGGCAAGGACGACACCTGGGCTTCAAGCTCCAGCTCCGCCATGCGCTTTTTCAGCCTGATCTCCAGTTCCTCCACGCGTTTGCGCGCCTCGCCGGCATTGAGTGCGCCACCGGGCTTGCCCGCCCGCTCCCGCTCCCTCAATTCTTCGGCGTGGAGGCCCCAGTGGTAGATTGCTTTGGTGAGGCACTCCCGCACGGCGGCCTTGGTCCTGTTGACTTGCTCCCGCCGGGCATCGCGCACTTCTTTCAGGTGCCCGGGCGCCACCTGGTCAAGCGCATATTGCCGGGCCCGGGCTTTCAGGGCCTCCCCCACCCAGGCGCACTCCGGGCGCTTGAGAAGCGCGGCGATGCCGGGCTCGTCCTCTTTCAGAGGGCGATAATCCAGGTACGGCGAATAGTGAACGCGGCGAGCGCCTCCCCCCTCATCCAACTCGACGTAGAGCATGCGCTTGGAGATGACGCGCTGCTCGCCCGCCGCCGTCAAAACGCCGTCTTGCAAGGCATGCTCTAAGCAACACAGCACGCGAGGGGCGGCGCCGGCGTCTCTCTCGTCGACCAGCACCGCGCCGCGCCGGAGCAGATGTTCGTGTTGTTCCAGGGTCAGGTCGGTGACGGCGTCCAACAGGGGATGGCCTGGACAGATAAAAGCCGCGGGCGGTTTCTCCGGCAGCGTTCTGAGCTCTTTTTCGAAAGTGATGCGCTCGTACTTCGAACTCACCGGCTCGCCGGCGCCGATGCGCCGGGCGCGTTCTTTGACGAGCGCCGGCACGTGCGATACCTGGTAGCGGCGCGGCTCCCGTTGCCTTGCCGTGCCGCCGAGTTGCTGAAACGCCTCCAGGAAAAACGACTGGATGTAGTGCGGTTGTAGTTTGCGGGCGGCGTCACGCTCCATCCTTGCGCGAATTCGCTGAACGCGGCCGGCGTCCATCACCTCGTGCGCCAGGGCGCTTTCTTCGACCAGGTTGTGCAGATGCTCGCGGTCCAGCGTATGATTAACGGTCGTGGTCAGGCGCGCCCGCACCTCGGGCCGGTTGCCGTAACGTATGGCCTCAATCAGCAACTCGCGCAGGGACTTGCCTTCGAACTGAACGTTGCCAATCACGTCAAACACCTTCCCGCCCAGCGCCGCACCCGCCTGCTCCAGCTTCTGCAACAGGCAGTGATACACCTCGCCCTCCCGGGTCTCTTCCGCCACCAGGTTCCACAAGTGACAAACCTCGGTTTGTCCGATGCGGTGAATGCGCCCGAAGCGTTGTTCCAGCCGGTTCGGGTTCCAAGGCAGGTCATAGTTCACCATCAGGTGCGCCCGTTGCAAGTTGATGCCTTCCCCCGCGGCGTCCGTGGCCAGCAACACCCGCACCTGCGGGTCGTGGCGAAACGCTTCCTGGGCTTTCAAGCGGGCGCTCCGGTTGATGCCGCCGTGAATCACGACCACTTCCCCGGAGCGTCCCAGCAACGTCGTAATGCGCCCTTGCAGATAATCCAGCGTGGCCCGGTACTCCGTGAAAATGACCAGCTTTTGCCCGGGCGAGGCGCCGCCGGCGCCGGTGAAGATATTCTCGCTGAGCAGGCCGTTCAGTCCGGTCCACTTGGCGTCGTCGCGGCTGTGCTTGACCTCCCCCGCCATCGCCTCCAGTTTTGCCAGCGTGTCTATCTCCGCCCGCAACTCGGTGACAGAGCGGGCGGCGGTGGCCTGGTCAAGCACCTCGTCTTCGGCGGCGTCCGTCTCGGCGGCGGGGGCGTCTTCCATGTTTTCAATGTCCTCCTGGTCCAGTTCCTTGCCGAAAAACGCCATGCTTGCCTGGTCGCCCGCCGCCAGGGTCTCCAACTCCTGCCGCCGGGCGTCCAACCGCCGCCGGCGACTTTCCAGGGACTGGTAAATGGCCTCCGGAGAGGACGC